>MEMN01000199.1:7844-14548 GCA_001767945.1 Alphaproteobacteria bacterium RIFCSPHIGHO2_12_FULL_66_14 | reverse complement strand
AGGCCGTGGTCATGATCATGCCGGCGGCACAGTAGCCGCACTGGAAGGCCTGGGCATCGTGGAACGCCTGCTGTACGGGATGCAGCTTGCCGTCCTGGGCGAGACCCTCGATGGTGGTGATCTTGCGGCCTTCGCCGCGGAAGGCGGGGACCAGGCAGGAGTGGAACGGCTTGCCGTCGATCCACACCGTGCAGGCGCCGCAGTCGCCGGCGTCGCAGCCCTTCTTGACGCCGAAGACCTCGAGGTCGCGCAGGAAGGTGCGCAGGCACTGGCCGGGCTGCGGTTCGGCCGAATAGAGATGGCCGTTGACCTCGAACTTGCTCATGCGAGTTCCGCTCGTATCTGTTCGGCGAAATAGTAGGTGAGGTGGCGCTTGTAGCGCGCCGAGCCGTGGACGTCCTGGAAGTAGCCATCGGCCGGCAGCTTTTCGTTGATGGCGTGGCGCAGTTCGTCGGTTGACGGCATCTTGGCGAAGCGGAGCTGGACCGGACGCGGTGTCGAGGCCGTGATCGTGAGCAGGAAGTCGGCGCCTCTGTCGCCGGCGGTGCCGACGATCAACGCCGCCGAACGTCCGAGATGGGTGAGCGACATCTGCCGCATGGCATAGCGCTTCGACAGCGCCGAGGCCGGCAGCCGGATCGAGCGTAGCAGCTCGCCTTTCCGCAGCACGTTCTCGTGGTTGCCGGTGACGAAGTCGACGACCGGAACCATGCGCGGCTGGCCGTCACGCGGCCACAGCGTGCAGACGCCCTTGAGAGCAGCCGTCAGCGAGATCATGGCGCCGGCCGGCAGCGACATGCAGATGTTGCCTCCGACGGTTGCCGCATTCCAGATCTTGAACGACATCAGGAACGCGTTGATGCAGTCGTGGAACAGCGGCACGGCGCGCCACGCTGGCGGACCCTTGAAGGCATGGAGATCGGCGATGCGACAGGTCGCGGCGATCTCGAGGCCGTCCGCGGTCGCGGTGAGCGGCGCCCAGCCGAGCCCGTCGAGGTCGATCAGGGTGTTGGTGGCGACCTGTGGTTCCGAGAACAGCCATGTCCCGCCGGCCAGCCAGGCATAGCCGTCGCGCCACTGGCCGATCTGGTCGGCCGAGCCGGGGCGCTTGACCTCTACGATGGTGTTCAGGTTCATGTTTGCCCCGAGGTCATTCCTTGTAGACCTCGACGGTCTGCATCATGCCCATCTCCTCGTGGTTCATCATGTGACAGTGCAGCATGAAGACACCCGTGTAATCGAGGAAGCGGGAGCGGAACACGACGCTGCCGCCGTTGCGCGGCACGATGACGGTGTCCCGCCACTGAAGATCCGCTTGAGGCTTGCCGTTCACTCGGGTGACCTGGAACGGATTGGTGTGAATGTGAAAGGCGTGGTCGTCGTGGAAGTGGGTGTTCCTGATCGTCCATTCCTCGACGGCGCCGAGCTTGACGCGCTGATCGATGCGCGACGGATCGAACGCCTTGCCGTCGACCAGGAAGGTGAACTCCTGCCAATGTCCGGCGGCATCGGCTTCCGGATTGGTGGCCGAGAAGGTGACCGTGCGCCTGCCGGTGATTTCGCTGTCCTTGATGTTCTCGAACGGCGGCTTCGGCAGGGCGGCTGGAAGCTTCATCGGCATCGGATCGCCCGCCACCACCACCCGGGCCAGCGGGCCGACGGGCGACGGATGACCCTGATCGAAGGGAAGCGCACGAAGCTCGTAAGTCCCGGGGGCTCCGGCCTGCACCAGAATATCGGCGCGCTGTCCGGGGGCCACCAGCAGCGTCTTCAGTTCCTGCATGGCGCCCAACTGGATGCCGTCGTAGGCGATCGCGTACAGATTGTGCTTTTCCAGTTCGATGTTGAAGTCGTCCTGGTACTGCGAGCCGACCAGTCGCCAGCGCTGCACTTCGCCGGGGCGCATCTGGATCGTCGGCCGCCGCTGGCCGTTGATCGCCAGGAAGCGCGTGGCGGTTTCCGGAAAGAGCGTGGCGAAATTTTCGATCATCCCGAAGCCGTCGAAGACGACCTGGGAGAGAAGCATGATCCGCTCCTTGGCATTGGCGATCTCGGGGACATCGGCGAAGTCACCCTCGACGACGATCGCTCCTGTCATGCCGCTGGCCATTTGCACGTCGGCACCGCCATGATGGTGCGGGTGGTACCAGTAGGTGCCGCGCGTATGGTCCTTCGGCAGGGTGATCTCGATATCGTACTTCTTTCCAGGCACCATCGAGCGCATCACGTTGTCGGAGATGCCGCTCGGGCTGGTATGCGAGCCGTGGAAGTGAAGGTTGGTGTTGTTGAACTGGTGTGGCAGCGCCATGTCCTTGGGAAGGACGTCGCGGTTCGGCGGAAAGTCGTTCGACAGCCTGATCTTCAGCGTCTCACCGGGCTTCATGCGCAGGGTGGGGCCATGGCTCGTGCCCTCGTAGCTCCGGAGATAGAGTCGCTGTCCGCCGATGTCCCTGTAGGCATAGCGACAGGAAAGCGTCGTGTTGAGGACGCCGTTGACCGAGCGCCGCACCTCGGGTTCCGCAAGCGGCATATCCATCGCCGCGGCCGCGGCCTGAATGATCGGGCCGGGATCCAGGCCCATTTTCGAATGATCGTGGCCCTGTTGCTGTGCGCCGGCGGGACGGGGCAGGAGGAAGTAGGCGCCAAGCGCCGTACCGCTGTTCAGCAGGTGGCGGCGTGAAAGCCCCGTGCTCACAAGCTGGGCGTCCGCGCCGGTCATGTCTTTCATGGTGTTTCCAAGAATTTTCAAACTTCGGAACCTGCGCAGCGAATGCTTCCCCAGCAGCGAATGCTTCCCCAAGGGGCTGGACGCTCGAAAGACGCTACACCATGCCCGTCTTCGTCGGTGAGAGCCAGCGGCGGCGGACTGCGCACACGCAGTTGGCTTGGTGGAACTTGCGAGGGCATTGTAGCCTCGGAACCTGGACCGCTTGAAAGGGCCGCGATGGCGACTTTGCTGGTGAAGAATGCGCTCGTCGTGACGATGGATGAGGCGCGCCGGGAACTGCCCGACTCCGGCCTCTTCGCCGTCGACGGCGTCGTGCAGCAGGTCGGGCCGACGGCCTCGCTGCCCGCCACCGCCGACACGGTCATGGACCTCCGAGGACACGTCGTCCTGCCCGGTCTGATCAACTGTCATCACCATCTCGACCAGACGCTCACGCGAAGCCTTCCGGCGGCGCAGAACAACAACCTGTTTCGATGGCTCAAGGCCCATTATATGATCTGGGCCGCGCGCACGCCGGAGGCCAGCCGGACCTCGACCATCGTCGGCTGCGCCGAGCTGGCGCTGTCGGGCTGCACCACGGTCTTCGATCACGCCTACGTCTTCCGCAACGGCTGCCGGGTCGACGATCAGATTGCGGCTGCAGCAGAAATCGGGATTCGCTTCGCGGTGTCCCGGGGATCGATGTCGCTGGGCCAGTCGCGGGGAGGTCTGCCGCCCGATTCCTGCGTCGAGGACGAGGACGATATTCTCGCCGACAGCGAGCGGGTGATCGGCCGCTACCACGACGCGCGCCCCGGCTCGATGACCCAGATCGTGCTCGCCCCGTGTTCGCCCTTTTCGGTGTCGGGCGAACTCCTGCGCCAGTCCGCCATGCTCGCTCGCCGGCGCGGAGTGCGGCTGCACACCCACCTCTGCGAGACCATGGACGAGGAACGCTACACGCTGGAGCGCTACAAGCTGCGCCCGGTCGCGTACATGCGCTCGCTCGGCTGGGTCGACAGCGACGTCTGGTACGCCCATGCGGTCCACGTCAACGACTCGGAGATCGCCGAATTTGCCCGCGCGGGCGTGGGTGCCTGCCATTGCCCGTGTTCCAACATGCGCCTCGCCTCGGGCATCGCGCCGGTCATGAAATATCGGCAGGCCGGTGTGAAGGTCGGCATTGGCGTCGATGGTTCGGCCAGCAACGACGGCAGCCACATGCTGGGAGAGGTCCGTCAGGCGATGCTTCTGGCGCGTTTGAGGATGGGCCTGAAGCCGCCCGAGGGCCCCGATACGACGCTCTCGACCTCCGATCCCCGGCGTGATGCCGAATGGATGACCGCACGCCAGGCGCTGGAACTGGCCACCTTGGGCGGCGCATCGTTGCTCGGCCGGGACGACATCGGATCGCTCGCCCCCGGCAAGATGTGCGATTTCTTCGCGCTCGACCTCAACTCCCTGGGGTTCGCCGGCGCATTGAGCGACCCCGTGGCCGCCACCGTGTTTTGCGCCCCGCAGACGGCCCGCTATACAATCGTCGGCGGCCGGCCGGTCGTCTGGGACGGCAGGATTGTCACGGTCGACATCGGCCGCGTCGTCGCGGAGCACAACGAACACGCCGCCAGGCTCGCCGCGGTGTCATGAAACCCGGCGCCATTCGCGGCCTCGTCATCTGGCTGATTACGACGCTCTTCCTGATCTATGAGAACCTGCTGAACACGATGTTCGGCCTGGTTGCCCGCGACGTCGGCGTGGACCTCGCGATCGATGCCGTGCAGCTCGGCGTGCTGGCCGCCGCCTTCGTTTACGCCTACGGCGCCATGCAGGTTCCCGTGGGCGTCCTGTTCGACCGCCTGGATCCGCGTCGACTGTTGACGGTGGCAGCGCTTGCGTGCGCCCTGGGAGCACTGGTGTTCGCCCATTCAACCGGCGTCGGTCAGGCGTTCGTGGGGCGATCGCTGATGGGCCTGGGCGGCGCCCTGGCCTATGTCGGCGCCAGCACCCTGATGGCCGTGTGGTGGCCGGCATGGCTCGGCCTGATGCTGGGGCTGGCCCAGTTCGTCGACGCGATCGGCTCGGCAGTCGGCCAGCCGGCGATGGCGGCCTTGCTCGAAATCACCGGATGGCGTCAGCTTCATGTCGCCGCCGCGGTGGCCGGCGCGACGATCGCGCTGGGCATGTCGCTGATCGTCGACCGGCCGGCGGGGTTCGCGCTGGCCGCGAACCGCCGGCCGTTGTGGCCATCGATCCGGCGCGTGGTGGGCAAGCCTGCCCTCTGGCTCGCCGCGGTTTTCGCCAGCGGCACGATCGGAACGATCTTCAGCTATGGGGTCGTCTGGAACGTCTCGCTGCAGGAAGCGTTCGGCAATGACCTGCAGCGGTCGGCCGGGGTCAATGCCTGGCTGTTCGTCGGCTTCGGCGGCGGCGCGGCCGTCCTGGGTTGGCTGTCGGGCCGTCGGGCTCCGCGGCGCCTCCTGTTGGTCGTGCCGCCGGCCGTTTCGGCCGTCGTGATCGGGCTGCTGGTCTACCTGTCGCGGATCGACAATCCGGTGATCGTCGACCTCGCGACGGCAGTCGTCGGGTTCGGCTGCGGATCCTCGGTGCTCGCCTACGAACTCGTTGCCCTCGACGAAGCACCGGACCAAAGGGGAACCGCCATCGGCTTCGTCAATGCCATCGCCTTCTTCGCGGCGTCCGGACTGCAGGCCTTGCATGGCCTCGCAGCGGACGGCGGCCTGGCCGACGCCCGCGGCATTCTGTGGGTCTATCCGCTGATCCTGGCCGTCTCCGCGGCGGCCGGCTGGCAGATGGCGGCACGCGGGAGATCACGCTGACACCGAGACAATGAACGGCCGTGTCAACCATAACGCCGCTGCGCCCAACCGCTGCATGGCGCGGCATTGGAAGAAGGACAGCAGGCTCCCCGGCAGGCTTTGCGCCGTGTCACGATGGTGACTCCAAGATGTCCGATCCGTACTGGAACTTGTCCCGGTGTCTCGCTCAGCGTACCTCGAATGCCGGCAACCGGTGCGCGGTCACCGCCGGTGCCGGCCCGTCGTGGCGCTCGATCTCGACCAGACAGGTCTGGGCGATGCAGCCTTGGCTGAGCTTCGAGGCGCCGATGTCGAGGGTGAGGGCGTTGGGGTTGCCGTGCTTTTCCAGCGGCCGGTTGGAACCGGCGTCGGCCGGATCGAACCAGGCGCCGGTGGAGAGCCGCACCACGCCCGGCCGGATGCGGTCCGAGAGGCGCGCGGCCGCGAGGCAAGCGCCGCGGTCGTTGAACACCCGCACCAGATCGCCGGCGGCAATGCCGCGCGCGGCGGCATCGCTCGGGTGGAGAGTGATCGGCTGGCGGCCCTTGATCTTGGTGGCGCGCGCGTGCGGGCTGTGGTCGAGCTGGCTGTGCAGCTTGTCGGCGGGCTGGTCCGACAGCATGTGCAGCGGATAGCGCTCGGCGGTCTTGCCGCCCAGCCATTCGATCGGCTCCAGCCACACCGCGTGCGGCGGGCAGTCGTCGTAACCGAAGGAGGCGATCTTCTCGGAATAGATTTCTATCCGGCCCGACGGCGTCTTCAGCGGATGAGCGGCGGGATCGGCGCGGAACGCGGCCAGCATCACCGGCTCGCGGTTCTCGCCCTTGGCCTCGGCGATGCCGGCCTCCCAGAACTCGTCGAAGGCGGGGATGGTGACACCGGCGGCGGCCGACTTCTCGCGCGACTGTTCGTAGAGATGCGCGAGCCACGCCATCGTGTCGCGGCCTTCGGTGTAGGCCTCACCCATGCCGAGGCGCCGCGCCAGTTCCGAGAAGATCCAGTAGTCGTCGCGCGCCTCGCCGATCGGCTCGCGCGCCTTCTTCATGGCGATCAGGAAGGGCTCGCGGCTGCCGTAGCCGATGTCGGCGCGTTCGAGGGTGGTCGTCGCCGGCAGGACGATGTCGGCCATGCGCGCCGCCGGCGTCCAGAACTGCTCGTGGAAGACGATCGTCTCGGGCTTG
>MEMN01000199.1:588-7761 GCA_001767945.1 Alphaproteobacteria bacterium RIFCSPHIGHO2_12_FULL_66_14 | reverse complement strand
GTAGGTGAGGTCCTGGCCGTTGTAGGACACCTTGCCGCCGGGATTGAGCAGCATGTCGGTGAAGCGCGCGACCGGGATGAAGTCGCTGACCGCGTTCTTGCCCTGCGGCAGGGTCGGGCCGGAATATTTCGGATGGGCGCTGCCCATCAGATTGACCGGGCCGTAACCGACCCCGAAGCCGCCGCCGGGCAGGCCGATCTGGCCCAGCATGCAGGCGAGCGTGATCAGCGCCCAGAACGGTTGCTCGCCGTGGTGGCTGCGCTGCAGCGACCAGCCGATGCTGATGGTGGTGCGGGTGGTCGCCATCTCGCGCGCAAGTGCGGTGATGCGGCTCGCGGGAATGCCGGTGATCCTCTCGGCCCAGGCCGCGTCCTTCGGCTGGCCGTCCTGCGCGCCGGTGAGATATGGCGTGAACCTGTCGAAGCCCACGGTGCAGCGGTCGAGGAACTCACGATTGTAGAGTTTCTCGACGAACAGCGTGTGGCAGAGCGCCAGGATCATCGCGGCGTCGGTGTTGGGCCGGATCGCCAGCCACTCGACGGCGCCGCCGTTGTCGAGGTCTTCGCCGGTCGGCGTCACGTTGACGAAGCGGACGCCGGCCTCGCGCATCGAATAGAGTCCGGCCTTCACATGATGCAGCGTGGCGCCGCCGGCATTGATCTGCGCGTTCTTGCGCGGCACGCCGCCGAAGGTGACGAAGAGCTTGCAGTCCTTGGCCAGCACGTCCCAACCGGTGTGGAGCGACATCAGCTCTTCCATCGTCGCCACGACGTGTGGCATCAGCACACGGGCGGCACCCAGGCTGTAGGAATCCTGGTGGCGCACATAGCCGCCGATCGAGTTCAGGAAACGATGGACCTGGCTCTGGGCGTGGTGGAAGCGGCCGGCGCTCGACCAGCCGTAGGAGCCGCCGAAGATCGCGCGGTTGGAATGTTCGGCCTTCACGCGCGCGAGTTCCTTGGCCACGAGGTCGAGTGCCTCGTCCCACGGCAGCTCGATGAACGGCTCTTGTCCTCTTTTGTCGCTGTTCGCTCCGGGGCCGTGCTCCAGCCAGCTCTTGCGCACCGCCGGCCGGCGCACCCTGAGGCGCGCCACCTCGTCCGACAGCATGTGCAGGCCGATCGGCGAAGGGTCGGGATCCTTCGAGAAGGGATGCAGGCGGACGGCCTGGCCCGCGCCGTCGTATTCGACTTCGTAGACGCCCCAGTGGGCGGTGGTGAGGGTACGCTGATGGGTCATGGCTCTCTCTGGGGTCTCTCAGGCTTCTTTAGCGATGGAGAGGAAGCGGTCGACGTCGATCGGACTGGTGTCGAACGCCGTGACCAGGCGAAAGGCGCGTTCGCCCGGTCGGTCCGATGGCCAAGGGTGATACTGCGCGCCCGCCGCCTCCAGCGCATGGTGCATGCGCGCCGGCAGGACGACGAAGATCTCGTTGGCGTCGACGGGGTAGAGAAGCTGCGTGCCCTTGAGCGCCGTCAGCCCGGCGACGAGATGGCGCGCCATCGCATTGGCATGGCGGGCATTGGCGAGCCACAGCCCGTCCGCCAGATAGGCTTCCAGCTGCGCCGACAGGAACCGCATCTTGGACAGCAGGTGCCCACCGCGCTTGCGACGGAACTCGAACTCGCGGGCGAGGTCGGCGTCGAAGAAGACGACGGCTTCGGCGGCGATCGCGCCGTTCTTGGTGGCCCCCAGGCTCAGCACGTCGACTCCCGCCTTCCACGACAATTCCGCCGGCATGCAACCCACGAACGCCAGCGCGTTGGCGAAGCGCGCGCCGTCCATGTGGAGCTTGAGCCCATGCCGGTGCGTCGAGGTGGCGATGGCGGCGATTTCCTCCGGGCCGTAGACGGTGCCGCATTCGGTCGCCTGGGTGATGCTGACGGCGGCGGGCTGGGGATGATGCACGACGCCGTAGACCGGCTGGGCGAGCGCCTCGGCGAGCTTCCGGGAGTCGATTTTCCCGGCCGGTCCGTCGATCGGGCAGAGCTTGGCGCCGGAGGTGAAGAACTCCGGCCCGTTGGCCTCGTCGACGGCGATGTGTGCGGCGGGATGGCAGAAGATAGCGCCCCAGGGCGGCGTGCAGCATGCGAGCGACAGCACGTTGGCGGCAGTGCCGGTGGCGACAGGGAAGGCCACCAGGTTGGGCCGCTCGAAGAGCTCGCGCAGGCGCCGCTCGACCCTCAGTGTCCAGGCATCGGCGCCGTAGGAAGGAGCGGTGCCGCTCGAGAAGGCGCGACCCACGGCCTCGACGATGGCGGGATGGGCGCCAACTTCGTTGTCGCTGCGGAAGTTCATTGTTGCTCCTCGGGGCGGCGCGTAAGGACTTCGAGACGGTTGCCGTCGGGATCGCGCACGAACGCAGCGCAATAGTCGGGACCGTAGATCTCGCGGATGCCGGGCGAACCGTCATCGCTGCCGCCGGTGCCGAGCGCGCCCATCACCGCATCGCAGAAGGCCTGGGCGCGGTCGAGGTCGGTCGTGGTGATCGACAGATGATCGATCATCGCTAGCGGGTCACGCCGGGCGGGAATTCGATGGTGCCGAGCAGGGCGCCATTGCGCGGATCGACGATATAGGCCGACGCGGGCCCGCCCTGGGTCTCGACATGGACGACGAGGCGGTCGCCGACCGCGTTCATCGACACCACGCGCGCGCCCGACGGCAGGGCGATACGCTCGCTGAATCCACTGGTCATGCCGGACGCTGGCGGCCGGGCGGCGTTGGGCGTAGACATGCGGCGGGCGATTTCGGCCGCGATGACGACGAAGCCGGCCACGATCAGCAGGCCCATCACGATGACCAGCACCTTCAGCCAGAGCGGTGCGGAGGCCTGAGCAGGAGACGCCAAGAAAACTCCATGAGCGATGCCGCCCGCCACTTCGTGACCTTCGACGAAAGCGCTTCCGGCGAGCGGCTGGACCGCGCGCTGGCCCTAGCCTTGCCGGCCCTCACGCGAAGCCGCGTGAAGGCGCTGATCGAGGGCCGCCGCGTGACGCTGGCCGATGGCACGACGATAGAAGAGCCGTCCCGCAAGGTCAAAACGGGCGACCACTTCGTGGTCGATATTCCGGAGCCCGAACCGGCGACGCCGCTGCCGCAGGCTCTGGCATTGGACATACTGTATGAAGATTCTGACCTGCTGGTGCTCGACAAGCCGGCCGGCCTGGTCGTCCATCCGGCGCCTGGCAATCCCGACCATACCCTCGTCAATGCCCTGCTGGCCCACTGTGGCAATAGCCTATCGGGCATCGGTGGCGTCCGCCGCCCCGGCATCGTCCACCGGCTCGACAAGAACACGTCGGGAGTCATGGTCGTGGCCAAGAACGACCGGACGCATCAGGCGTTGTCGAGGCTCTTTGCCGCGCACGATCTGACCCGGATCTACAAGGCGCTGGTCTGGGGCGAGCCGAAGCCCGGAGCCGGCACCATCGATGCCGCCATCGGCCGCCATCCCGTCGATCGCAAGCGCATGACGGTTCGCAAGACGAGCGGTCGGCAGGCCACCACCGAATACTGGCTGGAGAAAAGCTTCGGGCCTGCCTTGCATCCGCTGGTGAGCCTGGTGGGCGCCAAGCTCGGGACCGGCCGCACGCATCAGGTGCGCGTCCACCTGGCTCACATCGGCTGCCCAGTCGTCGGCGATCCGGTCTATGGCCGCAAATCCCGGAACACGTCGGTCCCGGAGGCGTTGAAAAACTTCCCCCGGCAGGCGCTGCATGCTGCCGTCCTTGGCTTCCGCCACCCGGGTACCCACAGGGAAATGAAGTTCGCCACAGAATTGCCTCAAGACTTCAAGAAGTTGGTGGCATCGCTGAACGGCGTTAAGTAATCCCCTTAATACCTGAGGGGATTAGTAGGATTTAGATTGACCCGGGAGCAGTCCGACTTTTAGAGTCGGAATTAGCAGTCGACGGGTGAGAGTGCTAAACGCCCGTTCACACCAGTCTGGAGTACGAAAGAGAGCCGCCCCATGAGTGCAGCTACCAGTGCAGCTACCGCCAATCTTCCCGCCCTGCCGTCGTCCCTGACGCCGGAAGGCAACCTCAGCCGCTACCTGCAGGAAATCCGGAAGTTTCCCCTGCTCGAGCCGCAGGAGGAGTTCATGCTCGCCAAGAGCTGGCGCGAGCACGGCGACTCCAAGGCCGCCCATCGGCTGGTCACCAGCCATCTGCGTCTCGTGGCCAAGATCGCCATGGGCTATCGCGGCTATGGCCTGCCGGTGGCCGAACTGATCTCCGAAGGCAACGTCGGCATGATGCAGGCGGTGAAGCGGTTCGACCCGGATCGCGGCTTCCGTCTGGCGACCTATGCCATGTGGTGGATCCGCGCCTCGATCCAGGAATACATCCTGCACAGCTGGTCGCTGGTGAAGATGGGCACCACGGCGGCGCAGAAGAAGCTGTTCTTCAACCTGCGCAAGCTGAAAGGGCAGATGCAGGCCATCGAGGAGGGCGACCTGACGCCCGCCCAGGTGACCAAGATCGCCACCCGCCTCGGCGTGCCCGAGGAGGAGGTGGTGAACATGAACCGCCGCCTCGCCGGCCCCGATTCCTCGCTCAACGCCCCGGTGAAGGCCGAGGGCGACATGGAGTGGCAGGACTGGCTGGTCGACGAGACCCCGAACCAGGAAACGCGCCTGGGCGAAAGCCAGGAACTCGGCCAGCGCAAGCAGATGCTGGCCGCGGCGCTCCGCCAGCTCACCGACCGTGAGAAGCACATCATCGTCGAGCGGCGCCTGGTCGACGAGCCCAAGACGCTCGAGGACCTCAGCGCCAAGTACGGCATCAGCCGCGAGCGCGTGCGCCAGATCGAGGTGCGCGCCTTCGACAAGCTGCAGAAGGCGATGAAGAACATGGTGGTGGAAGCCGCCGCCAAGCCGACCACTCAGCCGGGGACCCAGCCCGCGTCCGCGCACGGCTGAGCACCTTCCGCTCCCCCGTGGTCTGCGGTAAACTGGTTGGAATTCTGGCCGGAGTACACGCATGATCACGGTGGGCGCCTTCGAGGCGAAGACGACGCTTTCGGCACTGCTCGAACGCGTCGCTGCGGGCGAAGAGGTTCTCATCACCAAGCACGGCCGCGCCCTGGCCCGCATCGTGCCGGCCGTCGGCGTCGACCGGGTGCGGGCGAAGGCTGCGATCGCCGCGATCCGCCGGGGAGCGCAAGGCCGCCGCCTGCGCGGCCTCTCCGTCCGCGAAATGCGCGATAGCGGCCGTTCGTGACGGCGTTCGTCCTCGACGCGTCGGTCACGATGGCGTGGTGTTTCGAGGACGAGGCTTCCGACGCGGCATGGGCCCTTCTCGACCGGCTTGGGGAAGACACGGCGTTGGTGCCTGGCATCTGGTCGGCCGAGGTGGCGAATGTGCTGCTGGTCGCCGAAAGACGCCGTCGCCTGACGCGGCCGCAATCGCGCGCTTTTGCGGCGAGACTGCTCGCCTTGCCCATTCTGGTCGAAGAGGCGGCACCGCAGCGCGTGCTGGGCGAGGTCTTCACGCTCGGCCGTGAAACGGGCCTCGCGGCGTACGACGCGCTTTATCTCGACCTTGCCGCCCGGCACGATCTGCCATTGGCTACGCTGGATCGTGCCATGCGGCGCGCGGCGCGCAGGAACCGGATCGCGATTCTGCCGGCCTGATCGTCTCCAGGAGGTGTACCCATGACGACCTCGCCCATTCTCTACGAGACGCTGCCGAACGGCATCGCACGCATCGTCCTCGACCGCCCCGAGACTCGCAACGCCCAGGATACGGCGTTCCTCTATGCGTTGAACGACGCCTTCGACCGCGCCGCCCACGACGACACGGTGAAGGTGATCGTGCTGTCGGCCAACGGGCCGCATTTCTCCTCCGGCCACGACCTGCGCGAGGTCGATGGCCACGGCAACATGGCGAAGCACGAAACCGTCGGCACCTGGGGCGGCTTCGGCAAGCCCGGCGCCGAGGCGCAATATGCGCGCGAGCAGGAGATCTACCTCGGGTTCAGCGAGCGCTGGCGCAACATCCCCAAGCCGACGCTCGCCCTGGTCCACGGCAAGGTGATGATCGGCGGCCTGATGCTGATGTGGCCGTGCGACCTCATCGTCTGCTCGGAGGACGCCGAATTTCTCGACCATTCGGTGGCGATGGGCGTGGGCGGCGCGGAATTCTTCGCCCATCCCTGGGAGATGGGCGTGCGCAAGGCCAAGGAGTTCCTGTTCACCGCCGACTGGATCGGCGCCCGCGAGGCGCATCGGCTGGGCATGGTGAACCACGTCGTGCCGCGGGCCGAGCTCGAGTCGTTCGGCATGGCGATGGCCGAACGCATCGCCCAGAAGCCGCTGTTTGCGCTGCGGCTGGTCAAGCAGGCGGTGAACGCCGCCCAGGACGCGCAGGGCAGGGTGGGCGCGATGCAGACGTCCTTCGCGCTTCACCACCTCGCGCACGCTCATAACATGATCGCGCACGGCAAGCTGGTCGATCCAACCGGCCTGATGCCGGCCATCAAGAAGCATGAGAAAGCCGCCGACTGAAGGGGACAGACCATGCCGGCCACCCCCTTGCGACCGGCGCGATCCAGCGTCACTCTTGTGCTGATCGCTCGTGGCAAATCGGATGACGACGATGATCGGATGACGGTGATCGGATGACGACAGCGACCGAAGGCGCGGAACTCACGAAGGTCGGCCCTGGCACCGCCATGGGCCGGTTGATGCGGCACTATTGGCTGCCAGCACTGCTCTCGTCCGAACTCGAACGCGACGGCCCGCCCACCCGCCTGATGCTGCTCGGCGAGAAGCTGATCGCCTTCCGCGACAGCGAGGGTCGCGTCGGCGTGATGGATCATCGCTGCCCGCATCGCTGCGCCTCGCTGTTCCTCGGCCGCAACGAGGAGGGCGGGTTGCGCTGCATCTATCACGGCTGGAAGTACGACGTCGCCGGCAACTGCGTCGACATGCCGAGCGCGCCCTCCAGCCAGGACTTCAAGCACAAGGTGAAGGCCAAGGCCTATCGCGCGGTCGAGCGCGCCGGCCTCGTCTGGGTCCATATGGGCGAGCACGCGGAGGCGCCGCCGCTGCCGGGCTTCGAGATCCTCGACATGCCGCCGGGAGAGATCCGCGTCAGCCTGATCCAGCGCGACTGCAACTGGCTGCAGGCGCTCGAGGGCGAGATCGACACCGCGCATTTCGGCTTC
>MEMN01000199.1:0-544 GCA_001767945.1 Alphaproteobacteria bacterium RIFCSPHIGHO2_12_FULL_66_14 | reverse complement strand
GCCGTTCTACAATACGATCGCCAACCGCGCGCCGCAGTACCACGTCGCCGACACGCCGTGGGGCACGCAGTATGCGGGCTATCGCGCCGCCCAGCCCGGCAGCACCTACTGGCGCTTCGCCAACTTCCTGTTTCCCTGCTGGTCGCAGGCGCCCAACGGCGAGTTCGGCAGCCACATGCACGCGCGCGGCTGGGTGCCGCTCGACGACGGCCACACGATGTTCGTGTTCATCTGGTGGAGCCGTGCGAAAGCAGCCCAGAGCCTGCCGCAACCTGCCTACAAGGACGGCCGGCCGATCGGCGGCACGGGGCGCGGCAACATCAAGATGCTGCCCAACACAACCGACTGGCTCGGCCGCTGGCGCATGGCGATGAACGAGGGCAACGACTGGGGCATCGACCGCGAGGCGCAGCGCGGCAACACGATCTACAGCGGCATCGACGGCATCCACCTGCAGGACCAGGCGATCTGCGAGAGCATGGGCCCTGTCACCGATCACGATTTCGAGCATCTGGCGCCGTCGGACCAGATGATCACCCGCACG
>MEMN01000198.1:19200-20208 GCA_001767945.1 Alphaproteobacteria bacterium RIFCSPHIGHO2_12_FULL_66_14 | reverse complement strand
GGCTCTTCTCGTTGAGCGATCCGGCGCCTTTCACCAGGGCCGAGACGCGGCTGGCATAGTGGTCGCGCAGATTGCGGCCGACGCCGGGCAGCGCATGCTTCACCGCCACGCCGATCGCGGCGAGGTCGTCGGGATTGCCGATGCCGGAAATCTGCAGGAGCTGCGGCGTGTTGATGGCGCCGCCCGCCAGGATAACGTCGCGTCGCGCCTTGATCGAGTGCGACTGGCCGTCGTGGCGATAGGTGATGCCGGTGGCGCGCTTGCCCTCGAGATCGACCCGCTCGACCAGTGCCTGCGTGATCACGCGCACGTTGGGGCGCTTCATCGCCGGCTTCAGGTAAGCGTCGACCGGGCTCCAGCGCCGGCCACCGCGCATCATGTTCTGGTAGAGGAGCGTGCCCTCCTGGTCGCCGCTGTTGTAGTCGGGCGTGCGCTTGAGGCCGAGCGTCTCGTTGGCCGACATGAAGGCGTCTGAAAGCACATGCGGATCGCGCTGGTCCTCGATGACCAGCGGGCCCGAGCGGCCGCGCACCTCGTCACTGCCGCCGACGCGCGTCTCGGCGCGCTTGAAGTAGGGCAGCACGTCGTCCCACGACCAGCCGCGGCAACCGAGCTGCGCCCAAGTGTCGTAGTCGGCCGCCTGGCCGCGCACGTAGAGATGGCCGTTGATCGAACCCGACCCGCCCAGCACCTTTCCGCGCGGAAATTTTATTTTGCGGCCATCGATGTGGGGCCCGGGCGCGGTCTCGTAGCCCCAGTTGAGCTTGTCGTTGTAGACCGTCTTGTTGAAGCCGGCCGGGACCTTGATCCAGATGTGGTTGTCGCTGCCGCCCGCCTCGATGACGGCGACACTGCTCTTGCCGTCGGCCGAAAGCCGATTGGCCAGCACGCAGCCCGCGGCGCCGGCGCCCACGATCACATAGTCGAACTCTTCCATTTCATTCCTCCCGACTCATTTCAATGGACCGCGGGCCTCCAGGCCCGCTCAAGATCATGAGCGGGCCTGGA
>MEMN01000198.1:14827-19177 GCA_001767945.1 Alphaproteobacteria bacterium RIFCSPHIGHO2_12_FULL_66_14 | reverse complement strand
GCCACCACCAGGGTCGATGCCAGTTGCCGCACCGACTTCACCATCGCCATGGCGACCAGCTTGCCGGTTTTTCTGTTCTCCTCGCTGACGGCCACGTCCTCCATGAAGGTGAAGCGGCCGAAGGCGCCCTTGGCTTCCAGCTCGACGATGTGGGTCGTGATGGTGGGATCGGCCACGATCACTACGCGTGTCTTGTCGAGGCCGATGCCGGCGATCGCGGCGGCGGCGGAAATGTTGACGTTCTGCGGATATAGTTTCGCGCCCTCGCGCACCGGGCCGTCGAACACGGTGTGCGGTGCCGTGAGAGAATCGAGATCGATCAGCTTTTCGGCGACGGTGCCTTTCCACGCCGACGGATCCTTGCGCACGGTGACGGTGACGCTTTCCAGCCCACCCACCGCGGCACTGCTCAGGATGTCGAGGGCGCCGATGCCGGCCGAGGGCAGGATCAGGCGCTTGCCGCTGGCCTTGGCCGCCGCCAGCAGGCGCTCGAACAGGGCGGTGTCGGTGAAGGCACCGACCGAGGTGACGAGGAAATCGGCACCGCCTTCCAGCACGCGCTGGCCGTGGGCGCGAACTGCCTCGTGGCCGGCACACTCCGCAACGGCGTCGAACTTTTGGGCAAAGAAGCGGTCGGGCTCGTGCGTCAGCTTGCCGTCACGGCGTGGTCGCTTCACGAGGACCGAGACGAGCTCGATGTTCTCCAGGCCCGCCGCCTCGACATGCTTGCCGATGGCGCCGTAGCCGATCATGCCGAGCTTCAGGGTCACGCGAGGCGCGCCTCGATCCAGCGCGCCCAGGCAATAAGCTTGTCGTCGCTGCCATGCTTGCCGATGAGCTGCACCGAGAGCGGCAGACCGAACGGACCGGTGTTGAAGGGGAGCGCAATGCAGGGCGAACCCAGCAAGGTCCAGAAGCGGTTGAACAGGGGATCGCCGGTGTTGCCGAGGCCCGAGGGTGCCTCGCCCTTGGCGGCCGGCGCCAGCAGCAGGTCGAACTTTTCCCAGGCCTCGTCGAGCTGGCCCACGGCCACCCGCTTGCGTTTCCGGGCGTCGGCATATTGCCGGCGGTTCACGGCATCGCCGTCGACCATCACGGCCTTCATGATCGGCGAGAAGAGATGCGAGAAGCGCGCGCGTTCCTTGGCATAGGACTGCGTCGCCTCCTTGGTCATGATGCGGTTCTGTGCCTGCACCAGGCCGGTCCACGATCCGGGCGCCACCCATTCGCGCACCCGCGCCCCGGCCGCTCGCAGGGTGCGCGCCGCTTCCAGCATGTTCTTCTGATTGTACGGTTCGGCCATATCCCACCATGGCGTGCGGACGAGGCCGATGCGCGGCGCCAGCTTCGCCGGGTCGGCCGGCGCATGGCCGTAGGCGGCGCGGATCAGGGCGAGGTCGTTGGCCTCGCGGGCGAAGAAGCCCAGCGTGTCGAGGCTCTTGGCGTAGGGCTTTATGCCGGCCATGTCGGCCCAGCCGTAGGTCCCCTTGTAGGCCACGACGCCGTTGAAGGCGCCGGGCCGGATCACCGATCCCGCCGTCTGGGTGCCGTAGCCCACCGGGACCATGAAATCGGCGACGGCGGCAGCCGAACCGGAGGACGAGCCGGCCGGCGTGTGGCGGAGGTTGTGCGGATTGTGCGTCTTGCCGGCGTGGCCGCCCGCGAACTCGGTGGTCACCGACTTGCCGAGCACGATGGCGCCCGCCTTCATGAGTTGCGTCACGCAGGCGGCGTCCTTGCCCACGACATGGTCGCGGTAGATCGGCGAGCCACAGGTGGTGGGCATCACCCTGGTCGAGATGATGTCCTTCACCGCGAGCGGGACGCCGTGCAGGGGGCCGACGGGACGCGCGCGCTTGTCCAGCATGTCGGCCCGCTTGCGCGCGCCCTCGGGGTCGAGCGCTTCCCAGGCATGGACCTGACCCTCGCGATGCTCGATGCGGTCGAGGCAGGCTTCGACGAGGTCGCGCGCCCGGAGCCGCTTCTGGGCCATCCGCAGGACGGCCTCGCTGGCCGACAGTTTGTTGGGTGATTTCGCCATGCGTTCTTCCCCCTCATCCATGCTTGGGCTCATGATGGCCGAGCGCCAAGCGAAAGCCCAGAGCCGGAAAGGTAGCCCATGCTCGACGATCCCCCTCTGCTCACCATCAAGGCCCAGTTCAAGCGGCCGGACCCCGCCAAGGTGGCGGCGCTGAAAGGCGCGCAGACCTCGCATCTCGTCGACGCCATGGATGGCCGCGGCGCGCTCGACTGGACCGTCAAGCCTTGCGATCCGGACAACGCTTCGTTCGTGGGCGTCGCCGTCACCTGCCATGCCTATCCGGCCGACAACCTCGCCCTGTTCGGGGCCATGGAGATCGCCCAGCCCGGCGATGTCATTATGTGCGCCAACGATTCGTACCGGCTGACGGCACTGGTCGGCGACCTGGTGGCGGGCATGATGAAGAATGCCGGCCTCGCCGCCCTGGTCACTGACGGGCTGGCGCGCGACCGCGCCGGCATCGTCGCGGCCGGCCTGCCGCTCTTCTGCGCCGGCATCGTGCCCAACTCGCCGGCCAAGAACGGGCCGGGCAGCGTCGGTCTTCCGGTGACGATCGGCGGTGTGCCGGTCGGTTCCGGCGACGTGATCGTGGGCGACGCCGACGGCGTCGTCGTCGTGCCGCAGGCGATCCTCGACGCCACCATCAAGCGGCTGGGCGAAGTGCAGGCCGCCGAGGCCAAGGCGGAGGCAGCCGTCAAGGGCGGTGCCAGGATGACGGCAGGTGCTGCGGCGCTGCTCAAGTCGCCGCGTGTGCTCAGGTTGTAGGAGGCCGCCATGCCCAAGGGTCTGCCGTTCAAGGTCCAGAAACTCGGCCACGCCGTGGTCAACGTCAGCGACCTCGAGAAATCGAAGCGCTTCTATACCGAGGTGCTGGGCTTCAAGGTCTCGGATGTCTATCCCGGCTCCATGATGCCGGGCGGCATGGTGTTCCTGCGCGCCAACGGCGATCACCATTGCCTGGCTCTGATCGGTGGTGCGCCGGCGGCGGGCTCCGCGGCGCGCACGCTCCATCATCTCGCTTTCGAACTCGCCACGCTCGACGAGGTGTTCCGCGCCCGCGATCATTTGAAAGCGCACGGCGCCGAGATCGTCTATGAAGGCCGCCGCCGCGCCGGCTGCCAGGTCTCGGTCGAGTTCCTCGATCCCGACGGCCATCATCTCGAACTCTACTGGGGCGTCGACCAGATCGGCTCGGACGATCGCGCGCGACCGGCGGAGGAATGGCGGCAGACCGCGACCCTGGAAGACGCCGTCCGCATCGCGCCGCCCGGCCAGGACACGACTCTGCACGATACCGCCCTCAAGGCGCGGATCGATGGCTGAGAGCACGATGTTCCATGACGGCAACCGCCGCCTGCAGGACCAGTTCGCGAGCCGCCGCATCGCCGACCGTCTGGTCGAGAAGCTGACCCATGTCGAGTTCAGCGATAGCGACCGCGCCTTCATCGAAGGCGCGATGTTCTTCTTCCTCGCGACCTCGGATGACCGCGGGCATCCGGACTGCTCCTTCAAGGGCGGCACGCCGGGCTTCGTGAAAGTGGTTGGGCCGAACGAGCTCGCCTTTCCCGACTATGACGGCAACGGCATGTTCAAGAGCCTGGGCAACATCCTGGTCAATCCCTGGGTCGGGATGCTGTTCATCGACATGGGCGAAAAGCCGCGCCGCGTGCGGGTGAACGGCGAGGCCAGCGTCAGTCGCGACGATCCACTGATGAGGGACTTCGCCGGTGCGCAACTCCTGGTGCGGATCAAGGCCCGCGCGGTCTTCCCGAATTGTCCGCGCTACATCGTGACGCCCGGCGCGGCCGAGCCGTCCAAGTACGCGCCGCGTCCCGGCTATGTGCCGCTGGAGCCGGCGTGGAAGGGCTTCGACGACTTCAGGGACTACGTTCATCCGCGGCAGAAGACACCCGATGGAGAATGACGGCGGGAGCGGGCGTTTCGCGATCAGCGGCGGCGGCTGAAAAACTCGATCATTGGTGTGTTGTAGGCGTCCTGCCAGAGATGGCTCACCAGCCCGCGTGTTCCGCCTCCGAGCCGCACCGCCGGCTCCTCGGGGAAGCCGTGGCGAAGCAGCTGCGTTTGCAGTTTCTCGGTGCAGGAAACGTCGAGGATGCCGTCGTTCGCGTGATGGAACAGTCGGAACGTTGGCTTGGCTCGCCCGCTGCCCCGATCCCAGGGCTTTTCCTTGGGATAGGCCCCAGCGTGGCAGGCGCCGGGCTGCGAGACGATCTGCCGGGTTTCATTGTCGTAGCCGACACCGTGCACGTCGGTACGGCTGGTCATGCCCTTCTCGCAGACGCGATGCC
>MEMN01000198.1:14463-14802 GCA_001767945.1 Alphaproteobacteria bacterium RIFCSPHIGHO2_12_FULL_66_14 | reverse complement strand
GAGAGGCCGGCAATGAATAGTGCGGAGTTTGCACCGGCCGGCCGAACCGACGGGATCAGTTGCGCGGTCACGCGGTCGATGAAAGGAAGGTCGAGATTTAGCCTGGTGCGCACTTCGTCATCCCAGACTTTGCCGCACGGCCGATCCTCGTTGTCCCGCGGCCGGTCCGACGAATCGAGCAGGAACACCGCGAACCCGCTGTCCAGCGCCAGCCGCGCGAAGGCGACCTGCGGTTCGAGGAAGCCGACATTGGCGACGCAGAACTGGAAGTGCCGGCCGCTGCCGCCGTGCAGCACCAGGATCGCACCGCGGGACCACGATCCGCGCGGCCCCTGCCAC
>MEMN01000198.1:1148-14434 GCA_001767945.1 Alphaproteobacteria bacterium RIFCSPHIGHO2_12_FULL_66_14 | reverse complement strand
GACGGTGGTGGCCCGCCAGCCGCGCTCGACGCATTGGCGTTCCTGCGGCGAGAGTTCCTGCGCCACGACCGGTCCGGCCATGGCGAAATGCAGGGCCATGACCGACCGAATCAACACTCGCGCCGACCGCTTCGCCATCATGGATGCCGGTATGTCCGGCATCCTGCCGGCAATCAAGCTCCGTAGCTACCTACACATCGGGCGCCGGGCGATTTGCAGCTTCAACAGGTTTTTGCTAGATTTTCTGTCACGATGGGAGACGCTTGCAGGAGAGATCCGGCGGGCGTTTTTCGTGGTCTCCCAATGGTCCACGAATGGTCCATCCCACCGACTCTTTTTCGAACACTCATCTCGGGCAAAGGCCGGCACCGGTGGCACAGCCTGTCAGGGGGCGATCGGGCAGCCTGATCAAGGGCTTGACCCGGAATTTTGGCACAGTCCGTGGCACACTTCGCGGCACAACGAGGTGTGTCGGGAAATGGTTCACTTTTAGGGCGTCGGTTCCGCCGGTTTGGCCGTGGGGACCGGCGCCTGGCCGATCATGCCCTTGATCTTCTCGCGCCCGGTTTGGAAGGCGACGTAGAGGCCGGGGATGACGAAGATGCCGAGAAAAGACGCGGCGATCATGCCGCCGAACACCGCGGTGCCGACGGCGCGCTGGGTGGCGGCGCCGGCGCCGGAGGCGATCACCAGCGGCACCAGGCCCAGGATGAAGGCGAAGGAGGTCATCATGACGGCGCGGAAGCGCAGCGCCGCGGCGGTGGTGGCGGCCGTCACGATGTCCTTGCCGCCGGCGCGCTCGGCCATGGCGAACTCGATGATCAGGATGGCGTTCTTGGCGGCCAGCGCGATCAGCACGACGATGCCGATCTGGGCAAAGATGTTGTTGTCGAGGCCGCTCAGGAACAGTGCCGCCATGGCGCCGAACAGGCCGACCGTCACTGACAGCAAGGCGGCGACCGGAATGGCGGTGCTCTCATAGAGGCCGACCAGAAAGAGGTAAGCGAAAACCACGGCGAGACCCAGGATGAAGCCGGTCTGGCCGCTGGCGGCCTTCTCCTGCAGCGCCGTGCCGGTCCATTCGTAGCCGTAGCCCGCGGGCAGGGTCGTCGTGGCGAGCTTCTCCATGGCGGCGATCGCGTCGCCCGAGGAGTAGCCTGCCGCCGGCGCGCCGTTCACCACGACCGAGCGCAGGTTGTTGTAGCGCACGATCGAACTGGGCGCGGTCACCAGTTCGATATTGGCGACCGCCTGTAGCGGCACGAGCTCGCCGCTCGACGAGCGGACGCGCACGCGGAAGACGTCGCTGATCTTGCCGCGGTCGGCGGCGTCGGCCTGGACCTTCACCTGCCAGGTCCGTCCGAACAGGTTGAAGTCGTTAGAATAGCTGCCGCCGAGCGCCGTCTGCATCGACGAGAAGATGTCGGAGATCGACACCCCCAGCGCCTGGGCGCGCTCGCGGTCGAGCTTGAGGTTGATCTGCGGCGTCGACGCGCCGTAGGTCGTGTAGACGCCCGCGAGCGTGGGCACTTCCGCCGCCGAGATCATCAGCCCGCGCGAAACGGCCGCGAGATCGGTTGGCGAGGCACCGGACAGCGACTGGACCACGAATTCGAAGCCCGACGAATTGCCCAGCCCCATGATCGGCGGCAGGTTGAAGGCGAAGACGTTGGCCGAGGCGATCTGGCTGAAGGCGAGGTTGAGTTCCTCCAGGGCGCGGAACACCGACAGGCTGGTGTCCTTGCGTTCGGCAAACGGCTTCAACCCGACCACGACCAGCGCGCGGTTGGGGAGCGCGAGACCGTCGATCAGGCTGTAGCCGCTGACGGTGAACATGCTCTGCAGCCACGGCCGGCCGGCGATGGTCTTTTCGACCTCCTCGACGGCGGCCAGCGTGCGGTTGGTCGAGGCGGCGTCGGGCAGCTGCAGCTCGGCCATGAAGGCGCCCTGGTCCTCGTCGGGCAGGAAGCCGCTCGGCACCAGGCTGCCGATGCCACCGGTCGCCACCACGAAACCGCCGACCAGCAGCAGGGCGATGAAGCCGCGCCGGGCAATCGGCGTGACCAGCCGGACATAGCCGTCGCGGCTGCTGTCGATGCCGTTCTGCAGCCAGGCCATGACGCCGCGCGGCTTCTTGCGATGGCGCAGGATCAGGGAACAGAGCGCCGGCGACAGAGACAGCGCGTTGATTGCTGAAATCACCATCGAGACCGACACGGCGACGGCAAACTGGGAATAGAGCTGGCCGGAGATGCCCGGGATGAAGGCGGTCGGAATGAACACCGACAGCAGCACCAGGGTGATGGCGATGATCGGCCCGGTGACCTGGGTCATCGCCTTTTCGGTGGCCTCCGGCACCGTGAGGTGGGGTTCGTGCTCGAGGATGTGCTCGACCGCCTCGACCACGACGATGGCGTCGTCGACCACGATGCCGATCGCCAGCACCAGGGCCAGCAGCGAAACGGTGTTGGCCGAGAAGCCCAGCGCCAGCATGACGGCGAAGGTGCCGATCAGCGCCACCGGCACGGCGATGATGGGAATGAGGGTGGCGCGGAAGTTGCCGAGGAAGATGAAGACGACGATGGCCACCAGCACGAAGGCCTCGATCAGCGTGTGGATCACGCTTTCGATCGTGGCTTCCACGAACACGGTCGTGTCGTACATGACGTCGTAGGCGACATCGTCGGGGAAACGCGGTTCCAGTTCCTTGATTGCCTCACGCACGCCCTTGGCGGTGGCCAGCGCATTGGCGCCGGGCAGCTGGTAGATCTGGATGCCGGCAGCCGGCTTGCCGTTGTAGCGGCCGAGCTGGTCGCTGGTCTTGGAACCGAGTTCGACGCGGGCCACGTCCTTGACCCGGACCAGCGCGCCCTCGGACGTGGCGCGCACGACGATGTTCTCGAACTCCTCGACCGTCGTCAGGCGGCCCTGCGTGGTGATGTTGAGCTGGAAGCCGACGTCGTCGAGCAGCGGCGCGGCGCCGACCAGGCCGACTGCGGCCTGGACGTTCTGCGCCTGGACGGCCTTGACCACGTCGTTGGGCGTGATGTCGAGGCTCGACATGCGGTCGAGGTTCAGCCAGACGCGCATCGAATAGTCGAGCGCGCCGAACAGCGTGGCGTCGCCGACGCCGGGCACGCGGCGCAGGGTATCGAGCAGCGTGATGGTCGCGAAGTTCGACAGGAACAGCCCGTCGCGGCTGCCCTTGGGCGAATAGACCGCGACCACCTGCAGCAGCGCCGAGGACTGCTTCTTGGTGGTGACGCCCAGCCGCTGCACCTCGGGCGGCAGCAGCGCCACCGCCTGGTTGACGCGGTTGTTGACGTTCACGGTATTGATGTCGGGATTGGATCCGACCTCGAAGCTGACGGTGAGCGTGTAGCTGCCGTCGCCGCCCGACGTCGATTTCATGTAGAGCATGCGCTCGACGCCGTTCACCTGCGCCTCGATGACCTGCGCGACGCTTTCCTCGACCGCCTGGGCCGAGGCGCCGGGATAGGTCGCGGTGACACGGACCTGCGGCGGCACGATGTCGGGGAACTGCGCCACCGGCATCGCCGTCATGGCGATGATGCCGGCGATGGTGATGACGGTGGAGACGACGAACGCCAGCCGCGGGCGGCGAATGAACAGCGACGAGATCGTCATGACTTACTGCTTCTGCGTCGAGGCCGAAGGCGGCGCCAGACTGGGATTGACCGTCATGCCCGGCCGGACACGCTGCTGGCCCTGGACGATGACGCGCTCGCCGGCCTTCAGCCCCTCGGTGATGGCGACCAGCCCGTCGCGCGCAACCCCTATTTTGACGCGCTTCTGCTCGGCCACGTTCTTGTCGTTGACGATGAACAGGTAGGGGCCGCTCTGATCCTGGGCGATCGCGGCCTGCGGCACCGCGACCACGGTCGGGACCTTCTCGCCCTCGACGATCACGCGCACCGTCTGGCCGTCGGTCAGCAGGCCATCCTTGTTGTCGAACACGGCCCGCACCATCTGGCCGTCGGTCTTGGCGTCGGCGGTGACGTCGATGAAGTCGAGCTTGCCCTTCTCCTTGTAGAGGTTGCCGTCGGCCAGCCGCAGGAGCACCACGAGGGTGTCGCCCGAGGTCGTGTCACGCCGGGCGTCGAGCAGCTCGCGCTGGGTGATCGAGAACAGCACCCGGATGGGGTTTTCGCTGACCACGGTGGCGAGCACGCCCGAATCGGGGCCGACGATGTTGCCCGGCGAGACCGCGGCGCGGCCGACGCGGCCGGCGATCGGCGACTTGATCTGGGTGTAGGAGAGTTGGATCTCGGCGTCGCGCAGCTGGGCCGAGGCATCCTCGAGCTGGGCCTTGGCCTGGAGCTGCTCCGACAGCCGCTGGTCGTAGGTCACCTGGGTGCCGGTCTTGGTACGCAGCAGTTCTTCCGCGCGCGTGAGCTGCAATTGGGCGTTGGTGAGGGCGGCCTTGGCGGCGTCGCGCTGGGCCGTCTTCTGGTCGACCGCGGCCTGGTAGGGCTCGGGTTCGATCAGAAACAGGACCTGGCCTTCCTTGACCATGTCGCCGTCCTTGAATTTACGCGGTCCGAGGAAGCCTTTGACGCGGGCGCGCAGCTCGACCTTGTCGACCGCGGCGGCGCGGCCGATGAATTCGGCCTGGTCGGCGATCGGTTTCAGCTCGGCGGGCTGGACCAGCACGGCGGGAGGCGGCGCGCCCTGCTGGGCGCGCGCCGGTTCGCCGAACAGCGTCGCCACCAACCCCATCCCGAGAAGCGCCAGGATCCTCGAACGCCGCTCCTGCATTGTCATTGTCCCCGCCCGTCCCTAACGTTCGAACACTGCCTTAATTCGACAAAACGGTCACTGTATTTCCGGGAGGAAGGGAGGTTGCGATGGCGGTGATGCGTTGGCTCGGTCTCGTTCTGTCGCTGTCGCTCGCCTTCGCGACGTCCGATATTTGCGCCCAGACGCGAAACACCTTCCAGAATCCCGCCGAATACGATTCCTACATGGCCGCGCTCAACACGCGCGACGCCGCCAAGCGCGCCACGGCGATGGAGATCTTCATCGCGTGGTACCCCGGCAGCGTGCTCCGGATCGAGGCCTTCGAGCAGGCGATCGCCGCTTGGCATGCCGCCAGCCAGCCGGCCAAGGCCGACGTCATCGCAGCGCGCCTGCTGCAGATCGACCCGGACAATGTACGTGCCCTGGCCAATCGCGCCTACGCCGGACGGACACGCGCCGCATCGGGCGATGCGGCGGCGCTTCCGGCCGCGATCGAGGCGGCGGAGCGCGGTTTGGCCGTGCTGCCCAAGTGGCAGAAGCCGGTGTCGCTCACCGACGAGGCCTTCGCGCGGGTCAAGGAACAGATGGCGGGAGTCTTCCACGGCACCTTGGGGTTCGCCGCGCTGCAGGCCAAGGACTACGACAACGCGCGGCGTCACTATCGCCAGTCGGTCGCGGCCGAGCCCGACAATCTGCAGGACGTCTACCAGTTTGCCGTCGCGCAACTCGAGGGTACACCGCTCGACGCCTTCGGCTTCTGGTACGCGGCGCGGTCGATCGCGATCGCCCGCGCGGTCAAGAACCAGGCGGCCGCCACCGACATCGACCGCTATGTCCGTTCCCGCTACCGCCTCTATCGCGGCAGCGAGGAGGGCTGGGACGAACTGCTCGCCCGCGTCGTGGCCGGCGAGCGCGCACCGCCGGCCAACTTCACCAAGTCGATCCCGCGCGCCCTGACGCCGCCCGAGGCCGCGGTGGTGCTGGTCGAGGAGAACGATCCCGCGACGCTCTCCTTCGCCAACTGGGCGCGCGTGTTGCGCCATCGCGACGCGACGCCGGCCAACAAGGCGGCGGCCGAGAAGGTCTGGCAGGCGATCGTCAACAAGCAGAAGGGCGGCGGGGCGCGGCTCAAGATTCCGGTGAAGGTGATTTCCGCGACGCCCGATCGCATCGAGGCGGCGATCACCGACGAAAGCCAGGCCGGCAACGTCGTCGATCTCGTCGTGATGATGGCCCGGCCCCTCAGCCCGCTGCCCGCCGTCGGCGCCGCCATCTCCATCGTCGGCATGCTGAGCGACTATCGGGCGCAGCCCTTCACGTTCCTGATGACGCGGGGCGAGCTGGCGCCGGAATCGCTGCCCGTCGCGGGCGGCCCCTGCGCCGACCCCAGGCCGCAGATGTGCACCCGCGACTACCGGCCGGCCTGCGGGATCCGGCGCGACGGCAGTCGCAAGACCTACGGCAACGCCTGCAGCGCCTGCGCCGATCCCGATGTGGTGACCCAGGGCGCCGGCGCCTGTCCCTGAAGCCCCGCTGCCCCCGCTGCCTTAGTGCGCCATCAAGAGGGGCACGCGACAGGACGAGATCACCTTGCCGGTGGCGCCGCCCAGGCCGAGGAAGCTCATCACCTGGCCGCGGCCATAGGCGCCCATGACCAGCAGGTCGGCGCCCTTGCCGTGGGTGTAGTCGAGCAACGCGCGACCGCGGGCGCGGCCCGACGCGATGCCGGGGTCGATCGCGTCGATGGTGGTGGTGATGCCGTGGCGGCCGAGATTGCGCGCGAGGTACGACGCGCCGACGTCGTCGGGCTTGCTGCCGGCGACCAGGATGGTGATCTTGCTGGCCGCCTTGAGGAACGGCAGCGCGTATTCGACGGCGCGTGCCGCCTGGAAGCTGCCGTTCCACGCCACGATCGCCGAACTGAACGGACCGGTCCCCGCCGTGGGCGGCGCGATCATCACGGCGCGGGCGCACTCGTAGAGCGCCGCCTCGACGGTGGCCGGTGCCACGTTCTCGGGGTCGGCGCCCGGCCGGCCGAGCACCAGGATGTCGGCGCAACGGCCCATTGCCACCAGGGTGTCGAGGGTGGCGGTCTGGGCCGCGGTATAGGTGGCGCCCTTGATCGGCGCCACGATCTCCTTGTAGGCGCGCTCGGATTCCTTGGCGCGCGCTTCCAGCCGCTCATCGTCGATGTCGATCAGGAGCGGCATCGCCTCGCCGCTCATGGCGAGGCCGCCGACGATGCCGCCCGCGGGGCCGACCGGCAAATGAAGTGCGTCCACCGTCCCGTCGAAATTGGCGGCCACGCGGGCGGCTAGGCGGAACGACATGGCGGCATCGGGACCGCCTTCGGACACGGCCAGAATGGACTTGATCATCGCGGACTCTCCCCCCGGGCAATTGGACGGGCGATTAAGAAGCGACGGCGCCTTGGGTGCAAGCCGAGACTTTCGTCAGGCGCGCGGCCCTCAGGCTTGAGTGGACTTGGCCAGCGCCACCATCGTCTCGCCGACCGGCTCGAGGTTCTGGCCGGCACGCATCGCCATGGCCAGCACCTCGTCCAGCGACCGGCCGGCGGCGATCGAGGCGGCGCCCCACAGCAGGGCCGAACGCATCCCGCTCTTGCAGAAGGCGACGACCCGGCCGGGTCGCCCGGCCAGCAGGTCGGCGAAGGCGCGCACCTGGTCGGGCGTGGCGCGCGGACCGGAAAAGGGCAGGTCGAGAAAGACCAGCCCGGCCGCCTCGGCGGCCTTGCGGAGGTCGGCGGTGCGCGGCTGGCCGAACATGGCCTCGCCGTCGGGCCGGTTGTTCACCACCGCGACGTAGCCCGCGGCGGCGATCTCGGCCATGTCGTCGGGCTTGAGCTGGCCGGCGACGGCGACACGTTCATCAAGGGGGAGGAGCGCGAGCGATGTCACGATCTACTCCGCGACCGTGTGCTGGGAGATCTCGCGCTTCCTGATCCAGTGCACCACCGGCAGTGCCAGCAGCACCATCCACAATTTGCCGACGATCTGGCCGGCGAGGAAATCGAGGCTGCCGAAGGCCAGCCACAGGAAGAGCACGCTGTCGACGACCAGCCCCACGACGCTGCTCGCCAGCACGGCCAGCACCAGGCCACGCGACTGCAGGGGCGTGTAGACCGCGAAGTCGGCCAGTTCCGAGAGCAGGAAGGCCGCCGCCGAGGCCACGATCAGCTGAGGCGGGGCGACGGCACCAGAGAGCGCCGCGCCGGCAACGATCGCCATGATCGCAACCGCACGCCCGAGCCGCCGCTGGACCAGGTCGCGCAGCACCAGGGCAAGGCCGATCATCAGCACGCCGGACGGCGCCATCAGTGGGTGGCCGCCGGGGCCCCACGGCGCCACCGGCACCAGGCAGGGGCCGCGCGGCACGCAGACGGTGCCGACATGGCCGATCATCCAGTTGGCGGCCGGAATGCAGGCGATGAAGGCCAGAAAATAGGCAAGGGCTTCGCCCTTCTGTCGAATCGTCATCATGGGCGGCGCTCCTAGCAGGTCTTTTGCCGATCGGGAACCCAGCCCGGGTTGCGGCGTTATTTGCATGCACCATTAGGAGATTCCAAGATGCTCATCGCTCGTCGAGCCGCCCTGAAATTCGCTGTGGCGGCCATTCCGGCCGTCTATGCTTCGACCGTCTTCGTGGCCCCTGCCCAGGCGGTCGAGGCCCTGCCGGACGCCCGGTTCGTTGGCTGGGCCCAGACCTACAACGACTACGAGATCGCCGCGGGGCGGCTTGCGCTTGCCAAATCGTCGAACGAGATCGTTCGCGGATTTGCCACCCGCATGATCGCCGAGCACAGCGAAGCGGCTGAATTCCTGGTGAGGGCCCGGTCCGAGGCGGGCGTGTCCTATGCGCCGGATCCGGCGAACCCGCCCAATACGGTTGCCGTCCTGCAGCGCCTGAACGCGCTCGAAGGCGCGCAGTTCGACACCGCCTATGCCAATGCCGAGCTCGCCAGCCACACCTACGGCGTCGACCAGATGGGCGCCTACTCCCAGAACGGCACCAGTGGCGCGCTGCGCAAGTACGCGCAGAAGATGTTTCCGAAGGCGCAGGAGCAGCTCGAATACGCCAAGCGCATGGCCGGCGGCCGCATCTAGACGACCTTCCGGCCCTCGCGCCACGCTTCGTAGCCCCGCTTGCGCAAGGCGCAGGCGGGGCATGCGCCGCAGCCGTGGCCCCATGCCTCGCGCGGCCCGCGCTCGCTCTGGTAGCAGGTATGGGTGTGCTCGAGGACGATGTCGACCAGCGCATCGCCGCCCAGTTCGCGTGCCAGCCCCCACGTCTCCGCCTTGTCGAGCCACATCAAGGGCGTGTGAAGCACGAAGCTCCTGTCCATACCGAGATTGAGCGTCACCTGCAGCGCCTTGATCGTGTTGTCGCGACAATCGGGGTAGCCGGAGAAATCCGTCTCGCACATGCCGCCGACGAGGTTGCGGATGTCGCGCCGCCAGGCGACGGCGGCCGCAAAGGTGAAGAACAGCAGGTTGCGCCCCGGCACGAAGGTGTTGGGCAGACCATCCTTCTCCATCTCGAAGGCGACGTTGCGGGTGAGCGACGTCTCGCTGATCTGGCCCAGCACGCCCATGTCGATGAAATGGTCGTCGCCCAGGCGGGTTGCCCACTGCGGGAAGCGCCGCCGCACCTCGTCCAGCACCACAAGCCGTTGATCCAGCTCGATTCGGTGCCTCTGACGATAGTCAAATGCGACCGTCTCGACATGCGCAAATCGCTCTAGCGCCCAGGCCAGACAAGTGGTGGAATCCTGTCCACCGGAGAACAGGACGAGGGCCGCCGCTGAGTTGTTGGAGGCGTCGTTCATGAAGGCTTTATCGCCCGCAACCTTTCTCCGCGCCACAGCGTTGCGTCGCTTGCCTGATCATGTGTCTAGAGAGGGGGGAACCATGTTCGTCTCCGATATTCTTTTGCAGAAGGGCGGCTCTGTCTTCACGGTAACGCCCGGCACCTCGATCGCCCAGGTATCCCAGCAGCTGAGTTCCCGGCGCATCGGCTCCGTCCTGGTGCTGGACGAGGACGGCGGGGTGGCCGGCATCGTGTCCGAACGCGACCTCGTCCGCGCGCTGGCCAGCCACGGCGCCAAGGCGCTTGAACTCGAGGCCAGGCAGGTCATGACCCGCGATGTCGTGACATGCGACCCCGATGACTCGATCGACCGGGTGATGGAGAGCATGACCCACGGTCGCTTCCGTCATTTGCCGGTCATGCGTCACGGTGAGCTGCTCGGGTTGGTGTCGATCGGCGACATCGTGAAGTGGCGACTGGAGGAAACCCAGCACGAGGCCGAGGCTCTGAAGGCCTACATCGTCGCCGGCTAGGCGATCGCGGCCCCGTCCTGGGCCGCTAGCCATTTGCGCGCGGCCTCGACCGTTTTGAAGATCTTCAACGGCCGGTCGGCCGGCGCCAAGGCCGCGAACAGGCGGGACTGCTGGCGGAGAATGGTCGAGGGCGCGACGATGGCCAGGGGGCCGATCGGCCCCAGCTCGGTGTAGGCACTCATTCGGGCGCCCAGCATCATCATGTCATCGTCACCGAGCGCGGACGACGCCTGCGCGGTGTCGAAAAGCTTTCGATAGGGCAGGGCGCCGGAGACCATGATGTCGTCGAGATAGCGCTCGATGTCCGGCAGGCCGACATGCCCGCTGGCAACCGCTTCCACCATTCTGTCGGTATGGGAGATCGTCCACTTGAGCGGCATCCCAGGCAGCCCCTCGCGTTGATTCAACTCGGTCGCGGAATTTGCCCGCCAACAGGCCCCAAGTCAGCAGTTTTCTTTGCCGCCGGCTTGATGTAGCGGAGACGCAATGGGTCTCCTCGACCGCTGTGAAGTCGGCGTCATGCCGGCAAGTCGTTGGTGCCCTCGAGTGCCAGGAAGAGCCCATCAGCCTGCTCGGACCGGACTGGTTCGAGAAGGTCGGCGTGAAGAGCAACAACGAAGACTTCGACTTCCCGGACTGATCTCCGCTAGGGTTGCCCGCCCGGGTTGCCCGAGTCCCGTCTGGAGATCACATGTCACGCCCCCTGCAAGGCAAGGTCGCGCTCGTCACGGGCGCAGGAAAGAACATCGGCCGCGGTATTGCGCTGGCGCTGGCCCGTGACGGTGCCGCCATCGTGGTGAACGGGCGGGCCGACAAGGCTGCAGTCGACCAGGTGGTGCGGGAGATCGAGGCATCAGGCGGCAAGGCCGTCGCGGCCATGGGCGACGTCTCCGATCCGGCGGTGCCGCCGCGGCTCGCAGCGGAGGCGGCGAAAGCGTTCGGCGGCGTCGACATTCTCGTTAGCAACGCCGGGCTGCGGCGCCAGACCTCCTTCCTCGACATGTCGTTCGACGAATGGCGCGAGATCATGTCGGTGGCGCTCGACGGCGCCTTCCTGCTCGCCAAGGCGATCGCGCCGCAGATGGTGGCACGCGGCGGCGGCGCCATCGTGGGCCTGTCGGGCATCTCGACCCATGTCGGCACGCCCAATCGCTGCCACGTCTCGGCGTCGAAGTCGGGCCTCGAAGGCCTGATGCGCGCGCTGGCGGTCGAACTGGCGCCGCACGGGATCACCTGCAATGCCGTCTCTCCCGGCGCCATCGACACCGCGCGCGGCACCTCGGCCGGGCCGGCGCCGCCCAACCGGGTCAACCGCCCGATCCCGCTGAAACGCTTCGGCACGGTCGACGAGATCGCGGCCATGGTGCGGCTGCTGGTCGGGCCCGAAGGCACCTTCATCACCGGCCAGACGATCCACGTGAACGGCGGCGAGTTCCTGACGTGAGGAACCTGATCACCGACGTGCCGGGCGTGCTGGTCGGCAACGCCCAGGACATGCGTGCCGCGACCGGCGCGACCGTGGCGATCTTCGAGCAGGGCGCGGTCGCGAGCGTGGCGACTTTGGGCGGCGCGCCGGGCGACCGCATGGTGACGTCACTGGAACCCGAGATGGTGGGCCAGGCGATCGACGCGGTCGTGCTGTCGGGTGGCTCGGTCTACGGCCTCGACGCGGCGGGTGGCGCCTCGGCCGTGCTCTGCCAGCGCGGCCAGGGCCGCACCTTTGGTGGGCTGGCCATTCCCGTCGCGGTGCAGGCGATCCTGTTCGACCTGATCAATGGCGGCGAGAAGGACTGGATGCGCGAGCCGGTCACCAAGAAGCCGCCCTACTGGGATCTCGGCCGCGACGCCGCCCTCGTGGCCGCGCACGATTTCGCGCTGGGCACGGCGGGCGCCGGGGTCGGCGCCACGACGGCCGGCCTGAAAGGCGGGCTGGGCTCGACCAGTGCGAAGACCAGCCAGGGCTTTACCGTCGGCGCGCTGGTCGCGGTGAATGCCGTGGGCTCGGCCACGATCGGCACCGGTCCGCATTTCTGGGCGGGCGCCTACGAGCGCGACGGTGAGTTCGGCGGGCTCGGCTGGCCCGCCAGGCTGCCCGACGATGCGCTAAAAATCCGCTTCAAGGGACAGCCGCTGCCCGCGACGGCCACGACCATCGCCCTGGTGGCGACCGATGCGACCCTCAGCAAGGCGGAATGCAAGCGGCTCGCCATCATGGCCAACGACGGTCTGTCCAGGGCCCTGCGGCCGGTGCATGCGCCGAACGATGGCGACACGGTGTTTGCCGCGGCAACGGGAACGGCGGGGCCGGGCGGCGCGCCGCCGGTGCTGACCGAGCTCGGCACCGTGGCGGCCGATTGCCTTGCCCGGGCGGTGGCGCGCGGCGTCTACGAGGCGACTTCGCTGCCGATTCCGGGCGCGGTGCCCGACTGGAAGACGCGTTTCGGAGGCGGTCGATGATGTCCTACCTCGTCGTGTTCGTCGGCGCCGGCATCGGTGGCGCGACGCGGCACGGCATGAACATCTGGGTGGCGCGCCAGCTGGGCACGCATTTCCCCTACCACACGCTCGTCATCAACATCGTGGGCTCGCTGGCGATGGGCCTGGTCGCCGGCTGGTTCGTCGAGCGCGGCGGCGCCACCGGCCACCTGCGGCTGTTCCTCGCTACCGGCATCCTGGGCGGCTTCACCACCTTCTCCGCCTTCTCGCTCGATGCCGTGCTGCTGTGGGAGCGCCACGAGCATCTGCTCGCCGCGTTCTACGTCGGCGGCTCGGTGGTGGGTGCGCTCGCGGGCCTGATGCTGGGACTCTGGATCATGCGGACGACCTTGGGGTGAACGGCCGGACCTTCGATGTCGTCATTGCGGGCGCCGGCGCCGCCGGCCTGATGTGCGCCATCCGCGCCGGCCAGCGCGGCCGCAAGGTGCTGCTGCTCGAACATGCCGACAAGGTCGGCAAGAAGATCCTGATCTCGGGCGGCGGGCGCTGCAATTTCACCAACCTTGGCAGCCGGCCCGAGGCGTTCCTCTCCAACAACCCGCATTTTGCCAAGTCGGCGCTGGCCCGCTACACGCAGCACGATTTCATCGCCCTGGTCGAAAAGCACGGCATCGCCTGGCACGAGAAGACGCTGGGCCAGCTCTTCTGCGACGGCTCGGCGCGCCAGAT
>MEMN01000198.1:0-1139 GCA_001767945.1 Alphaproteobacteria bacterium RIFCSPHIGHO2_12_FULL_66_14 | reverse complement strand
GCTGCTGGCCGAAGCGGAGGCCGTGGGCGTCGATGTCCGCGTCGCGCATCGCATCACGGGAATCGAAAAATCCGATCGCTTCACGGTGCGCACGGATCACGGTGATTTCGACGCGGCCTCGGTCGTGCTGGCGACCGGCGGGCTTTCGATTCCCAAGATGGGCGCGACGGGCTTCGCGCACGATATCGCGCGGCGCTTCGGCCTCGCCGTTACCGAGACGCGGCCGGGCCTGGTCCCCTTCACCGCGCGGGTGCCGGATATCGCCGGCGTGTCGCTCGACGTCGTGGCCAGCGTCGGCCGCACCAGTTTCCGCGAGGCCATGCTGTTCACCCATCGCGGCCTCTCGGGGCCGGCGATCCTGCAGATTTCCTCCTACTGGCGCCCGGGCCAGGAGATCGCGGTCGACCTGCTGCCGGACCGCGACGCGGCGACTTTCCTGAAGGGGCGCAAGCAGCTCCGGCCCAAGGCCGAGCTGCGCAATATCGTGGGCGACCTCATGCCCGACCGCTTGGCGCTGGCCCTGGCGCCTGAGGGCGTGATCGGCGAGCGGCGCGATCGTGACCTCGAGACATTGGCTGCGGAACTCAAGCGCTGGCACGTGACGCCGACCGGCACCGAAGGCTACGCCAAGGCCGAGGTCACCGTGGGCGGTATCGATACGGCCGACCTCTCGTCGAAGACGATGGCAGCCAGGAAGGTGCCCGGCCTCTACGCCATCGGCGAGGCGGTCGACGTCACCGGCTGGCTGGGCGGCTATAATTTCCAGTGGGCCTGGTCGAGTGGCTGGGTGGCGGGGGAAGCGGTTTAGAGACCAAGCCAGTTATTGGCATGGTTCCTGGCCGGGCTTCAGTAGTGTGACCTCAACCGCAACACGACGATTCTGCGGCTCGGGGCTGTCGAGTCTGACCAGCAGAGATTTGCTGCCCTTCGAGCTTACGCAGATATACTCTCGTGCGACGCCGAGCTCGATCAGATAGTCGGCCACGTTCTGGGCCCGGCGCAGGCCAAGCTGCTCGTTCGCAGCAGCCGAACCGCTCCCGTCGGCATGTCCAATGACATGGAATGACCGTCTAATCGTGGGGCTGGGGTCAATGCTGCACACTCCGCCACCACTAAACGCTTCTCCAAGCCACTTGCGT
>MEMN01000197.1:26282-27740 GCA_001767945.1 Alphaproteobacteria bacterium RIFCSPHIGHO2_12_FULL_66_14 | reverse complement strand
TCGGCCGCCTGCTCGACGAGCTGGCAATCGAAGGCGTGTCCTTCGAGCTGCTGGAACGACACGCCTTCGATTGCCAGCTCGTCGAGCAGGCGGCCGAGCTCGCGCGCGAGCTTGAGCGCCTGCGCGGCCGATTGCGCAATGGCATGATCCTGGTCGTCTTTGAAGGCGGCCACGAGCTGTGCCAGCAGCGCCTCGCGCTCCGCCGGATCGATGGCGGGCGGCAGGGCCAAGGCGCTGTTGTCGCCCGGCGACAGGTCCCATTCGCTGTCGTCGACGTCGCCGAGCGGCGCCATCCGCGGTAGGATCGTGGGCTTGCCGCCCGACGCCCGCAGGAAAGCCTCGCGGAGTGCGCGCACCGAGCGCCGGGTCGGTACCAGGATCAGGATGTCGGCCAGGGCGAGGGGATCGCCGCCATGCTCAGCCAGCACGCCCTGCGCCAGCTCGTCGGCGAAGCGGCGGTCGATGCCGATGGTGAAGACGCCCCTCATCCCAGTACGCGCTCCGCCTCGGCAAGCGCGGCCGGGGTGCCGACATGGAACCAGTCACCATCATGGACGAGTCCATAGAGGCGGCCGGCGGTCTCGGCCCGGTTCCAGAGCTTCAGCAGGGAGAACGGACCGCCGGGCGAGCCATCGAACAGGCGCTGGTCGCAGATCGAGATGCTGGCGAAGAGGTAAGGCGCCGTCTCGGCGCCGCCGCGATGCCGGGCATGGCCATCGGGTTCGAGATAGTAGTCGCCACGGTCCTTGTCCTCGCGGCCGATCGCGCTTGCCAGCGGATGCAGCAGCAGCAGCGCGTCCATGTGCCTGGGATCCCACGTCGTCTGTAGGCGGCCCAGCATCGACTCTGGGCCGTCGCGCCACAAGCCATCGCCATTGAGCACGAAGAAAGGCCCGGTGCCGAGCAGCGGCAGGGCGTTGCGGACGCTGCCGCCAGTCTCCAGCAGGTGGTCCTCGCGGACGATGCGGGCGCGGCCTTGCAGGCGGTCGGCGATCTGGCTGCCGAGATGATGCACGTTGACCACGATGTTCTGCACGCCGTGTCGCTGCAGGCGGTCCATCGTGCGCTCCAGCATCGAGCGGCCGGCCACGGCGATCAGCGGCTTGGGCGTGTGGTCGGTCAGCGGCCGCATGCGCTCGCCACGGCCCGCCGCCAGGATCATCGCGGTGCGGATCATGAGGCACCCCAGATCATGAAGTACCCATGCGCCGCAGCGGTGGCGGCAGCAAGCGGTCGACCCAGGCACGCAGCGGCGCCAGCGCCTCGTGCTGCAGGGCGCGCTCGAACATCCGCCAGACGCGCGGCAGGTGCGGCAGGTAGTCGGGCTTGCCGTCGCGCTCGAGCAGCCGCACGAACAAGCCGATGATGCGGGCGTGGCGCTGTGCCGCCATCAGCGCAAAGCCTGTGTAGAAGCCCACCGGATCGGCCAGCGCCGTTTCGTCGATGTAGCGTTTCAGG
>MEMN01000197.1:21865-26267 GCA_001767945.1 Alphaproteobacteria bacterium RIFCSPHIGHO2_12_FULL_66_14 | reverse complement strand
CGACACGAGATCGTAGGAGGGATGGCCGCGCTGGGCGTCCTGGAAGTCGAGCAGGCCGCAGGCCTTCACGCCGGGCCGTGCCGGCAGCCACAGCAGGTTATCCTTGTGGTAGTCACGCAGCAGCAGCGCATCGGGCGTCGAGGGCAGTGCGGCGAGGCAGTCCTTCCAGGCGGCGACATAGCGGGCGGTCTCCTCCAGCGGCGTCGGCTTGCCGGTCGCGGCCGGCAAGTACCACTCCGGCAACAGCATCGCGGCCTCGATCAGCGAGTCGCCGGCGTAGGCGCCGAGCCCCGGCAGCAAGGCACGGTCGCCGGCCTGGTAGAGCCGCACCAGCACGTCGGTGGCGCGGGCATAGAGTTCGGCTTCGTCGCCGCCCGCCGCCAGCACGCGGGCATAGGTGTCATCGCCCAGGTCTTCCAGCAGCAGGAAGCCGTGCTCGGGGTCTTCGGCCAGGATCTGGGGGGCGCTGAGGCCGAGCGCGATCAAGTGCCGGCCGATGCGCACGAAGGGCCGGATATCCTCCTGCGGCGGCGGCGCGTCCATCACGACAGCGGTATCGCGGGGCCGGGTCAGCCTGAAGTACTTGCGGAACGAGGCGTCGCCCGCCAGTAGACGCTCGCCTGCGTCCGCCCAGCCGGCCTTGTGCACGAACTCGGCGCGCCGCAGATCGCGTTCAGATTTCGCCAAGGCGTGCCTCTCCCTCCAGGATAGCGCGCCGTCCGTCACCCTCGATGGACAGCGTCACCGTGAGCCGTTCGCGCGGCAGCAACGGGCCCAGCCGCTCCGCCCATTCGATCAGTGCGATGCCGTCAGCGCGCGCCTCCTCCCAGCCGAGTTCGAAGACCTGCTCGGGCTGTTCCAGACGGTAGAGGTCGAAGTGCCAGAAGGCGCCCCTTGGCGTGTCGTAGACCTCGACCAGAGTAAAGGTCGGGCTCGGCACCACCAGCGCCGGCTTGCCCGAGGCCGCCCGCAGGATGGCACGGGCGAGCGTGGTCTTGCCGGCACCGAGACCGCCCACCAGCGCCACGACATCGCGCGGCCGCAGGCGCCCGGCCAGGGCCGCGCCCAGCCGCTCCGTGGCGGCTTCGTCTGGAAGGAGCAAAGAAAAAGTCGACATCTTTCGATGCCGACTTTTAGCATGGTCGCGGCTGTGGGCGGTTAGTAGCGGTAGAGGTCGCCCTTGAAGGGGCCTGCTTCCGGCACGCCGATGTACTTGGCCTGGTCGGGGCGGAGCTTGGTCAGCTTGGCGCCGACCTTCTCGAGGTGGAGGGCCGCGACTTTCTCGTCGAGGAACTTGGGCAGCGTGTAGACCTGCTTCTCGTATTTGCCAGGGTTGGTCCAGAGCTCGATCTGCGCCAGCGTCTGGTTCGAGAACGAGGCCGACATCACGAAGCTCGGATGGCCGGTGGCGTTGCCGAGGTTCACCAGGCGGCCTTCCGACAGCACGATGATGCGCTTGCCGTCGGGGAACTCGACCTCGTCGACCTGCGGCTTCACGTTGTGCCACTTGAAGTTCCGCAGGTTCGAGATCTGGATCTCCGAGTCGAAGTGGCCGATGTTGCAGATGATGGCGCGGTGCTTCATCGCCTTCATGTGGTCGAGCGTCAGCACGTCGACGTTGCCGGTGGCGGTGACGAAGATGTCGGCGCGTGGCGCGGCATCTTCCATGGTGACGACCTCGTAGCCCTCCATCGCCGCCTGCAGGGCGCAGATCGGATCGATCTCGGAGACCATGACGCGGCAGCCAGCCTGGCGCAGCGAGGCGGCCGAACCCTTGCCGACGTCGCCGAAGCCCGCGACCATCGCCACCTTGCCCGACATCATCACGTCAGTGCCGCGGCGGATGCCGTCGACCAGCGATTCACGGCAGCCGTAGAGATTGTCGAACTTCGACTTGGTGACCGAGTCGTTCACGTTGATGGCCGGCCACAGGAGCTTGCCTTCCTTCGCCATGTTGTAGAGGCGGTGCACGCCCGTCGTCGTCTCCTCGGTCACGCCGCGGATCGACTTGCCGAGCTTGGCGTACCAGCCGGGCTTTTCCTTGTTGGTCTTGGCGATCGCCTTGTAGAGGACTTCCTCCTCCTCGTTGGTCGGCTTGGCGATCAGCGAGGCATCCTTCTCGGCCCGCGCGCCGAGATGGACGAGCAGCGTGGCGTCGCCGCCATCGTCGAGAATCATGTTCGGCTCGCCGCCGTCGCCCCACTCGAAGATCTTGTGGGTGTAGTCCCAGTATTCCTCGAGGCTCTCGCCCTTGATCGCGAAGACCGGTGTGCCGGCCTTGGCGATGGCGGCCGCGGCATGATCCTGCGTCGAATAGATGTTGCACGAAGCCCACCGCACATCAGCGCCCAACGCCTTCAGCGTCTCGATCAGCACGCCGGTCTGGATGGTCATGTGCAGCGAGCCTGCGATGCGCGCGCCCTTCAGCGGCTTCTTCGGCCCGTATTCCTTGCGGATCGACATCAGGCCCGGCATCTCGGTCTCGGCCATGTCGAGTTCCTTGCGGCCCCAGTCGGCGAGCCCGATATCCTTGACGACGTAATTCTGGGCCATTTGGCGCTCCTGGATGCGGCTGAGGGGAAAGCGGGCGTGTCATATCAGCGGCCCGGCGCCGCCTCAACGCATCGTATGCGCATATAAGCAAGAATTTATGGCGAGATAACCGACGCTTTATGCTGGGGCGCCGCCCGGCTCAATCCTCGCCGAATTTGCCCTCGACCAGGGCCGAAAGGGCGGTCATGGCATCGACGGCCTGGCGGCCCGAGCAGGTGATTTCGATCTCGCTGCCGATGCCGGCGCTCAACATCATCAATCCCATGATCGACAGGCCGGAGACTTCCTGGCCCTTGAAGCCGACGCGGACGACCGAATCGAACTGGCCGGCGGTGCGCACGAATTTGGCGGCTGCCCTGGCATGCAGTCCGCGCTTGTTGGCGATCTCAAGGGTTCGGCGAAGCCCCCCGATGCCGGCGTCAGCCGCGCCCTGCGACGCGGCTTCGCTCACGAGGCTTCCTTGGCCAAGATGCGGGACGCGACGGTGATGTACTTGCGGCCGGCCTCCTGGGCCATGCGGACGGCTTCGGCGATCGGCCGGCTGCGGACGCTGGCGAGCTTGACCAGCATCGGCAGGTTGACGCCTGCCAGGACCTCGACGTTTGCCTGCTCCATGATCGAGATCGCGAGGTTCGAAGGCGTGCCCCCGAACATGTCGGTCAACACGATGACACCCTCACCCGTGTCGCAGGCGCGAACGCGCTCGAGAATTTCAGCGCGCCTCTTTTCCATGTCGTCGTCGGCGCCGATGCAGACTGTCGAAACGCATTGCTGCGGACCAACGACATGTTCGAGCGCGGCCAAGAACTCACGCGCCAGATTGCCGTGGGTCACCAGTACGATACCAATCATCCGTCCCCGTCCGGTTTACCCTGCGCCGCCACTCAGCCCCCCGGCCCCGTCGGCGTCTCGGTGCGTGAGAGTGACCGAGCGGCCGGCGCCGCGCAACCAGTCTGCCAGCGCCTCGGCGACCGCCACGGACCGGTGGCGCCCGCCGGTGCAGCCGACGGCAATGGTCAGATAGCTCTTCCCCTCTGCGTCAAAACGCGGCAGCAGGGGGCCGATCAGCCCTTTCAGGCGGTCGAGGAAGGGCTGGTAGTCGGGATCGGTTGCAATGAAGGACGCGACCGCCGGGTCGCGGCCGGTCAGCGGCTTCAAAGCCGGGTCGTAGTGGGGATTCTTCAGAAACCGCGTGTCGAACACGAGGTCGGCTTCCCGCGGCAACCCGCGCCGGAACGAAAACGACATCACCGCCAGGCGGGTGCCGATGTGTGGTCCCAGGGCGAACTGCCCGGCCAGGAACTGCTTGAGCGCGTGCGGCGTCAGCGACGAGGTATCGACCAGAACGTCGGCGCTGTCGCGCATCCAGCCGATCTGCCGGCGTTCCTCGGTGATGCCGTCGATTGCCGGCCTGTCGGGCGCCAGCGGATGCGGGCGCCGCGATTCGGTGTAGCGACGCCGAAGTACCTCGGTATCGCATTCGAGGAACAACAGCTTGGCATCGAGGTCGGGGCGCTGGCGGAGCTTGCGGACACGGCGGACGAGTTCCTGCGGATCGAATCCGAAGGTCCGGGTGTCGACGCCGAAGGCGAGCGGTGGCGCGGTCGTGCCGGCACCGCCGGCCGTCGAGCGCATCAGGTCGCCGAGCAGCGGCAGGGGCATGTTGTCGACCGCGACGTAGCCCATGTCTTCAAGCGCGTTCAGCGCCGTCATCCGGCCGGCACCGGACAAACCCGTCACCAGGACGAACGGGCGGCGCCCGACGGTGGCGTTCGGAGGCGGGGAGGAGGGGCTATCTTGCATGGAGGGATCGGGTTTCAATCATGCGGCCTCGATTCGCGTCAGGGCA
>MEMN01000197.1:7711-21857 GCA_001767945.1 Alphaproteobacteria bacterium RIFCSPHIGHO2_12_FULL_66_14 | reverse complement strand
GCCGGCTCGGGCAGTCGGTCGATGTGGTCGATCGGGACCAGATCGACCAGCAGCGACAATGGCGCCCGCGACAGCAGCTGGCCGCGCGCCAGCTTCATGATGCCGATGCCGCGCGCCTCGATCAGGCCAGCCAGCGCGGCCGGCGCGGTGGCCAGCAGGGCACGTCCGCTCCGGGTAATGCGGGTCTGGTCGTCGGCCACCAGGCGTCCGCCGGCCTCGATCAAGCGTAGCGCCAGATCGGATTTGCCGGCGCCCGACGGCCCGCGCAGCAGCACCGCATGCCATGTCCGCTCGCGCAGCCGGAGCGCGACGCAGGTCGCATGCGCGAGTATCGTCATTTGCGAGCGTGGGCGGCGGGCACGCGGATCGTGAAGCGGGCGCCCAGCACTTTTCCGTCCGGCGAACGACGGTTGCTGGCGGCGATCGAACCGCCATAGGTCTCCATGATCTGACGGCAGATCGAGAGGCCAAGCCCCGAATGCTGGCCGAAATGTTCGGTAGGTCGCTCCGAGTAGAAGCGTTCGAAGATAGATTCGAGATTCTCCTCGGGGATGCCCGGCCCTTCGTCGTCGATGGTGACGACGAAGGGGCCGCCACGCGGCTCACGTCTCAGCTCGACGACGATCCGCGAGTCGGGCGGGCCGAACGACAGCGCATTGTCGATGACATTTCGGAATACCTGACCGTAGCGGCCGTCGTGGCCGTGCGCCGCAAAGGGCGGGTTGGTGGCGACCCGGAACTCGACGTCGACACCCGCCTTCCGTGCCGTGCTGACGGCATAGTGCCCGACCATGTCAGCCAGCAGACCGTGGAGGTCGACGGCCTTCACCTCCCCGCGCATCAGCTCGGCGTCAAGCCGAGAGGCGTCCGAAATGTCGGAGATCAGACGGTTCAGCCGGTTGATGTCGTCCATGACGATGACCATCAACTTTTCGCGGCGTTCGGCATCGAGGTTGGGTCGAGCCGCCATTTCGATTGCCGAGCGCAACGAGGTCAGCGGGTTCTTGAGCTCATGCGCCACGTCGGCGGCAAAACTTTCGATGGTGTTGATGCGCTGCCAAAGCGCGTCGGTCATCGAGCGCAGGGCGTCGTTCAGATCGCCGATCTCGTCGCCGCGCTTGCCGAGGTCGGGAATCTCGGGTCGGCTCTCGCGCGCCAATCGCACCTCGTCGGCGGCGCGGGCCAGCCGCACGATCGGCTGGGTGATGGTGCCGGCGAGGTAGAGTGACAGCAGCACGGTGATGCCAAGCGCCGCCGCGGCGATGGTCAGCATGTCGTAGCGCACTTCGCGCAACGAGGCGGCAATGGCGCGATTGTCCCGGGTGAGGATCAACGCCCCCAGGACCTGCTTGTAGCGTTGAACCGGCACTGCCGCGCTCAGGATCAGGCGGCCGTCGACGGCTAGGCGCACTGCCGAGGCGTTGAACCCGCGCAACGCGCTGGCGGCTTCGGGATAGTCGCGAATCGAGGGCGCGGGACGCTCGACATATTCGGGGAAGCGGTCGGCCCGCGACAGTTGCCGCGCGATCCAGTCGCTCACCAGGTCCATGACGGGGACCTCGACGACGACCGGCGCCTCGGGCGGCGGCGGCAGCGGGGCGGTGTGGATGCGGCCGACCTCGCTCAGAAAATCCGAGTCTCCCAGAAGCTCGCCGGTCTCGCTGAACAAACGCGCCCGCACGCCGGTCGGGCGCACCAGGCGGGTCAGAAGCTGGCGCGCGGCGTCGGCGTCCAGCCGGTTGACAGTGGCTTCCCCGCCCAGCACCGCGACCTCGCCGATGCCCGCGGCGACCATCTCGCCCTGGACCAGCAGCGAGGCGAGTTCGGCGTCGATCAGCTCGTCCTCGTAGTCGCTGAGATAGACGGCGCCGAGCGTCAACAGCGCCACCGGTACGATGTTGAGCAACAGGATGCGGCGGGTGAGCGGCGAATGGCGGCGGTCGCTGCGGCGCCGACGCCGCAACAGCGACGGTGATTCGGTCGCCGGCGCCGGCGCGCGGACGCGCCAGCCGGCCGGCATCAGCCGGCCCAATGCCGCCAGCAGCCGTGAACCGAACGCTTGCGGCGCCACGCGGCGCACGCCCGGTTCAGGCGTCGCGGTATCGGTATCCAATGCCATAGAGCGTTTCGATCTGCTCGAATTCGCCGTCGACCTCGCGGAACTTGCGGCGCACACGCTTGATATGGCTGTCGATGGTGCGGTCGTCGACGTAGATCGTCTCGCCGTAGGCGGCATCCATCAACTGGTCACGGTTCTTGACGTGGCCAGGCCGCTCGGCGAGCGACTTCAGAAGCAGGAACTCGGTGACCGTGAGGTGCACCTCCTTGCCTTTCCACGTGCATTGATGGCGACTGGGATCGAGCACCAGTTCGCCGCGTACGACGCGCTCGGCAGCGGCTTCGCCCTTGGCGGTTCCCGTATCGGCGCGGCGCAGCACGGCCCGAATGCGCTCGAGCAGCAGGCGCTGGGAGAACGGCTTGCGGATGAAGTCGTCGGCGCCCATCCGCAGTCCCAGCACCTCGTCGATCTCCTCGTCCTTGGAAGTGAGGAAGATCACCGGGAAGTGTTGCGTCTTGCGGATGCGATTCAGCAGCTCCATGCCGTCCATGCGCGGCATCTTGATGTCGAAGATCGCGAGGTCGGGCGGTGCCTGGTTGAGGCCTTCCAGAGCCGAAGCGCCGTCGTTGTAGGTCTTGATCTGGAACCCCTCGGCTTCGAGCAGCATCGACACGGAAGTGAGGATGTTGCGGTCGTCGTCGACGAGGGCGATGTTCTTGCGCACGGCGTGGATTCTCCTGGGAGGCGAGGCGAGTGACGGTTGAATGGTAACACAGACCGGGCCGTTGCCGCCGCTGCCACGATCTGCCATCGATATCCGCAAATTAAGGCCGTTTTGCCCTGAAATGATTGAAGATATGTCACGCGCGGTGCGCGATCTGGTACGCAGCCTCGATCGGGCCGCCCTCGCAACCACCCTGCCGGCTCCTCTGGGAGAAGGTGGCGCGGCCTGGCCCTACGCCTCGCTGGTGCTGGCGGCAGTCGATCACGACCTGTCGCCGATCCTGCTGCTGAGCGATCTGGCCGAGCACACCAAGGCCATCGCGGCCGACGGCCGGGTTTCGCTGTTGTTCGACGGCACTGGTGGTCTCGACCAGCCGCTCGCCGGCCCGAGGGTCACGCTGCTTGGGTGCGCCGCGCGGATCACCGGTGAGCGGCGCGCTCGGCGCTTTCTCGCCCGCCACCCTGATGCTGCAATGTATGCGGACTTCAAGGACTTCCATTTCTATCGTGTCGCCCTGGAGCGCGCCCATCTCGTTGCCGGCTTCGGCAAGATCCGCTGGCTGGAAGCGGCCGAGCTGCTGGCGGTGCCGGTGCCCGCGGGCTTGCCCGAGAGCGAGGCCGGCATCGTCAATCATATGAACAACGACCATGCCGATGCCCTACAGCTCTATGCCGGGAAGCTGCTGGGGCTGCCGGGAAGCGACTGGCGGATGACCGGGATCGACGCCGAGGGGCTCGACTTGCGGCGCGGCGGACGGGTCGTCCGGCTGCCCTTCGACCAGCCGCTCGCAAGTGCCGCCGAGGCACGCAAGGTGCTGGTTGCCCTGGTCGGCCAAGCGAGAGCGGCTTGATTCCGCGACGCGGCATCGTCTTCGCGGGTGCGGAATCTGATCCACATGATCCTCGAAACTAACTGTCACAGGCCCTTGCCACCTCTTGACCACACCAGTAGCGCATAGGGTGCCGATAAGATCAGCTGCACAAACGGGAGAAACGCCGTGCATCAGGCGGGCTTCGTCATTCCCAAAGTTGGACTCGAGACCCTCGGGTTGAAGAACCTGGGCAACGTTTATTGGAACCTCCAGGTTCCCGCGCTCTATGAGGAGGCGATCCGCCGCCGCGAGGGCACGGTCGCCGACGGTGGCGCCCTGGTCGTCCGCACCGGCGTCCATACCGGCCGCTCGCCCAACGACAAGTTTTTCGTCGAGGATGACCACTCCAAGGGCCGCATCGATTGGGGCAAGACCAACAAGCCGATCTCGCCGGTGCGTTACCGCGCTCTTTACAATCGCATGCTCGCCTACGCCCAGCGCCGTGACCTGTTCGTGCGCGATTGCTGGGCCGGCGCCGATCCCGCGCATCGCATCGGCGTGCGCGTGATCAACGAGACGGCGTGGCACAACCTCTTTGCCCGCAATATGTTCCTGCGGCCCAGGCCCGAGGAGCTGGCGGGTTTCAACCCCGACTTCACCATTCTCAATCTGCCGGGGTTCCAGGCGGAGCCGGCGCTCGACGGAACGGCATCGGATTGCGCGGTGCTGGTGAACTTCACCGACCGCGTCGTCGCGATCTGTGGCACCTGGTACGCTGGCGAAATCAAGAAGTCAGTGTTCACGATCCTGAACTACCTGCTGCCCGACAAGAACGTGCTGCCCATGCACGCTTCGGCCAACCATGGGCCGAAGGGCGATGTGGCGGTCTTCTTCGGGCTGTCGGGCACCGGCAAGACGACGCTGTCGGCCGATCCGTCGCGAACCCTGATCGGCGACGACGAGCACGGTTGGGGCGAAACCAGCCTCTTCAACTTCGAGGGCGGCTGCTACGCCAAGGTGATCAAGCTTTCTCGAGAGGCCGAGCCCGAGATCTACGCCACCACGGAGCGCTTCGGCACGGTGCTGGAGAACGTCGTGCACGATCCGGTAACCGGTCGGCTCGACCTCGACGATGGCAAGCACACCGAGAACACCCGGGCCTGCTATCCGCTCGAGTTCATTCCCAACGCCTCGGCGTCGGGTATCACCGGCACGCCTGAAAACATCGTCATGCTGACGGCCGACGCCTTCGGCGTGTTGCCGCCGATCTCGCGGCTCAGTCCCGAGCAGGCGATGTATCACTTCCTGTCGGGCTATACGGCGCGCGTCGCCGGCACCGAGAAGGGGGTCACCGAACCGCAGGCTACCTTCTCGACCTGCTTCGGTGCGCCCTTCATGCCGCGCCATCCGACCGTCTACGCCAAGATGCTGGGCGAGAAGATGGGCCGCCAGAACGTGCGCTGCTGGCTGGTCAACACCGGCTGGTCGGGCGGCGGCTTCGGCGTTGGCCAGCGGATGTCGATCCGCCACACCCGCGCCATGGTGCGCGCCGCGCTCGACGGCACGCTGGCGACCGTGGCCTCGGCGGCCGACCCGCACTTCGGCATGCAGGTGCCCAGCGCCTGCCCTGATGTGCCGGGCGAGGTGCTGAACCCGAAGAGCACCTGGAAGGACAAGAAGGCCTACGACAGTGCCGCGCGCGACGTAGCCAAGCGTTTCGAGGCCAATTTCCAGCAGTTTGAGAGCCATGTCGACGGCAAGGTGAACCAGGCGGCGATCCGCGCCGCCGCCTGACGCGAGGCCTTTCGCTTCCGGGCGGCGGACGTCGTATGATGTCGGCGCTTGAGCACACTTCCTGAAACCATCATCGAAGCCGCCGCGCGGCGACACTGGCGCTTGCCGCTTGTCGCCGCGCTGGCGCTTGCGTTCGTCCTGCTCGCCCTGATCTCGGGCGCCGCCTACATCGTTGTGCTGGCCGGCGCCACGGGCACCGCCGAACGGCTGCTGGTCGACCGGGCCGCGCGTGTCGTCGACGCCCAGGTCGCTCTCGTCCGCAGCCGGCTCGATCCGGTCGGCGAGCAGCTCGAATTGATCGCTTCGCTCGCGGCGGCTGGACGCATCGACATCGAATCGCCCGTCGATGTCCGTGAGGCGCTGGCCGTGATGATGGGCCAGGTCCCGGCGGTCTCGGCTGTGGGCTTCGCCACGCTCGACCTCAAGCTGCATCGCGCGGTCCGCGAGCCCGACGGCCGGGTGCGCCGCGACACCATTTCCCTGGTCGACCAGCCGCAGGGCATGGAGCGCTTTCGCCAACTCCAGACTTCGCAGCACACCTTCTGGGGGGCACTGTTCTGGAGCCAGAGCATCAAGCAGCCGGTCGTGAACGTGCGCACCCCGGTCAGGCGCATCGACAACGCCTTCATCGGCGGCTTGATCGCCACCGTCGCCGTCGGCGACCTCTCCTATCTGATCGGCGATCAGTCGCGTGGCGGCGATGGCCGCTACTTCATCCTGGTCGGGCGCGACAAGGTCCTGGCGCACCGCCGCCTGATCGACCCGCGCGGCCTGGGCCTTTCCGAGGACAAGCCGCTGCCCACCATCAAGGAAGTGGGCGACCCGGTCCTCGCCAACATCTGGGATTCGCCGGTGCGCTCGCGGCGGATCGACCATGCGCTCGGTGATTACGGCCATGTCGTCGACGCCGAAGGACGGCATTGGGTCTTCGTCTACCGCGAGATCCGGCGCTACGGCCCCGATCCGTGGCTGGTCGGCCAGTACTACCCGCTCGAGGAGGCGACCGGCGACCTCGACCGGCTGACCAACGGCGCCATCGTCGGTGCGGCCACGCTTGCCGTCGCGATCGTTCTCGCCGTGCTGATGGGATTGAGCATGGCGCGCGCGATCCGCACCATCACCTCGGCGGCCGAGTCGATCGAGCGGCTTGAGTTCGAGCATCCTTTGCACAAGCGTTCGCGCTTGCGCGAGATCGACGATGCCGGGCAGAGCCTCGACAAGGCGCGTGGCGCCCTGAAATGGTTCGGTGCCTACGTGCCGCTTCGTCTCGTCTTCCGGTTGATGGAACTCGGCGAGGGCGCCGTGGTTTCACGCCGGCGCGACGTGACGGTGATGTTCACCGACATCGTGGGCTTCACGCCGCAGGCCGAGGACTTGCCGGAGCAGGAAACGGCCGACATGCTCAATCATCATTTCGCGCTGCTCGGTGCCTGTATCGACCAGGACCAGGGCGTGATCGACAAGTATATCGGCGACTGCGTGATGGCGGTTTGGGGCGGCCTCTCCAAGATGGAGGACCATGCCGATCATGCCGTCCATGCTGCGCTCGAGATGGCGCGTGTGATCCGCGAGGACAACCAGCAGCGCGCCGCCGACGGGAAGACCCCGGTCCGCCTGCGCGTGGGCGTGCATTCCGGTCCGGTCGTCGTCGGCAACATCGGAGCACCTGGCCGCGTCAACTACACAGTGGTGGGCGACACCGTGAACGTGGCACAGCGCTTCGAGCAGCTCGGCAAGGAATTCATGCGCGAGGGCGAGGACGTGATCGTGCTGGTCAGCGGCGACACCATCGCCGCCATGAAGCATCCGGAAGTGCTGGGGGAACTGCCGAAGCCCGAGCTGCGCCACGTCAAGGGCCGCGAGGAGCCGGAACAGGTTTATCGCCTCGTGTGAAGCGCCACACGCTGGACGTGAAGTGCCTTTCACCGCTAGTGTATGCTGCGTCCCGGCGGCAATTCGAGAGGCAAAACAGCATATGGAACGGCGCAAACTCCTTGCATTGTCGACGGCCATGCTGGCCCTCGCTCCTCTCCGCGCCCTGCAAGCCCAGAGCACGACCAAGCCCTTCACGTCCGAGCAGCTCGACCAAATGCTGGCGCCGATCGCGCTCTATCCCGACGCGCTCCTGGCGCAGACGCTGATGGCGGCGGGCTATCCGCTGGAGGTGGTCGAGGCGGCGCGGTGGTCGCAGGCCAACCCCAATCTCAAGGGCGACGCCGCGGTGGCAGCAGTCAAGGACAAGAGCTGGGACGTCAGCGTCAAGTCGCTGACCGCCTTCCCACAGGTTCTCAAGATGATGAACGACCAGCTCGACTGGACTCAGAAGGTCGGCGACGCGATGATCGCCCAGCAGAAGGACGTGGCCGAGTCGGTACAGCGCCTTCGCGCCAAGGCGGCGGCGGCCGGCAACCTCAAGAGCACGCCGCAGCAGAAGGTCACGACCCAGGCATCGGGCGGCAGCAGTACGATCGTGATCGAGCCCGCCAATCCGGAAACGATCTACGTGCCGTATTACAATCCGGCCTGGGCCTACGGGCCGTGGCCTTATCCGGCCTATCCGCCACCGTACTATCCGCCGCCGCCCAACTACGGCGCGGCGCTGATGACCGGCATGATGTTCGGCCTCGGCGTCGCCGCCGGCGCCGCCATGTTCGGCGGCTGGAACTGGAACCACGGCAACGCCTACGTGAACGTCAACCGGGCGACGACGATCAGCGCCAACAACTTCAACGCCAGCCACTACGCCAACGGCACCTGGTCACACGACGCCACGCATCGCGACGGCGTCCCCTATCGCGACCCGGGGCTGCAGCAGAAGTACGGGCAGAACCGGCCGGGCTCGGCGGAGCGCGACCAGTATCGCGGTCAGCAGTTTCAGAACGAACTGCGCGGCGGCCAGGCCGGCCAGCGCGAGAGCACCGCCAGGTCCAATGTCGAGCAGCGGGCCGGTGCCGAGCAGCGCGCCGGCGGCGGCGAACGTGCCGGCGGAACCCAGGTGATGCGCGGTAGCGGCGAGGCGCGGTCCTCCGGCGCTGGCCGTAGCGATGCTTTCAGCGGTGTCGATCGCGGCCAGCAGGTCAATCGCGAGGCCGACCGAGGCCGTTCGTACGGCGGCGGCGGGCGCAGTTTTGGCGGCGGCGGGCGTGGAGGGCGGCGATGAGTGGTTCATTTCTGCGCCGCGGTCTTCTGGCACTCGCCCTGATCGCAGGTCTTGCGGCCACCGCGACAGCGCAGCCGAAACTGCGGGGCTTCCCGACGGCCGACGCGGCGGCGGCGGCCTTGACCGAAGCGGTCCGGGCCAAGAACTTCAAGGCGATGGCAGCCATGCTGGGCGCCGGCTGGGCGGAATTCATGGTGGCCGACGCGGGCGAAAGGGACCGCCGGCGCGCCGCTTTCCTCGCGGCCTGGGACGAGAACCATAAGATCACGGTCTCGGACGGCACCAGGGCCACCGTCGAGGCCGGCAAGTCCGGCTGGACGCTGCCCATTCCGATCGTGAAGGACGGCGCCGAGTGGCGGTTCGACGTCGAGGCCGGCCGCCAGGAGATGCGCGCCCGCCTGATCGGCCGCGACGAACTCGCCGTCATCCAGACCATGCTGGCGATCGTCGACGCCCAGCGCGACTATGCCGCCCGCGACCCGATGAAGACCGGCGCGCCGGCCTATGCCCGCCGCCTGCTGAGTTCGGCCGGCAAAAAGGACGGCCTGTTTTGGGAAGTGCCGGTCGGCCAGCCGCCGAGCCCGCTCGGTCCGGCGGTGGCCAAGGCGCAGGCCGGCACCAGCACGCCCGACGGCCACTACGGCTACAACTTCCGCCTGCTCTACGCCCAGGGACCGGCGGCACCGGGTGGCGCTCGCGACTACATCGTGAACGGCCGGATGATCGGCGGGTTCGCCGCCATCGCCTGGCCGGTGCGCTACGGCGAGACCGGCGTGATGACCTTCATCGTGAGTCAGGCCGGCGACGTCTATCAGCGGGACCTCGGCCCCGAGACGGCGCAGCGCGCGGCGGCCATTGCGACGTTCAATCCGGACAAGGACTGGACGAAGGCGGACATGACGCCCCCATGAGGGGCAGTTGCGGGAGAGAAGCATGGTCAAGATGAAGGTCCTGTCGATGGTCGTGGTGGCGGCCCTGCTGGGCGGCTGCAATGAAACCCTGTCGGACGGCCAGAAGGGCGCCCTGGTTGGCGCCGCGGCCGGCACCGGCATCGGTCTGGTGGCCGGCGGCAGTTTCGGCGCGGTGGTCGGCGCCGGCCTGATCGGCGGCGCGGTGGGCTATCTCGGCGGCACCGCCATCGGCAACAGCAAGTGAGCGGGAGAGCCGACATGACCTCCAGGTTCCTCCTCGCCGCCGGCGTGCTGATCGTCTCTGCCACGGCCACCCAGGCCCAGGTCGCGCCGACCAACTTCGACCAGGCGGCCTACATCACCTGCAAGGAAGCGCACGCCATGCAGCCTGCGGTCCGCCGCCAGCTCGCGGTCTATCTCGCCGACCACGCCGCGCGTCATCGTGGCGTCGCCGTCCCTGACGACGAGCGTGGCGCTCAGCTCGCCCATCTCGTGCGCGGCGGCTGCACCTTGGCGCCCGACGCCTATCTGTTCACGGTGATCGACCGCGCCCTGGTGGCCGAGCTCGCGAAGCTGCCGAAGCGGCAATAGCTCAAGTCATCTTGACCATGATGTGCTTGGCGTAGGCCGGGCGCGTCGCAAGGCGCTCGTACCAGGCTTTCAGGTTCGTGAGCAGGGGCCGTTCGATGTCGAGCGCGTACCAGCGGTAGGCGAAGCAGCCGACCGGGATGTCGCCCATGGTGAAGTGCGCGCCGCCGACGTAGCGACGCTGGGCGAGATGGGCGTCGAGCCGGCCGAACAGCCTGCCGGCGTCCTCGGCCGCCTTCTTGATGGCGGCCATGTCGCGCTTCTCCGGCGGCGTGCGCACCAGTCCCCAGAAGACGATGCGCATCGGCTCGGAGATGGTGCTGAGCTGCCAGTCCATCCAGCGGTCGGCCTCGCTGCGCGCGCCCGGATCGTTGGGCCACAGGGTGCCGGCGGCGTATTTGGCAGAGAGATAGCGCACAGCTGAGTTGCTCTCCCAGACGATGCGGCCGCCGTCGTCGATGGTCGGCACGACGCCGTTGGGGTTCATGTCGAGGTACCATTTCTGGTCGTTGCCGCCGAACGGCCCGCCGACGTCGGTGCGCTCGTATTTGAGCCCGCACTCGTCGGCCGCCCACAGCACCTTTTGCACGTTGATCGAATTCGCACGGCCCCAGATCTTCATCGCTCGCTTTCCCTTCGGAATGTCAGTGCGCGGCGGCCCAGTCGTCGCCGACGCCGGTGTCGACGACCAGCGGCACCGAGAGTCTGGCGGCGCCTTCCATCACGGTGCGCGCCACCTGCTTGGTCTTGTCGAGTTCCTTGTCGGGCACCTCGAACAGCAGTTCGTCGTGCACCTGCAGCAGCATCCGGGCCTTGAGCTTGGCTCCGGCCAGCGCCGCCGGCACGCGGATCATCGCCTTCTTGATGATGTCGGCGGCCCCGCCCTGCAGCGGGGCGTTGATCGCCGCGCGCTCAGCGAAGGCGCGCAGGCCCTGGGCCTTCTCGTTGATGTACTTGAGATGGATCTTGCGGCCGAACGGCGTCAGCACATAGCCGTGCTTGCGCGCATACTCCTTGGTCCGTTCCATGTAGTCGCGGATGCCGGGATAGCGCTGGAAGTACTTGGCGATGTACTCCTTCGCCTCCTGCTGGCCGATGCTGAGCTGGTTGGCGAGGCCGAAGGCCGAGATGCCGTAGATGATGCCGAAGTTGATCGCCTTGGCGCGCCGCCGCACCAGTGGATCCATGCCCTTGACCGGCACGCCGAACATCTCGCTGGCGGTGATGGCATGGATGTCGTCGCCGCGCGCAAAAGCCTCCTTCAGCGGGGCGATGTCGGCCACGTGGGCGAGCAGGCGCAGCTCGATTTGCGAGTAATCGGCGCTCAAGAGCTTGCAGCCCTTCTCGGCGATGAATGCCTGGCGGATCTTGCGGCCCTCTTCGCTGCGCACCGGGATGTTCTGCAGGTTGGGATCGGTCGAGGCGAGCCGGCCGGTGGCGGCGCCGGTCATGTGATACGAAGTGTGGACGCGGCCGGTCTTGGCGTCGACCTGGCGCACCAGCGCGTCGGTGTAGGTGCCCTTCAGCTTGGCGAGCTGGCGGTGCTCCAGGATTTTCACCGGCAGCGGATGGCCCTGGGTCGCGAGATCGTCCAGCACCGAGGCGTCGGTGGCCCACGAGCCGTTCTTGTTGCGCTTGCCACCGGGCAGCTTTTGCTCGTCGAACAGGATTTCGCCCAGCTGCTTGGGCGAGCCCACGTTGAACTCACGGCCGGCGATCTTGTGGATCTCGGCCTCGAGCTCGGCCAGGCGCTTCTCGAAATCGTTGCTGAGGTTCTTGAGCTTGAGTGCGTCGACCTTGATGCCGGCCGTCTCCATGCCGAGCAGCACCGGGATCAGCGGCCGCTCGATGGTCTCGTACATCGTCGTCATGTGCTCGGGCACTAGCCGCGGCTTCAGGTGCGCCCAGAGCTGCATGGTGACGTCGGCGTCCTCGGCCGCGTAGTCGCGCGCCTTGTCGAGCGGCACGTGATCGAAGCTCACCTGCTTGGCGCCGCTGCCCGCCACGTCGGAAAATTTTATGGTCGTCTGCCCGAGATGCAGCTGGGCCAGCTCGTCCATGCCATGGTTGTTCTTGCCGGCGTCGAGCACGAAGGAAATCAGCATCGTGTCGTCGACCGGCCCGACCTCGATACCGTAGCGGCGGAACACCGTCATGTCGTACTTGATGTTTTGGCCGACCTTCAGCACTGCCGGGTCTTCCAGCATCGGCTTCAGGGCGGCGACCGCCTTCTTGAGTGGGATCTGGCCGTCGAGGAGTTTTCCCCCGTCCTTGTCGCCACCATCACCCGCGAGGTCGAGCGCGCCCTGCGCGGCGCCGCCCGGAGACCGATGCGCGAGCGGCAGGTAGGCGGCGCGCCGCCGGGTCGAATTCACGTTGCCCCACGGCCCTTCGAGCAGGGCGAGCGAGACGCCGACCAAGCCCGCGTTGTTGGCATCGAGCGCGTCGGTCTCGCAGTCGAAGGCGACCGCGCCCGCCTTGGTCGCCTCGGCGACCCACTCCGCGAGCTGCTTCTCGTCCTGGATCAGCTCGTAGTCGGCGATGGTGAAGGGTTGGTTGGTTTTGGCGCGTGCTGCCGGCGCAGGTTTGGCCACTCCGGACGTGGAGGGTGCGGACTCGGCTTTCTTGGCCGGCGGCGGCGTGGCGGACGGCGCCACCGGGTTGGTCGCCTCGCCCAGCTCCTTGGTGAATTTGGCGATCAGGCTCTTGAAGCCCTGCTGTTCCAGCCACGGCAGCAGCACGTTGGGATCGGGCGGATGCTTGTCGAAGGAATCCGGATCGGCCGGTGGCGGCACGTCGTCCCTGAGTTGCACCAGCTTTTTGGAGATGCGGATCAACTCGTCATTCTGTTCCAGCGATTCGCGCCGCTTGGGCTGCTTGATCTCGCCCGTGCGCTTCAGGAGCGTTTCGAGGTCGCCGAACTCGTTGATGAGCAGGGCGGCGGTCTTGACGCCGATGCCCGGCGCGCCCGGCACGTTGTCGGTCGAATCGCCGGCCAGCGCCTGGATGTCCACGACCTTGTCCGGCGTCACGCCAAACTTTTCCATGACCTCGGCCGGCCCGACCTTGCGCATCTTCATCGGGTCCATCATGTCGACGCCCGGGCGGATGAGCTGCATCAGGTCCTTGTCGGACGACACGATGGTGCAGGTGGCGCCGGCCTCGACCGCGAGGCGGGCATAGGTCGCGATCAGGTCGTCGGCCTCGAAGCCCGCCAGCTCGATGCTCGGCATGCCGAAGGCGGTGGCGGCCTCGCGGATCAGCGGGAACTGCGGGATCAGGTCTTCCGGCGGGTCGGGCCGCTGCGCCTTGTACTTGGGGTAGATCTCGTTGCGGAAGGTGGTGCGGCCGGCATCGAGGATCACGGCGACATGGTCGACCTCGGGATCCTCCAGCAGCTGCACCAGCATCTTGGAGAAGCCGAACACGGCGTTGATCGGCGTGCCGTCGGGCCGGTTCATCGGCGGCAGCGCGTGATAGGCGCGGAAGATGTAGCCCGAGCCGTCGATCAGATAGAGGTGACGGATCGGCTTGTTGGTGCCGGGCGCGGTCGTTGCGGCTTTTGCAGGGGCCTTGGCTTTCGACATAGTGAAGACCTAGCACGCCGGGACAAAAGGGGGGAGATCGCCGCGGATTTTTGATCCAATCCCGACATTCTTCTTCCACCGGTTCCTCCAATCGGCGGCCGACCCGAACAGCGCGGGGCGTGGGCGCCCGCCGCCGCTAGCGGAGGACCCAATGGAACGCCCGCCGCAGTTCGACGGTGCCGTTGCTTTCGTACCATCGGCCGTGGGCGAGGACGATCCGCTTGGGCGCCCAGGAGATCATCTTCTCGACCGCCGCCCGCAGCGCCGGCATTCGGCCGGCGAAGGTTAGTCGCATGTCGCGCGGCATGGCACCGTGGGGATCCTGGATGCCGCCCAACCGGGTCAGCCAGCGCATGACGACCGAGCCGAGCTTGTGTGGCTCGAAATTCTCGATGAGATCGGTGAGGATCAAGGTCCGGCTGGGCCGGTGGAAGAACACGATCTCGGTCATGAAGCGTCCGGTGATTGGCAGCGTCGCGATCTCGGCATCCCAGGGATAGTTCCCCTCGCGG
>MEMN01000197.1:2092-7700 GCA_001767945.1 Alphaproteobacteria bacterium RIFCSPHIGHO2_12_FULL_66_14 | reverse complement strand
TCTCTCCCGCAGCGCGAGCACTAGCGGCGTCGGCGAATGGATGAACAGGTCGCCGGCAATGCGGACCACCGTCATGCGCGTGGGGAACGGCATTTTGGGCCACGGCATGCCGAAGCGGATCACCGGGCCGTCGACGATCCAGAGATTGTCGCAGGCGCGCTTCAGTGTGTTCAGCGGCGGATAGGTGTTGTGCGCCTTCGCCATGCCTGCGTTCCGCCGGAGCCGCTACTGCTGTTGCTGCTGCTGTTCCTGCCCCCAGCCCTTCTTCTCCGCCTCGAAGAACGAGGCAAAGACCTTGCGGATGGTGCTCTCGGCGATGTCGCGGGTGATGAAGACCACGCGGCTCTTGCGGTCGTCGCCCTCGGGCCAGGCCTCCAGCGTGGCCGGCGGATGGAAGACGTGCTGCACGCCGTGGATCACCACGGGCTTGTCGGTGTCCTTGACGTTCAGGATGCCCTTCATGCGCAGGAGATCGGGACCGCGATAGGTCACCAGCGCGTCGAAGGCGGCGGCCACCGTCGACCAGCTCATCGGCTCGTCGAAGGTCATGCAGAAGGAGCGGATGCGGTCGTCGTGGCGGTTGACGTCGTGCGGGTCCTGCTCGCCGTGCCCGCCATGCTCATGCTTGTGATCGTGGCCATGGTCGTGGCCGTGATGATGGTGGCCATGTCCATGATCATGACTGCCTTCATAGGCTTCGGCCTGCAGCCACTTCTTGACGTCGGCGGTCTTGCTCTCGGGATTGTAGAGGCCGGCGTTCAGGATCGCGTTGGGGTCGATTTCGCCGGTTGCGACGGTGTGGAACGGCGCGCCGGGGTTGAGGTGATGCAGGCGATGCTTCAGCGCCTCGAGCTTGGGGGCTTCGGTGATGTCGACCTTGGTGAGCAGGATCCGGTCGGCGACGGCGGCCTGCTTGATCGCCTCCTCGTGATTGTCGAGCGTGCTGGCGCCGTTCACGCCGTCGACCGTGGTCACCACGCCGTCGAGGCGGTAGCGCGAGGCGAGCAGCGGATCGGTCATCAGCGTGTGCAGGATGGGCGCCGGATCGGCGAGGCCGGTGGTCTCGACCACCATGCGCTTGAATTGCGAAACCTCGCCGCGCGAGCGTTTCAGGAACAGTTCGCTCATGGTGCGCACCAGGTCGCCGCGCACGGTGCAGCACAGGCAGCCCGAGTTCAGCGTCACCATGCCCTCGTCGTCGGACTTCTCGACCAGCAGGTGGTCGAGCCCGATCTCGCCGAATTCGTTGATGATGACGGCGGTGTCGGCGAGCTCCGGCCGGCGCAGCAGCTTGTTCAAGAGCGTGGTCTTGCCACTGCCGAGAAAGCCCGTCAGCACGGTGACGGGAATGCGCTGTTCGGCGGCGGTGCTGGTATCGCTCATGGTCGGTCCTGACTGCAAAAGACGTTAGGCGCGCCAGAACCGCTCGGCTTTCCTGAAATCCTTCCAGGCCCGCTCCAGGCGGCGACGGCGGCGTTTCTCGCCGGACGCCACCTGCTTGGCGAGGGCCTTGAGCGGCGGTGCCACGTCCTCCGTCGGACGGGCCGCCGTCGCGAGATCGGCCAGCATCTGGGCCGCCACCGCGCGATCGTTCAAGGCGCCGAGCGCGCCCTGCAGGCGCACCGTGGCCTCGATATAGGGCTTCGCCTCCTTTGACGCAAAGGCCGAGGCGAGGAAGGTCGCGGCATAACGCAGCTTCTTGATGGCGATGCGCAGGCGATGCAGGCGCTCGGCATCGAACGTGTGGAGCTTGCGTCCGCGGCGCAACGCCTTGGCACGGTGCATGTCGAGCACGGCACGGCCGAAGGCATCCAGCCTGACGTCGGGCGCGGGTGCGGGCGATCTGGAGACGAAAGCCGTGAGCCCACGATCGAAGGCGGCGAAGCGCGCGCCCGACAGGGCGGCTCGGGCGTGCCGCAGGTGAATGTCGGCGAGACGCCTGCCGATCCGCCGTACCAGCGGCGGCACGTCGCTCACGGTCTCGGTCAGGAACACCTGCAGGTCGCGGGCCGCGCCACATTCGCGGGCCAGCCACTTGGCTTCCGCCGACAGCGCCCGAACCGCCGGGCCGTGGACGGCGTCGCGGAACAGGCCGAAGGCGGCGCGCAGGCGGCGGAGTGCGACGCGGGTCTGGTGGATGCCGTTGGGCCGGGCGCTTTTCAGCACGATGGCGCGATATTTCAGGAGATCGGCGTGGCAGCCGGCCACGATGTGCCGCAGGGCGGCCTCGGGGGCGGTATCGGGGCGAAGTCCTGACTCGGGCGGCGGGGCCATGCTGAACCGACGGTAGCGGCCGGTCGGGGCGGGGCAAACCGCAAAGAACGACACTCTGATGAAGGTTTTGTGGCAGTTGGGCGTCGCCGGCCTGGACCTTTCGGCCGATTTCGCTGACCGGCCCGATGGTTAGCCTTGTATCGGCGGCCGTTTCCGGTGGCGGCGGACCGCCCGGGTGCCTTAGTCTCAGAAAATGAGTATCGACGCCGCTGCCTTCAAAAAGGGCATGCGCCATCTCGCGGCCAGCGTGACCCTGATCACCACTCGCCATGGCAACCTGCGCGGCGGCCTGACGGCGACCGCCGTCTGCTCGGTCTCGGCCGAGCCGCCGCAGATCCTGGTCTGCGTCAACAAGACGGCCAGCGCCCACGATCACATCGGCGAGGCCGGTTTCTTCTGCATCAATATCCTGAGCCCGGCCCACCGCAAGATCGCCGAGCGCTTCGCCGGCATGGACGGCGTCGAGGGCGACGACCGCTTCTGCGACATGGGCGACTGGTCGGCGCTCACCACCGGCGCGCCGGTGCTGAAGGGCTGCCCGGTGTCGTTCGACTGCAAGCTGGTGACCCGTCTCTCGGCCGGGACGCACACCATCTATATCGGCGAGATCGTCGACCTCGCGCTCGATCCCGAGGCGACGCCGCTGCTCTACGCCGACGGTGCTTTCGTGCATGTCGATGCGCTGAAGAAGGCCGCCGCGGCGGCCTGAGGCCGTCCCAGAACTTTCTTCAAAATCCCGCTTGACCTTGACGTAGCGTCAAACGGCCATAACGCGGCCCTCGAACAGGAGGAGCCGGTCATGAACGTGCCGTGCGACCTCCAAGTGTTCATCGCAAGCTAACGCGGCGTTCAAGGCAGGAGAGCCCAGATGTTTCGTATCGGCGAATTTGCCCAAATCGCACAGGTCTCGGGGCGGCAGTTGCGCTTCTACGACCAGCTCGGCTTGCTGCGGCCGGCGCACACCGACCCGCAGACCGGCTATCGCTACTACAGCATCCGGCAGCTCCCCCGCTTGAACGGCATTCTTGCCTTGAAGGAGCTCGGATTGTCCCTGGAACAGATCGGTCCGCTGCTGAAGAACGACATTCCGCCGGCCGAACTGCGCGGCATGCTCACCATGAAGCGGGCGCAGCTTGAACGATCGCTGCGCGAGGAGGAGACCCGGCTGCGCTACATCGAATCCCGCATCGCCGAGATCGACCGGCACGGCAGGATCGGAGACTATGACATCGTCGTGAAGTCGGTCGCGTCGATGCCGTTCCTGTCGCTCCACGGTTCGTTCGAAAACATGGACGAGGCGGCGCGGATAGTCCGCGCCGTGGCGGAGGACGGCGCGCGGCAGATCCGGCCGGCGCTGCGCGACAGGCTGATCGTGGTCGCCCGCAACGATCGTGACGAGGATCGGCTGGACCTTGAGATCGGCTTTTCGCTGACGCGGCCGTCGAACACCAGTGTGCGCATCGCCGGCGGCCATGTGTTGCAGGCGGGTGAGCTTCCGGCGGTCGAGGCGATGGCGACCATCGTGCGGCCGGGCACGAATTCGGCCAGCCATACCTCGTTCGGCGCCCTTGGCGCCTGGATCGAGGCCAATCGCTACGAAGTCGCGGGTCCCTGCCGCGAAGTTTTCCTTGAATCGATCGTGGAGCCGCCCGGCTTCGAAGGCGCCCTGGTGGAGATCCAGTTCCCGGTCCGTCAGGCCGCCTAGCCCGTCTTCAATTCCGAACTCAAACCAATCCGGACGCTGACGCGTTCCGGCGACGCGAACCGCTGTGTCGATTTCCGGCCAGCGACCCATCAGAGGAGAAAAGCATGGTTACGATCTATGGCGTTCCGATTTCCGTTCACGTCCGCAAGCCGATCGTCACGGCAATTCTCAAGGACATTCAATATGTCGTTGAGCCGGTGATCCCGTTCAATCCGCCGCCGAACTGGAGTTCGCTCAGTCCGACCGGCCTGATCCCCGCGATGCAGGACGGCGGCTTCACCCTGGCCGAGTCGACGGCGATCTGCTTCCACCTGGAGCGCAAGAAGGCAGCGCCCGCGATCCTGCCGGTCGATGCCTGGGACTGCAGCCGTGTGCTATTTTTCGACGGCTACGCCGGACATGTCTTCCGAAGCGTCATCCATGGGCTGTTCTTCCAGAAGATCATCAATCCGAACATCCTGAAGGGCGCCACCGACCAGTCGGTGATCGACAGCATCCTGGCGACAACCCAACCGAAGGCCTTTTCGTTCCTGGAATCGCAGATAAAGGGGACTTTCCTGGTCGGCGATTCGTTGACGCTCGCCGACATCGGCATCGTCTCGAACCTCATCAACTTCCAGTACCTTGGCTTTGCGATCGACAAGGCGGCCTATCCGAAGCTCGCGGCCTACGCCGCCGGCATCATTGCGCTGCCGCCTTTCCGGCGTGCGCTGGCGGATGAAAAGCCGTTCGCCGAGCAGATGGGCCTGAATCGCGGTTTCGCGACCTAGAACGGCGGAGACTGCGCCGGGCGAGAGGGGGCGCTGCGGCGGCCTGAGGCCGCAGTGGCGCCCTCTGGGCGAAGTCATTATGTTCCGCCCGCCTGCTGGGGCGTCGCCAAGCGGTAAGGCAGCGGATTTTGATTCCGCCATTCCCAGGTTCGAATCCTGGCGCCCCAGCCAGGCCTGATCACCGAAAGCGGGCGGCGAGCGCCGCGAGGATCGCCGCGACACAGGAATCGGTCGAGGTCGAGCCGGTATCGACCGTCACGTCATAGGTGCAGAAGGAGTGGACGACATCGGCGAGCCCGCGCGCCCGGCCCTGCACGCGATCGCCCCGGGCCCGCTCGCGAGCCTCCAGAATGTCGAGGGGGCAGGTGATGCCCACCGCGAACACATCCAAGCCCGCGGCGGCTCGGCGAAAGCTCTCGTACATGGTGCGATCATGCAGGACGTGATCGAAGATGACGGCGTTGCCGCCATCGACCAGGGCGCGCACGGACGGTGCCATCGAGTCGATCAGCCGGCGGAACACCGGGCCGAACCTGGCTACGACGGCAACCGGCGCACCCGGCGGTGACGTCGCCACCATCTCGACGCCCAATGCGGTGAAGGCATCGCGTTCGTCCTGCCAGCCGGTGTCGGCGCCGCGATAGTAACGGGGCGCGGCCATGAAGATGAAATCGTCGAAGCCCGCGACGAGATAGGGATTCGGGATCTTTGCCTGCAGCGCCCGGCACAACGTCGTCTTGCCGGCGCTCGATGGGCCGTTGACGAGAATGAGGTCGGGCCAGCGAGTCAGAGATGCGGCCTGGCGCGCGCGGGACGCGCCGACAGCACCGCCAGTAGGGCGAGCAGGGCGGGCAATCCC
>MEMN01000197.1:1881-2058 GCA_001767945.1 Alphaproteobacteria bacterium RIFCSPHIGHO2_12_FULL_66_14 | reverse complement strand
CGCCATAGACGCCGGCGGCAACCACGCAGGCGAGGAAGAAGACCTTCACGTCACGGCGGCCGCTTACCAGGCCCCAGATCAGCCCGGCGGCGAGGAAGCCGTTATAGAGCCCCTGATTGGCGGCGAGGATGGCGGTCGAGGACGACAGTTCGGGCGTCATGTCGAAGATCTGCCGGC
>MEMN01000197.1:0-1750 GCA_001767945.1 Alphaproteobacteria bacterium RIFCSPHIGHO2_12_FULL_66_14 | reverse complement strand
CACGTTCCGCACCGAGGGGAGCGGCCGTCAGATCGGCCGCATCACCCCACGGCGCGGACGGCCGGTCGCTTGGAGCGGCAGAGAAGCGGCGCATAGAGGGCGGCGAAGCCCAGGAAGGCCGCCGCCCAGGCGACGGCCGCGAGATGCAACAGCACGTCGTTCCATTCCGGGTGCAAGGCGGCAGAGATGCGCACCACAGCGGCGATTATCACGGTCGCATAGATCGCCTGCAGGACGGGTGAGGCGGCAAGGGGGCGACCGGTGTGGCCGAGACTGGCGCGGCTCATCACGGCGAGCGTCATGATACCGATGGCGCCGGCCGTCCAGGCGTGAATGCCCGCGCTGGGCGCGCCCAAGCCCAAGGCGGCAAGGCCTGCCAACAGGAAACCCAACGGCACGAAGGCGTAGCCGACATGCAGGATCAGCACGAGCCGGTCGGCGAAGGTGCGATCGCCCGCCCAACGGACAAGGCGCGCGACATTGAGCGTCGCCGCGACGATCAGCGCCGCACCGGCGAGCGCGCCGGCAGGCTCGACGACCCAGAGGACGAGGCCTGCCGCGCTGAGCCCGAGGCAGGCGACGTCGAAACGTCCGAAGGGCGCCGGCAGGCGGCCGGGGGCATGCTGCACCAGCCAGTTGCGGGTGAAGCTCGGCACGATGCGTCCGCCCACCACCATGATCAGCATGATGACGACGGCAATGCCGAGGCGGCTTGCGTAGAGCGCGATGCCCTCGACATGCGCCTCGACGTGGAAGGCGAGATTGCCGGCGGCCAGCAAGCTGACCAGCGCCACGATCCTGAGGTTGCGCCAGTTCTTGCCGGCGACGATCTCGCGCGCCGCCGCAGCGGCCACCAGAACCAGGAAGGCGCAGTCGACGACGGCCACGCCGATCCAGCCGATGCCGGTCGAGAAGGTGACGGCGAACCGGCCGGCCAGCCAGACGAGAACCAGCACGAGCAATGGCCGGCCCTGGAGCGGCAGCCGGCCGGTCCAATTGGGAATTGCCGTCAGCAGGAAGCCGGTGACGATCGCCGGGACGTAGCCGAACAGCAGTTCATGGACGTGCCAGTCGCGCGGCGAGAAGAGGGTCGTGACCGACAGCTCGCCATAGAACATCGGCAGCCAGGCCAGGACCTCGAGGCCGGCAAGGATCGATCCCAGCAGAAAGAACGGCCGGAAGCCGTAGGACAGCAGGGCCGGGCCGCCATAGGGCTTGAGGCGTGGAATCGGTGCCATGATTGTCGATAGCAGCCCCGGCGCCGCGCGGTTTGATCTGGCGCAACGGTCTGGCGCAACGGTCAGGCCGACTTCCCCTTCATCGCCCGTTCGCGCAGCCCCCAGGCCCGGGCCAGCCGCGTGGCGCGGTCTTCGCCCGAGGTGAAGAGGTCCGGGCCGCCGCGCTCGACCTTGGCCAACAATGCCTCCTCGATCTCGGTATGCGGGCGGATACCGCCGTCGGCCAGCAGATGGTCTATCGCGACGCCGCGTTCGACCAGGCGCCGCGCCACCAGCACGGTGCGGTGGCAGTCGAGCGGCTCCTTCTCGGCGCACATCAGGCAAAGGCTGGTCTCGCCGGCCCGCGCGGTCAGGCGTTCGAGGGCGCGGGCGAAGTCGGGCCGGGCGGCGAGGTCGTCGTAGCTGCCGCCACTTTGCGGCTTGCCGCCCAGCGCCGTGCCCTCGTGGACATAGGCGATGCCGGCGGCGGCAAGACTTTGCGCCAGACGCTCGCGGCCGAACTGAGGGAAACG
>MEMN01000196.1:14726-14918 GCA_001767945.1 Alphaproteobacteria bacterium RIFCSPHIGHO2_12_FULL_66_14 | reverse complement strand
AGCGCATGACGGTCGCGCGGCCCATGCCACTCGCGCCACCGGTGACGATCGCCACCTTGCCTGCCAGTCGTTTCATCCCGATTTCGCCCTCCGATGCCATGGTGATGTTGCGCGGCGCGGCGGGCAAGCCTAGCGTTTCGCATCGCCGCAGGAGATTCCGGCATGAAGTTCGGCCTGTTCTACGAGATTTCC
>MEMN01000196.1:13240-14644 GCA_001767945.1 Alphaproteobacteria bacterium RIFCSPHIGHO2_12_FULL_66_14 | reverse complement strand
GCTTCGAGCACGTCTGGGCGGTCGAGCATCATTTCCTGGAAGAATATTCGCACTGCTCTGCGCCCGAGCTGTTCCTCACGGCCTGCGCGGTCCTCACCAAGCGCATCCAGGTCGGCCACGGCATCGTGGTTTGCGTTCCCGAGTTCAACCATCCGATCAAGATCGCCGAAAAGACGGCGACACTCGACATTCTCTCCGGCGGGCGCCTACATGTCGGCACCGGCCGCTCCGCCACCTGGACCGAGCTCGGCGGCTTCGGCGCCAATCCCGACACGACCAAGAAGAGCTGGGACGAGTTCGTGCGCTGCCTGCCCAAGATGTGGATGCAGGAGACGTTTTCGTATCAGGGCGAGTTCTGGTCGATGCCGGAGCGCACCATCCTGCCAAAACCCTACCGCAAGCCGCATCCGCCGATGTGGGTCGCGGTCACCAGCCCGGGCACCGAGATCGACGCCGCCGACCGTGGCCTGGGCAGCCTCGGCCTCTCCTTCGCGGGCTTCGGCGAGCAGGAAACCAAGATCAAGGAATACCGCCGGCGCATCAAATCCTGCGAGCCGGTCGGCGCCTTCGTGAACGAGCAGGTCGCCACCACCAACTTCCTGTTCTGCCACGAAGACGAGAAGACCGGCGTCGAGATGGGCAAGAAGCTCGGCAACACCTTCAACTATCTGGCGACGCAGCTCATCTCGACCCGCGAGGTCTTCTCCTCGCCGTCGTACCAGTCGCTGGGCCTGCTGCCGGCGCTGCGCCGCGCGGCCACCGGCCCCGACGCGTCGGAGCAGCAGACCGAGGGCATGGCCTACGGCGATCCTGCCCGCATCATCCGCGCCGTCAAGAAATGGGAGTCGCTCGGCGTCGACTGCATCAACTTCATCCTGAACGCCAACGAGGTGGTGCCGCAGGACCAGGTGATGGCGAGCCTGAGACTGTTCGCCAGGGAAGTGATGCCGCACTTCGCCAGGAAGCCCGCCAACGTCGCTGCCGCGGCGGCGGAGTAGCGCCATGCCCCTCTACGGAACGCTCGACATCACGCAGGACCTCAAACGCCTGCCGACGCTCGCCAACCTCGACACCGAGGCCTGGACCTTGCCCAAGGCGGAGATGCTGCAGCTCCTGATCGAGGTGCCGCGCATTACGACCGAGAGCCTGCTGCCCAAGGCGATGCATCCGGCGCTGCCGTCCTACGTGATCCTGGCCGTCACCAGATATTCCGACAGCCCCGTCGGCCCGTTCAATCTCGCCATGCTGCGGCTCGGCAGCCGGGCGGGTGCCCATCCCCGGGGCTTCATGCTGGGCGCCGTCGCCAGCACCGACGTGGCGGCCAGGGAATTGCGGGCGCGCTGGGGGTTTCCGGTCGAATGCGGCGAGGTCAAATTCCTGCGCCGGCACGATCGTGTCATGGGC
>MEMN01000196.1:0-13171 GCA_001767945.1 Alphaproteobacteria bacterium RIFCSPHIGHO2_12_FULL_66_14 | reverse complement strand
GACGTGCAGTACATCAACTGGGTGACGGCCGCGAACGCGCCGCTCGACGGCACGACCCAGCCGATGCTGATCCAGATCGATCCAAAATACACCTTCTACAAGGCCGAGCGCGGCAGGCCGCAGGTGAGCATCTTCGACGCCGCGGCCTGGAACGCGGACGGAGTCGCCCTGGCCGATCCGATCGTCGGCACCTGCTGCACCGTCGACACCGACCTGCCCCGCATCCGCTTCGTGATGGATCCGCTCAAGCCCGTGTTCCAGGGAACCAGGCGCATCCGCGAATCGCGCACCGACGAATAGCCCCTCGAGGAGTGTCGCCATGAAGATCGGAGTCTTCGCCACGTTCATGTCGCCCCAGGCGACGCCGCAGATGATCAGTGACTTCGGCCGCCGCGCCGAGGGCATGGGGATCGAGTCGATCTGGATGGGCGAGCATGTGGCGCTGTTCGACAGGAACACCTACGGCTATCCCGGCACGAAGGACGGCCGCATTCCCGTGCCGGACGGCGGCGGCATGCTCGATGTCGTGGCAACTTTCGGCTTCCTGGCCGCCGCCACGACCAAGCTTCGCCTCGGTACCGGCGTCGCCCTCGTGCCGCAGCGCAACCCGATCTACACCGCCAAGGAGATGTGCACGCTCGACTGGCTGACCGACGGCCGCATCGATTTCGGCATCGGCGTCGGCTGGAACAAGGAGGAGGTCGAGGCCTGCGGCTATCGCTGGGAGGATCGCGGCCAGCGCTGCGACGAATTCCTCGAAGTCATGCGCCGCCTGTGGACCGAGCCGGTCGTCGACTTCGCCGGCAAGTGGGTGAAGTTCGAGACCATGCGGCTCGATCCCAAGCCGATCCAGAAGCCGCATGTGCCGATCATCGTCGGCGGCTATGCCGATGCCGCCTTCCGCCGCGCCGTGCGCTTCGGCGCCGGCTGGTACGGCTTCAACCTCGATCCGGAGCGCACCAAGGGCATGCTGGCCAAGCTCGACGACGCCTTCGCCAAGGCCGGGCGCAAGCGCGGCAAGGACTTCGAGATCATCATCACGCCGCCGATGGGCGCATCGGCCGATTCGCTGAAGGCCTATGCCGATCTCGGCGTCGATCGGCTGGTGGTGATGCTGGGCAGCCAGCGCGCCGAGAAGGTAACGCCGCGTCTGGCGGAGATCGAGACACTGGTGAAGCAGGCCGCCTAGATTCCCGTGAGGCCGAGGCGATAGACGCGGTTCGCCGTGCCGCTGAAGATCGCCTTCTTCTCGTCGGCGGAAGCGCCCGCCGTCATGCGCTTGAAGGCGTTCCAGAGGGCGGCCGGGCCGATCCCCATCTTGTCGACGGGGTAGTTGCTCTCGACCATGCAGCGATCGGCGCCGAACAATTCCAGGCAGGTCTTGACGTAGGGCCCCCAGTACCCGGCGAGCCCTTCGGACGACGGCGGCGACGGCGCCTGCATGTAGTCGAAGGCGGCCAGCCGCATCATCACGCCGCCCACCTTCACCGAGACGTTGGAACAGGAAGCCAGTTCCTTCATGCCGGCTTTCCAGACCGCGAACACCTCGTCCTTCTTGCCGCCATAGGGGCCGTAACCCAGCGGTCCGCCCATGTGACACATGACGATGTTGGCCGCGGGGAACGCGCGGGCGAGGTCGACGACCTCGGCGAGTTGCGGATGGAACACCCAGGCATCGAGCGACAGGCCCAGTCTCTCCAGTTGCTTCATGCCGGCACGGAAGTCCGGGGTGCGGTAGAGGCCCGGCCCATCGAAGTGGTGACTGTTGCCGATGATCGGGTCGGCGTCCCAGGCCGCCGAATGGCGCACACCGCGGAAGCGTCCGCCGCCCGCCGCGATCTCGGCCTCCAGAACCGCCGCGACGCGGTCGCCCAACGTCAGGTCGGCAAAGCCCACAATGCCGGCGCCGACCTTCGTCGGCCCATACCGCCCGCTCGCGCTCATGGCGGCGACGCCGGCAACGAACTCCACTTCGCCCACCGGCTTCATCTCTTCGGGCCCGTGGGCGCGATACATCGACCTGCACTCCTCGAACACCGTCGCCACGACATTGTGGCCACATCCAAGGTCAACCAGCAGCTCGTCCAGCAGATAGCGAAAGCCCGGGAAGTCCCACAGGTGATGGTGGGTGTCGACGATCGGCAGCCCGGGCTCGAGGATCGGCTCCTTCGGTGCCTTGGCGAGCCACGCCTCGTCGGGCTTGAAGATACGGCCGAACCGCGTCGACTCGCCGGGCTTGCGGCTGGCCAACATCGAGCCGAGCGATGATGGGCCCTTCGCGTTCGTCATGTCCGTCATCCTTCGGCGATCAGCCGCGCCAGGGCGGCCGGCTCGCTCAACATGGGGTAGTGGCCGGTATCCAGCTCGTGCCACCTCGCCTTCAGCCGCTCGGCAGCCCGGCGTTGATGTGCCACCGGCGGGTTCGAGCTCTTGCGGCACCAGATCACCGAGGCTTTCCACGCCTGGTCCCAGAACCGTTCTAGCTTCACCGGGGCTTCCATCGCGGCAATCGGATGCGGCGTGCAGCGCTCCAGCGCCCAGGCCCGCGTCGCCGGCCCGAGATCGGCAAACAGGCGCGTCTCGAAATCCTGCCGCGACGGACCGGTGCCCAGTTCCGTGTTCACGGCGGTCGGGCGCTTCACGATGTCGGGCAAGGCCTCGCCATCGAGCAGAGCGAGCGCATCGGCGAAGACCACCCGCGCCACACGCTCGCGCGCCAGTTCGGCCACGCGCGCCATCACCATGCCGCCGGTGCTGGTGCCGGCCAGCACCACGTCCTTCAGGTCCTGGTAGAACAGCAGCTCGGCCACTTCGGCGGCATGCGTCTCGGTGTCGATGCCGGCACGGAGCTGGCCCTTGCGCTCGGCGCAGCCATCGAGCGTCGGAGTCAGCACCAAGTGGCCTTGGGCACGCAGGAGCTCGGCAACCGGCTTCCAGATCCAGCCGCCCTGGTAGGCGCCATGGATCAGCACGAATGTGGTCATCCTTCGCTTCCCTTCTTCACCGTAACGCCAGCCATCTGCTCGAAGACTTTCACGATCGCCGACCCGTCCAGCTTGTTGAGGCCACGGGCGCGGGCCATCTGGTAGACCTGTTGCGTCACGTTCGCCAACAGGAGCGGCACGCCCAGGCGCTTGGCGAAGGCGGTCTCCAGCTCCTGGTCCTTGTAGGAGATGTCGATCGTGCCGCCCGGTTCGAAATCGCCGCTCAGGATGCGGGGCACGCGCAAGTCCCATGCGGCACTGGCGCCGGTCGAGACCCGCACCACGTCGTAGATCATCTGCGGATCGAGCCCCGCCTTGACGCCCAGCACCATGGCCTCGGCCACCGCCACGGTGTTGACCTGGACCAGCATGTTGTTGACCAGCTTCATGGCGAGGCCGCTGCCCAGCGGCCCGACATGGAACGTGCGGTTGCCCATCGCCTTGAAGAGATCCTCGCACCTGGCGACGACGTCGGCGGCGCCACCCACGATCACCGACAGCTCGCCCGACTGCGCGCGACCCGTGCCGCCGCTCACCGGAGCATCCACCATGGTGATGGCGTGCGCCGCCAGCTGGTCGGCCAGCGTGCGCGCGGCGAAGGGATCGATGGTGGCCATGCAGAGCACGATGTGGCCTGGCTTGGCGCCCTTGATGATGCCGCGCTCGCCCGCGATCACCGATTCCGCTTGATCAGTGGTCTCGACGATGACGATGGTCCGTTCCACCGCCGCCGCCACGGCTTCCGCCGTGCCGGCGAGTTCGGCGCCCTTGGCCCTGAGCGGCGCGGTCTTGGTCTGGTCGATGTCGTGCACCACCAGCTTGAAGCCGGCTTTCACGAGGTTGAGCGCCATCGGCCCGCCCATGGCGCCGAGTCCGATGAATCCGACCTTGCCCGCCATGTCATTCTCCTCGGCTAGATTCCGCCGGTCACGTCGATGGTGAGGCCGGTGACGAAATCGGCGTCGGACGAGGCCAGGAAGCAGATCACGTTGGCCTGGTCGACCGCCTCGGCGACGCGGCGGAGCGGCGTGCGCTCGATCTCTTCGGACTGGGCGGCCTGCGAGCGCTTCTCCCAATGCGGCCGGATGCGTTCGGTCAAGGTCACGCTGGGTGCGATGGCGTTGACGTTGATGCCCTCGGGCCCGAGTTCGTAGGCGAGCTTGCGGGTGAAGGCGATGATGCCGCCCTTGGCCGCGGCATAGGCGCTCGAACTGTTCGCGCTGAGGCCACGGCCGGCGATCGAAGCGAGGTTGACGATCTTGCCGCCGCGCTGCCGCTTCATCACCGGGATCACCGCGTGGGTGAAGAGGAAGGTACCATTGAGGTTGAAGGCGATCAGCTTCTGCCAGTCGGCGAAGCTCAACTCTTCGGTCGTGGCCGCCGGCTTGTCGATCACCGTGCTGCCGCCGACGGCGTTGACCAGGATGTCGATACGGCCATGGGCGCGCGCCACGTCGGCCACCAGTCTGTCGACCTCGGCCGCATCCAGCGCGTCGACCAGCTTGCCCTCGGCTCTTCCCGGCCCCTTGCCGGCGGTCTTGCGCAGCGCCGGCACCGCCTCGTCCAGCCGGCCCTGGTGATTGTCGACGGCGATCACGGTCGCACCCTCGCGCACCATGATCTGGGCGGTGGCCCGGCCGATGCCGTTGGCCGCCGCGGTGATCACGGCCACCTTGTTGGTGAAGCGCATGGCCGATCAGTCCTTGTTCATCGAGGTGACCGCACCCGGCGTCGCCGTGCGGCCGCCATCGATCACATACTGCGCCCCCGTGATGTTGCCTGCCAAATCCGAGCACAGGAACAGAACCACATTGGCGACTTCCTCGGCTGTTCCGTAACGGCCGATCGGGATCGACGATTGATAGCGCGCGCCGACGCTGCCGGGATTTGCCGGATTCAGCTGCGCTTCGAGATCGTGGATCATGCGGGTGTCGATGGGACCGGGACAGACCGCGTTCACCCTTATGCCGTTGCGCGCCACTTCACCGGATGCCGTCTTGGTGAGCCCGATCACCGCATGCTTGGAGGCGACATAGGCCGGCATGCCGGGCGAGCCCATCAGGCCCGCGACGGAGGCGGTGTTGACAATCGCGCCACCGGTGCCCTGGGCCAGCATCTGCTTCAGGACATACTTCAGCCCGAGGAACACGCCTCTGACATTCACCGCCAGGACCGTGTCGAACATCGCCTCGTCGTAGTCGGCGATCGGCGAGACCGTGCCTTCGATGCCGGCATTGTTGTGAAAGCAGTCGATCCGGCCGAAGGCGCCGACCGCCTTGGCCACATAGTCCTGCACGTCCGTGGCTTTCGTCACGTCCGCCTGGACGAACAGCGCCTCGCCGCCCTGTTGACGGACGATCCCCGCCGTCGCCTCGCCGCCGGTCGCGTCGCGATCCACGACCACGACCTTGGCGCCCCGACCGGCAAAACCGAGGGCGGTGGCGCGCCCGATCCCGTTGCCGCCACCGGTGATCAACGCCACCTTGTTCTGGAAATTCATCCTGCGTCCTCCCTGCTGGCCGGCAACGCTAGGCGATGGGATCGAGAACGACGACAGGGATTTCGCGGGATCCCGCCTTGACCTGGTAGTCGGCATAGGGCGGCCAGAAGACGACGCCCTCCTTCCACAACTTCGCCCGCTCCTCGCCGGCAGCGACCCGGGCCCGCGCCTTCATCTTCGCCGTGCCGACCTGGATCTCGACCTCGGGATTGGCGAGGAGATTGCGGTACCAGCCGGGATGTTCCGGCGCGCCGCCCTTGGAAGCGACCACGAAGTAGCCGTTGCCCGCCCGGCCATAGAACAGCGGGAACAGGAACTTCTGGCCCGACTTGCGTCCCTTGGTGATCAGCAGCAGCGACGGAATGGTCAGTTCCGGCGCGTTGGGCAGGGTGATCTTGTACATGTGGCCGTCGGTGCCGCCGCTCGAGAGATAGCGGTCGACGTGATCCTTCATCCACTGCGGAAGATTGGGCGCGATCTGGGTCTCGGTCATTTCCGTCTCCTTTGTTCGGTGTTCAGGTGATCTCGATCACGCCCTCGCCACCGGCGTAAAGCTTCTCGACCAGGACCTTGCGCCGTTCCAGCGTGGCGCGCTGGTTGATGTAGCCCTTGTCGGTGATCTCGTGACCGTCGACCGCGGGCGGCTCGGCCATCAGCAGCGCGCGGCGTATCCGCATCGACGAGCCCTTGCTGCCGGCGTTCATGTGGGCGAGACCATCGCGCAAGGTCGCGACCACGGCAGGATGCCCCAATAGCTCGGCGGCAGGCAACCGGGCTTCCGAGTCGCCGGCGAGCTGGCGGCAGGCCGCGATGTTGGGAAAGCCCAGCAACCCGGCATAGTCGCGGTCCTGGCCGCAGATCACGGCGTCCTGCAGCACCGGCGTCGCCGCGGCGATAGCCGTCGTGCGGAGCGTGCCGACCAGCACGAAGGTGCCGCTCGAGAGCTTGAAGTCCTCGACGACGCGGCCGTCGAAGATCAGGCCCCAGCTCGGATCCTCGGGATCGACGAAGCGACCGGCGTCGCCGATCCTGTAGAAGCCCTCCTCATCGAACATCTGCGCCGTGAGGTCGGGCTGCTTGAAATAGCCCGGCGTCACGATCACGCTTTTCAGCCGCAGTTCGTAGCGTCCTTCTTCCCCTGTCGGCATCATTTTCAGCTGCACGCCGGGATAGGGCAGCCCGACCAAGCCAACCCGATCCGATGCCCAATGCACCGACGTCGCGGTCGGCGCCGTCTCGGTCGAGCCCCAGCCGGTGACGAAGGGGATGCGATAGCCGGTGTGCTTCACCGCCAGCGTCTCCATGCGCTCGTAGAGATCATTGGGCAGCGTGGCACCGCCATAGGACAGCACGTTGATGTTCTTGAAGAAGCGCCTGGCGAGACTCTCGTCCTTCTCCAGTGCCGTCGCCAGCATGGCGTAGCCCGCCGGCACGTTGGAGAACGACGTCGGCGAAATCTCACGCAGGTTGCGCAGCGTCTCCTCGAACAGGCCGGGCAGCGGCTTGCCGTCGTCGATCCAGGTCGTGCCGCCCTCGTTGAGGTTGCCCTGGAGGGTGGCGTTGCCGCCCATCGTGTGGTTCCACGGCAGCCAGTCGAGCATCACCGGCGCGGGTTCGCCGGGCTTGCGCACGCGCGCCATGCTCATCATCGCCACGTTGGCGCACATCATTTCCTGGGTGTTGATCACCGCCTTGGGCAGGCCGGTGCTGCCCGAGGTGAACAGGAATTTTCCCACCGTCTTGGGCTCGATCAGCGCGATCGACTGGGCCACTGCATCAGTTGCCTTCGCGGCGACCAGCTCGCTCCACGGCAGCGACTGCATCCGGGGCGGCGGCTTGTCGACATGGACCAGCAGTACGCCTCCAGAATCGGAGTTGGCCAGATCGAGCGAAGCCAGCGCACGCGAATAAATCTCGCCGTTCTGCACGAACACCAGGCCGGGCTTGATGAGGTCGAAGACATATTTCAGCTTGGCGTGGTCCTGGCTCATCACCGAATAGGCCGGCGACACCGGCGCCACAGGTGCACGGGCCTGCATGGCGGCCATGGTGAGCAGCGCGAACTCGATCGAGTTCGACGACAGGATCATGACGGGCTTCCCGGGCCCGAAGCCGCGGTCGAGCAACGCCTGCGTCACCGCATCGACCTGCCGCTTGGCCTCGGCGTAGGTGAGCTTCAGCCACTCCCGGTCCGGCCCACGGCGCTGCGCCAGCCACAGCCGGTCCGGCGCCTCTGCCGCCCATTTCGCCAGCAGCGCCGGGATGTGCCTGGCGTAGGGCTTCAAGGGGTGATTCGACTGCAGCACGACGGTGCCATCGCCACGCCGCTCGACCTTGATGTCGCGGCTCAGGAATTCGATGGGCTTGAAGGGCGCCTGCAGAACACTGTCCAACGACGGTTCTCCCGATATTTTTCTTGGCATCGATTTAGGAGGGTCGCCGGGTCACCCGCAAGGGTCTCGCTAGGATTCGTCGATAAGTCTTTCGCAGAACGCGACAAAGGCAACGGCATCGTTGCGCGCGGCACTTGCGTCTTCTGTCTTCAAGGTGTCTACGGCGTCATAGTCGGCAATCAAGCGGCGCTCCAAGGCACGCCCCAGTCTTCTGACTTGATCTCGCCCATCGGGCTCGACCTGCCGAAAATGCTCGCTGAAGCGCGCATTGACCCCCGCATGGGTCTTGGGCAACGGCACACCGCGCCTGCCGAATAGCGCGATCGCCGCGTGGTACATCGCATAGTAAGCAGTGTGTGCCACGATCTCGGGCAGTTCCTGGTCCCATCCGACCTTCGACCATTGTCAGGAGGCGCCGCGCCCGGACGCGGTGTAGCCGGACCTCCTCGATCACAAGGTAATCCCTTCCGAGCGGATTGCCCGCATCAGGTAGCTGTCCTCGGCCTCCCTGCGCGACGGAAGAGCCACCGATTGAATGACCTGGCCGGTATCCATGAGAACATCACTGCCGAGGTCGGTCAGCCTATGGCGATCCTCCATTGTCGGATCGTCCGTCAGGAAAACAGCGATGTCCCAGTCCGACTCTTCATGCGCCTCGCCGCGTGGGCGCGAGCCATAAAGCACAACCTTCACCACACGGCCGTTGAAGGCGCTGTCGACGCGGCGCTTGTATTCGAGCGCAAGGGAGAGGTCCGGGTTCATGATCTCAATGTAGCACGTCGTGCTGGGGAAGGCTGCGCCGGGCGCTAGGCCTTGAACCTCGCGATCGCTTTTTCATCGAACTTCAGGCCGAGGCCCGGCTTGGTCGGCAGCACCAGCTCGCCCTTCTCGATCGCCGGCGTCTCTTCGTAGAGGGCCAGCATCCATGGCATGTATTCCACCGTGAGGCCGTTCGGGCAGGCCGCCACCATGTGGCACAGCACTTCGGGCATGACATGGCTTACGATCGGCAGGTTGAAGGCCTCGGCCATGGCGGCGACCTTCATCCACTGCGTCGGACCGCCGACCCGCGCGATGTCGACCATCACGATGTCGACCGAGCGCGCCTCGATCATGTGACGAAAGGGCACGATGCCCCAGACATACTCACCGCCCGCGACCGGGGTCTTGAGCGCGGCGGTGACGCGCGCGAGCCCTGCATAGTCGTCGGCCGTCGTCACGTCCTCCAGCCAGAACAGTCCGATACCCGCCTGCTCGACCCTGGAGCCGATGTCGATCGCCTGCTCGGGCCGCCAGCGCTGGTTGATGTCGCACATCAGCGGAATGTCGGGGCCGATCGCGTCGCGCACGACCCGCATACGGCGAAGCTCGTCGGCCGGCGTCGGATCGCCGGGCAGCGCCATCTGGGTCTTCATCGAGCGGAAGCCCTTCTGCACCAGGATGCGCGCGGCCTGCTCCGTCTGCTTGTCGGTGAGGCCGCGGCGCAGCGAGCCTGAGGCATAAGTCGGCACGCGGTCGCGATGGCCGCCCAGCAGCTGCCACAGCGGCTGGTCGAGCGCCTTGCCCCTGATGTCCCACAGCGCCGTGTCGATCGCCGACAGGGCGAGGGTAAAGATGCCACCCGGTCCGCCGGTATCGCCGGCGCGCAGCTTGGCGAGAAGCGCCTCATTGCGCATCGGGTCCTCGCCGACGATGCCCGCGCACAGGTCTTCCATCATCGCATGCAGGCTGCGCGTCACGCGGCCGCCGTAGAGCGTGACACCGATGCCCTCGATGCCGCTGTCGGTGCGCAGGCGCAGAATCACCGTCGGCCGCTTGCGGTTGGCGTCCTCCGGCATGTTGGCCAGCGGATCGTCCTCCGGCACCGCGAGTGTCATGACCTGGTAACTGGCGATTTTCATTACGTTTCCTCCATCATCCTGGCCGCGATCCGAAACCCCCGACCTGAAACCGGGGTGCGGCCTGAATGCCCGTTCACATTGCCCGCATTTTCGGCCAGAGTCCGCCGCAGCACAAAGGGAGAGAGCGATGGATTTCGAATACTCGGATCGCAGCAAGGCGCTGCTCGAGAAACTCAACAAGTTCATGGACGAGGTCATCTATCCGGCCGAGCCCGTCTACGAAGAGCAGATGGAGAAGGCCAAGGACCGCTGGCAGCTCCCGCCCGTCCTCGAGGAATGCAAGGCCGAAGCGAAGAAGCGCGGCCTGTGGAACATGTTCCTGCCGGCCGACCGCGAGTCGGGCGACACCCACGGCACGATGGGTCTCTCCAACCTCGAATACGCCCCGATCTGCGAAGTGCTCGGCCGCTCGTCGATCGCTTCGGAGTCGGTTAACTGCTCGGCGCCCGACACCGGCAATATGGAAGTGTTCGCCCGCTACGGCTCCAAGGAGCACAAGGAGAAATGGCTGAAGCCGCTGCTGAACGGCGAGATCCGTTCCTGCTTCGCCATGACCGAACCGGCGGTGGCCTCCTCCGACGCGCGCAACGTCGAGTGCCGCATCGAGAGCGACGGCAACGACTACGTCATCAACGGCCGCAAGTGGTGGTCGTCGGGCATGGGCGATCCGCGCTGCGCCGTCATCATCCTGATGGGCAAGAGCGACCCCAATGCGCCGGCCTACCGCCAGCAGTCGATGATCGTGGTGCCGCGCGACGCCAAGGGCATCAAGATCGTGAAGATGCTGCACGTGTTCGGCTACGACGACGCCCCGCACGGCCACGCCGAAGTGGTCTACGACAACGTGCGCGTGCCGAAGTCGGCCATCCTGCTGGGCGAGGGCCGCGGCTTCGAGATCGCCCAGGGCCGCCTCGGACCGGGCCGCATCCATCACTGCATGCGCGCCATCGGCGTCGCCGAGCGGGCGCTCGAGATGGCGATCAAGCGGGCCAAGAGCCGCGTCGCCTTCGGCCAGCGCATCTCGGAGATGGGCGTCACCAAGGCCCATGTCGCCGACATGCGCATGGAGATCGACATGGCCCGCCTGCTGGTGCTGAAGGCCGCCTGGGCGATGGACAAGTTCGGCAACAAGGAAGCCCGCCAGCAGATCGCGATGATCAAGGTGGCGGTGCCCAACATCACCTCGAAGGTCGTGGACCGCTGCCTGCAGCTCCATGGTGCCGGCGGTGTCAGCCAGGTCTTCAAGCTCGCCAGCATGTACGCCCACCAGCGCACGCTGCGCCTGGCCGACGGTCCCGACGAGGTTCATCGCGACCAGGTCGGCCGGCTGGAAATCGCCAAGTACAACTAGACCCGACTTGACGGACGGAATCGGGGCGCGATCCTTCGGGGTTGCGCCCTTCTTCGTTGCATCAGGGGAGAGATCGATGGAAAGCCCGCCGCAGAGGAAGAATCCGCACGTCACGGAGCATCTCGCCAACGAGCGGACCATTCTCGCCTGGATCCGCACCGCCATCGCCATCATGACGCTCGGCGTCGCCATAAACCGCTTCAGCCTGTTCCTGATGGAGGTCCATCAGATCGTGCCGGGCTCGAACGCCGCCAACCGCCACGTCGAGAAGCTCGGCATCGGCCTCGTCGTGCTCGGCATCGTGATCATGTGTAGCGCCATCACCCACTACCTGCACGTCAGCCGGACGATCGAGAACGAGACCTACCGGCCCGCCAACCTTTTCCTGGTGATGACGTCGATTGCCATCGTGCTGATGGGCGGCTCCGCCCTCTTCTGGCTGTTCTAGGCGCATTCCGATGCGCCGGCGGGCGGCAGCGCCTTCACAGGCGCGGGAGCCCGCACCGAGCAGAAAAGACAATGAGCCTGCGCTGGTTCAACTCTAGCGCGACTGACCTGGTGCCGGTGGACCCTCCGGCATGTCGAGCAGTTCGCTGTCCGGCGCGCCGGCCTCGTAGGCCTGCACCAGCGCCTCGGGATCGAAGACGACGCCGATCGGGTTCTTCCTGAACGCCGCGGTCTGGAAGTAGGCCGCGGTCGCCTCCTTGGTGGCGTAGCGGTCGACCTGCAGCTCGACGCCATTGCCGTCGGGATCGCGATAGTAGATCGACACGGTCGGCCCGTGATGGATGCAGCGCGACGGTGCGATGCCGAGCTTCTTCACCCGCCGGTAGGTCGAGAGCAGCTGGCCGATGTCGCGGAACGTGTAGGCGACGTGCGCCAGGCCCGACGTCTTGGCATCGGGCGCCGAGAGGCCGGCTAGGTTGACGATGCCGAGGCGATGGTGCTCGTCATCGTAGGTCAGGAAGCAGATGTAATCCGTCCGCTGCACCACGTGCATGTTCAGCACCGCCGAGTACCAGTCGATCATCGGCTGGATGTTCGACGAGCGCAGCACGAAGTGGGCGAACAGCACCGGCGTGGCCGGCTTGGGATCGAGCGTGCGGCGGCTACGCGAGGTCGTCTCGAGCACTGTGTCCATGGGAGCCTCCAAAGTATGAGTTTAGGCTGCCTGCCGGCCGGGCGGCACCCCTTGACAAACAACTAACTGACCAGTAAGTTAGTTATTATGAAAGCGGCAAAACAACGTCGCGCGCCCGCCGAACGGCCGCAGGAAATCCTCGACGCGGCGCTGGCCCTGTTCGTCGAAAAGGGCTTTGCCGCCACGCGCCTCGACGATGTCGCCCGGCGTGCAGGGCTCAGCAAGGCCGCGATCTATCTCTACTTCGACGACAAGACCGCCCTCTTCGAGGGCGTCATCCAGCAGGCGGTGGGCCGCAACCTCGGCATGGTCGAGGCGATGCTCGCCGCCCATCGTGGCCCGGTCGCGCCGTTGATCCCGCGCATCCTGGAGTTCATGGCGAGCCGCATCGAGGACACGCCGATGGCGTCGGTGGCCAAGGTCGTGATCTCCGAATCGCGCGCCTTCCCCGAGATCGGCCGCTTCTACCTCAAGGAGGTGATCGGCCGCGGCCTGCCGCTCATGGAAGGGCTGATCGCCCGCGGCATCGCCCAGGGCGAGTTCCGCAAGGTCGATCCCGCCATGACGGTGCGCTCGATGGTGGGCGCCATGCTGCTGGGCGGCCTGTGGCGCACGGTGTTCGAGCCGATCGGCGCGGAGAAGCTCGATGTCCGCGCGCTGGCGCGCCACCACGCCGACCTGATCCTGCATGCACTGCGGCCCGTTGCCGGGGCGTCGTCATGAAGCGCGCGCCGCTGATCGTCGTCGCGGCCGCCGCCGCCGCGCTCCTCGTCAGCTACGGGGTCTGGGGCGACCGCGCCCTCGCCCTGCTGGGACTCGGCCCCGATCCCGCCGGCTATCTCGGCTATATCGAAGGCGAGACCAGCCTGATCGCCCCGCCTGCTGCCGGCCGCCTCATCGA
>MEMN01000195.1:23597-25086 GCA_001767945.1 Alphaproteobacteria bacterium RIFCSPHIGHO2_12_FULL_66_14 | reverse complement strand
CGGCACCGAAGGCTACGCCAAGGCCGAGGTCACCGTGGGCGGCATCGACACGGCCGAACTCTCGTCGAAGACGATGGAAGCCAAGAAGGTGCCGGGCTTTTACGCGATCGGCGAGGCGGTCGACGTCACCGGCTGGCTGGGCGGCTACAATTTCCAGTGGGCGTGGTCGAGCGGCTGGGCGGCGGGGGAGGCGGTGTAGAGCCAGGACTCAGGGCCGATGACCGGTATGTCCGAAACGGCTCCCGGAGCGGACATTCCGCGGCACGACAGGATCGACGCGGATGACTCGAAGCCGACACGAGGTGGATTCTTCGCACGATCACCTCTTCTACGTTAAGGTGGCGGCGTCCAGCATCCAGGCCAGGTTCACAATGAAGCGCGGTGATGGCGACTCGACTGCCAATGACGATGAGCGCCAAGCATTGTCTTCGTTCGCCAGCCAGCAATGCCGTTCTTTCTCGCACTGGTAATCGACGGCGCATTGGCCGGTGCGATTTATGCGCTGATCGCGCTCGCATTTGTGCTCGTCTACAAGGCCTCTGCCATGATCAATTTTGCGCTCGGTGAATGGATCGTGGTTGGCGCGCTGCTTGCGGGGACCGGGATGCACTTGCTGCACCTCGGCGCGGTCGGGGCGCTGATCTTCGCAGGGATCGGAATGATAGCGCTGGCTGCGGGTTTCTGCCGATTTGTGGTGCGCCGCCTGGTGGCCCGCCCGGCGATCTCGGCAATCATGGTGACTCTTGGGCTTGGCATGGTCATGCACAGCATCGCGCCGCTGCTTTTCGTCAGCACGCCGGGACTGATCCCGCAAACACTGCGGAGCGAGCCATTGGTGGTCGCCGGCCTCGACATTCCCCTCAATAAACTTGCCGCTGCCTGTGTCGCAGTGATTTGCACCGCCGCGATCGGGGCGTTCTACAGCTACAGCCGAACCGGCGTCGCATTGCGCGCGATCGCCGACGATCCTCAAGCTGCGATGTCGGCGGGCATCGATGTCGACCATTATCTACTGATCGTCTGGGGGCTGACTGGCGTGGTTGCAATGGTCGCCGGAGTGCTCTGGGTTTTTGTCGCCGGCAGCGGCTTTGGCGTGGCACTGGTCGGCCTGAAGGTCTTTCCCATCGTCATCATAGGCGGGCTTGATAGTGTCGCCGGCACGATTGTCGCGGCGATCGCGATCGGGGTGCTCGAAAGCCTCGGCACCGGCTATCTCGATGAACCCTTTGGCAGCGGTTTCGGCAACATCGCCCCTTACCTGGCGCTGTTGGGGATGCTGATGTTGCGCCCGCATGGGCTGTTTGGCCGCCCACGGATCGAACGGGTCTAGGGGGCGAGCAGGACGGCGGGCGCCGGTCACGAAGGTCCGCTCCTGGCATTTCCGAGACACGACACGGGACGCGACCGGAGTCCGCCTCAACATCGGAAGCGGACATCCCTACTTTTGAGCCAGCGTAAAGGTCGTCCATCAGTCGAGGGCTGGGTCGAA
>MEMN01000195.1:21893-23497 GCA_001767945.1 Alphaproteobacteria bacterium RIFCSPHIGHO2_12_FULL_66_14 | reverse complement strand
GCCGCCCGCGGGTTCGCGCGCCCCTTCCTTGATCGGGCGCCGGTGCAGCCGCCACGACTCCTAAGTCGTGGACAGTCCCAACAACGACCCCGTCTCAACCGCACGCCGAATAACGACGTCGGAACAGACACTTAACGACGCCTGAAAAACACGGCGCGCCGGGGCGCGTGCAAAGAAGGCAATGAGAGATGCGTAAAAGCCAGTGGAATAAGGCTTATCTCGGAATCGCGGACACCGGCCCGGACAACACGCGTTACATTTGGGTGTCCAGAAATAGCGGGCGAAAAGCCCGCCGTTATTGGCTCTTCGGCGTGCGGAGAGCTGATGTTCGCCCTAGGGACTTTGGGCGAGACTTGATACCCCTCAGCCCATCATCGTGTCGATGTAGTGCCGGGCGATTTCGCCGGGCGTCGCCTGCCAGGTGTTGCCGAAGCGCTCGATCCGGCGCAGCGCCTCGTCGAGGTACTTTATGCGGTGCGCCATGCCCATCAGCCAGGGATGGATCGACAGGTTGAACACCTGGCCGCCCTCACGGTGCAGCAGTTCGAAGGCCTCGCCCACCAGGTCGGGATAGCGCGTGGTGCTGATGCGCCGGATCATGAGCTGCTGGACGTCGTCCCATTCCGGCTGGTTGGGCATCGAGACGAACTTTTTGCCGACCTTCATCGGATAGGGTTGGTCGTCGTTGGGCCAGTCGAGCACGTAGTCGAGGCCGGCGTCGGACAGAAGCTGCGGCGTGCGCTGGCTCTCGCCGTAGTCCTGGCCCAGCCAGCCGGTCGGCCTGATGCCCGCCGCCTTTTCGATCGCGGCGATGGAGGCGGCGATCTCGGCCTTCTCCTCGGCCTCGCTCATCTTGGAGGAGATCATGCGGTTGGCCGAATGGCCGTGGGCGATGAACTCGTACTTCCGCTTCTTGAACTGCTCGATCAAGTAGGGATAGCGCTCGGCCGCCAGCGCGTTCACCGCCACGCCGGCGCGGATCTGGTAGCGGTCGAGCACATCGAGCACACGGAAGATGCCGACGCGGTTGCCGTAGTCGCGCTGCGTCCAGGTGCGGTAATCGGGCGTGTAGCTGCCGAGTTCGCCGACGTGGCGCGGGTCCTTGAGGCTCGTTTCGTCGGGGATCAGTTCCCAGTATTCGAGATGCAGCAGCACGAACCAGCCGACCCGCGCGTTGCGCGGCCAGGCAAGCAGCGGCCGTTTCGGATAGGGCGAATAGTCGTACCAGGGATTGTCCATCCCGGCGGGCAGAGGCGGCGGATTCTTGGAAACGGGAGCGCTCATCTCACGCCTCCTTCCCGAGATGCTGCTGGAAAGCCTTCAGCCCGTTGGTCACGTACCAATCCATGATCTCCTCGGCGGTGCAGACCCAGGCGTCCTTGTGCTTGCGGATGTAGGCGAGCGCGCGGTCGAGATGTCTTATGCGATGCGGCGCGCCCATCATGTAGGGATGGAGCGCGATGCACATGACGCGGCCGTTCTCCGGTCCCTCGCGATAGACCGTGTCGAAATGGTCGATGATCATCTGCGCGAACTCCTCGGCCTCGACCGGCTGGCGGTAGATCAGCGCATCGTTGAGATCCATCGTGTAGGGCACATGGATC
>MEMN01000195.1:20871-21839 GCA_001767945.1 Alphaproteobacteria bacterium RIFCSPHIGHO2_12_FULL_66_14 | reverse complement strand
CAGATATATTCCAGGCCCGCTTCCTTCACGAGGTCGGGCGTGTTGAAGGTGTTGGAGATGGCGGGCGAGAACCAGCCGCGCAGCCTGCGGCCGGTCAGCCTGAGGTGCGTGGCCTTGCTGTGCTCGATGACCTCGCGTTCTTCCTGTTCGCTGTAACCCCAGTGATAGCGCGTGTTGAGATAGCCGTGGCTCATGTATTCCCAGCGCCGGGCTTCCATGGCCTCGAGGATCTCGGGAAACATTTCTATGACCGACATTGAGAGCGAGACCGTGCAGCGCACGCTGTGCTTGTCCAGCACCTCGAACATCCGCCACAGGCCGACGCGGTTGCCGTAGTCGCGGCCGCCGTAGCCCAGCACGTCGGGATGCGGCATGCGCGGCCACGGATTGCGCACGCGGACCTCGGCGGGGATGTATTCGTAATGCTCGATGTTGGGGCAGACCCAGACCGCGACGCGCGCGCCGTTGGGCCAGGAAAGCTTCGGGCGCTCGACGACGGGAGAGTAGCCGTAGCGGTAGGGATCCATGCGATCTCTTTCTTTGTTTGGCACGTCGAGTGCATCATGGGTTGCGCCACACTTCAACGCCCCGCATCCTGTTCGCATGGCGGATCGCATACGCTTCACGCTCAACGACGACCCGGTCGAGCTTTCCGGCGTCTCGCCGATGACGACGTTGCTCGACTGGCTGCGCGAGCAGCGCGGGCTGAAAGGCACCAAGGAAGGTTGCGCCGAAGGCGATTGCGGCGCCTGCACCGTGGTGCTGGAGCGCGCCGACGGCCCTAATGGACAAATGAGACGCGAAGCCGTCAATTCCTGCATCGTCCTGCTCGGCCAGATCGATGGTCGGGCGGTGCGCACGGTCGAGGGGTTGCGCGGACCAGAAGGCGCCGCGCACGCCGTGCAGGTGGCGATGGCCGAGGCCGATGCCACGCAATGTGGCTTCTGCACGCCGGGCTTCGTCATGTC
>MEMN01000195.1:18666-20858 GCA_001767945.1 Alphaproteobacteria bacterium RIFCSPHIGHO2_12_FULL_66_14 | reverse complement strand
GCCGCCGGCGGCGAGAGGGCCGATCTAGAAACCATCCACGACGCGCTGGCCGGCAACCTCTGCCGCTGCACCGGTTACAGGCCGATCGTCGAGGCCATGACCAAGGTGGCGGGCCTTGCCATCGAGCCGGCGCCGCTCGCGCCCAAGCGCACGGCATCCGCCGTGTTCGGCGGCACCTTCTTCGCCCCGCGCTCGCTGGCCGAGCTGCTGGCGCTGCGGGCAAAATATCCCGAGGCACTGCTGCTGGCCGGCGCCACCGACCTCGGCCTGCTGGCCAGCCGGTCGCGCACGCCGCCGGCTGCGGTCATCCATGTGGCGCATGTGCCGGAGCTCACGGTGATCACGGAAGACAAGGAGCGGATCACGATCGGTGCTGCCGCGACCTACGCCGACGCCATGCCAATCCTGGTCGCGGCCTACCCGGCGCTGAAAACCTACCTGGCGCGGCTGGGCTCACGGCAGATCCGCTCACTTGGCACGATCGGCGGCAATATCGGCACGGCCTCGCCGATCGGCGACATGCCGCCGGTGCTGCTGGCGCTCGAGGCGAGCCTGAAGCTGGTTTCCATCCGCGGCACGCGCGACCTGCCGCTGGAGGACTTCTTCCTCGGCTACCGCAAGACCGCGCTGGCGTCCGACGAGGTGATCCAGAGCATTTCCATGCCGAAGCTCTGGCCGGGCGAAGTCTTCTTCTGCGACAAGGTGAGCAAGCGGCGCGACCAGGACATCTCCACGGTCGCAGGCGCCTACCGCCTGCGGATCAAGAACGGCCGCATCGAGGACGTGCGCATCGGCTTCGGCGGCATGGCGGCAACACCCGCGCGGGCACGCAACGTCGAGCAGGCGCTGAAGGGCCAGCCCTTCGCGAAAGCGACCTTTGAGGCTGCGGCCACCGCGGTCCCAAAAGATTTTCAGCCGATCGACGATTGGCGCGGCTCGGCCGCCTATCGCCTGCAGGTCGCGGCCAACCTGCTGCGCCGTCTGGAACTGCGCATCGCCGAGCCCGGGCGCGCGGTCGAGGTCGAGGCGCTGTGAAGGGCGCGGTTCACAGCGCCCGGCGTCACGACAGTGCGCTGAAGCACGCCTCGGGGCAGGCGCTCTATATCGACGACATGCCGGAGCCGCCGGGGACGCTGCATGGCGCCCTGGTGTTGAGCCCGGTGGCGAGCGGGCGTCTGGCGAAGCTCGATCTTTCGGCCGCCGCCGCCGCGCCCGGCGTCGTGGCGACGCTTGTCGCCGAGGATATTCCCGGCCGCAACAGCACCGCCGGCCCCGGCAAGGAGGAGCCGCTGTTTGTTGTGGACCGCGTCGAGTTCGCGGGCCAGCCGTTGGCAATGGTGGTGGCGGACACGCTTGATGCCGCGCGCGCCGCCGCCGAGCGCGCGGTGATCGAGATCGAGGAGACAGAGGCGATCCTCGACATCGCGACCGCACTCGCCCGGCAGGCTTACGTGCAGGCGCCGTCGACGCTGCGGCGCGGCGATCCCGAGACCGCGCTGAAGACCGCGCCCCATCGGCTTAGCGCCGAGTTCAGCGTCGGCGGGCAGGAGCATTTCTATCTCGAAGGCCAGGTCGCCTTCGCCCTGCCCGGCGAGGACGGCGACCTCGTCGTGCATTCCTCGACCCAGCATCCGACCGAGGTCCAGCACGTCTGCGCCCAGCTCCTGAGTTGCGACTTCAATCGCGTCACCGCGGTGGTGCGCCGCCTGGGCGGCGGCTTCGGCGGCAAGGAGAGCAACGCTTCGTGGGTGGCGGGCGCGGCGGCGCTGGGCGCCCACAAGACCGGCCGGCCGGTGAAACTCCGCCTGCCGCGTGAGATCGACATGATCGCCACCGGCAAGCGCCATCCCTTCCTCTATCGCTACACGGTGGGCTTCGACGACGACGGTCGCGTGCTGGCGCTCGATGCGATGCTGGCGGCCGATGCCGGTTTTAGCCTCGATCTCACGCCCGGCGTTATGGCGCGTGCGCTCACCCACGCCGACAACGCCTACTGGATCCCGCACTTCCGCGCGGTCGGCTACGCCTGCCGGACGAACAAGCAGTCCAACACCGCCTTCCGCGGCTTCGGCGGACCACAGGGCGTCGTTGTCATGGAGGATGCGATCGATCGCATTGCGCATCATCTCAAGCGCGATGCCAACGAACTGCGCGCGCTCAATTTCTATCGCGCGGGGAGGGACGAGACACCC
>MEMN01000195.1:17135-18657 GCA_001767945.1 Alphaproteobacteria bacterium RIFCSPHIGHO2_12_FULL_66_14 | reverse complement strand
ACGGTCGACGAGAACCATCTGGCGCGCTGCTGGGCCGAGGTGAAGCAGGGCGGCGACTTCGAACGCCGTCGCGCCGAGGTCGATGCCTTCAACAGGACGAGCCCGATCCTGAAGCGCGGGCTGGGACTTTTTCCGCTGAAGTTCGGCATCTCCTTCAACCTGCCGCACATGAACCAGGCCGGCGCCCTGGTGCATGTCTATACCGACGGTTCGATCCGCCTGAACCATGGCGGCACCGAGATGGGGCAGGGGCTGTTCATCAAGGTGGCTCAGGTCGTGGCCGAGGTTTTTGGGGTCGAGGTCGAGCGCATCCGGCCCAGCGCCACCTCGACGGCCGAGGTGCCCAATACGTCGCCGACGGCAGCGTCGACCGGCTCCGATCTCAACGGCTGGGCGGCCTGGGAGGCGGCCAACATGATCAAGGGCCGCATGATCGCCTTCGCGTCGGAGCATTTCAGCGCGGCCGAGAGCGAGATCGAATTCGCCGACGGCACCGTGCGGATCGCCAAACCCGGCAGCAACCAGGTCGTGAGCTTCGGCGAGCTGGCGAAGCTCTGCTGGATAGGCCGCGTCTCGCTGTCGGCCACCGGCTTCTACAAGACGCCCAAGATCCACTGGGATGCCGCGGCCATGCGCGGCCGGCCGTTCTTCTATTTCTCCTTTGGCGCCGCGATGGCCGAAGTCGCGGTCGACACCTTGACCGGCGAGAGCCGCGTGCTGCGCGCCGACCTGGTGCAGGATTGCGGCGCCTCGCTCAATCCCGCCATCGATCTCGGCCAGATCGAAGGCGCCTTCGTGCAGGGCCAGGGCTGGTTCACCTGCGAGGAGCTGTGGTGGGACGCCAAGGGCCGGCTGCGCACCGTCGGCCCCTCGACCTACAAGATCCCCGGCAGCCGCGACGTGCCTCGGATGTTCAACGTGAAAATGCTCGAGAACGCGGCCTCGCGCGAAGCGACAATCTTCCGCTCCAAGGCGGTGGGCGAGCCGCCGCTGCTGCTCGCGACCGCGGTGTGGACGGCGCTCAAGGATGCGATATCGGCGGCGGGCGATGGCAGGACCGCAGTGCGGCTCGATGCGCCAGCGACGCCCGAGCGCGTGCTCGCGGCACTCGCTACAGTGAAGGCATAAACGGAGGAGACTTCTATGGACGTACGCATGGACGGCCGCGTGGCCGTGATCACCGGCGGCAGCACTGGTCTCGGCCTGGCCATGGCCAAGGAATTCGCGGCCTCGGGCGGCTCGGTGGCGATGCTGGCGCGCAAGGCCGATGTGCTGGCCGCGGCCAAGGCCGAGGTGCAGAAGGCGGCCGGCAAGACGAACGCCAAGGTCGAGGGCTATTCCTGCGACGTCTCCAAGGCGGCGCCGATCGCCGACACCTTCAAGAAGGTCGTGGCCGACTTCGGCAAGGTCGACATCCTGGTGAACAACGCCGGCATCAGCCACGCCAAGCCCTTCGACACCGTGACCGACGAGGACTGGCAGGGCGATCTCGACCTGAAACTGTTCGCCGCCATCCGGCTCT
>MEMN01000195.1:13473-17052 GCA_001767945.1 Alphaproteobacteria bacterium RIFCSPHIGHO2_12_FULL_66_14 | reverse complement strand
TCAGCCGCGCCGCCGGCCTCGCCCTCACCAAGGCGCTCTCCAAGGAGAACGCCCCGCACAACGTGCTGGTGAACGCCATGCTGGTCGGCCTGATCGAGAGTGACCAGTGGGTGCGCCGCCACAAGGCGGCGGGCAAGGACCAGACCTTCGAACAGTTCGCCGCCGGCATGGCCAAGGGCCGCATCCCGCTCGGCCGCATGGGCAAGGCCGAGGAGTTCGCCCGCATGGCCTGCTTCCTCTGCTCCGATGCCGGCTCCTTCATCACCGGTGTCGCCATCAACGTCGACGGCGGCGCCAGCCCCGTCGTCTAGCGCTCCTGGCCCGGCGGCGCGACGTTCCAGTCGCGCCGCAGCTCCTCGAGGTCGTGCTCGATCCAGTCCCAGGCGCTCCACTTGGGATCGAAGATGTCGACCGTCATGTCGCGGCCGCGCGCCCAGGCGCGCCAGAACTCGTTCGGATCAAAGCCGCCGCGGGCCGGAGTCGCCACGTCGTTGAACTTCACGCCGAGATGGCCGTTGAAGATGACCGGCAGGACGTGTCCCGCCATGGGATTGATCGGATGCATGGCGGCGGTGAAGGTCGAGACTAGGATCTCGCCGCGATAGCTGGTGTCGTAGCCCGAGATGATGTGCGTGCAATCGTGCGGCGTCGCGAAGCCGGCATTCAGTGCCCCAGGGTCGCCGGGGAAGGGATAGCCGTTCTTCTTGTCGAAGTCCCAGATCGCCTTGCCGAAGGTGTTCTGCGGCAGCTTGCCCAGCGCCTCGTAGCGCGCCACCAGAGCGGGATCGGCCTTGTCGCCCTTGTAGGGCAGGATCCATTCCGCCGGATCGGGCCGGCTGCCCCATGCTTCGCTGACGACGCTCTCGGCGTTGCGCATCGTCATGTCGGCGATCACCCAGGCCAGGTGACCGGAGGCCGCCTCGACCATCTCGGTGAGATAATTCGCCTCGACGTCGAGCGCGCGGGCATATTCCAGCACGCGGGCGAGCTTGTCGGTGTCGAGGACGCCGTCGACCATCACCATGATGGTTAGATACTTCACCGCTTCGGCCGCCAGCTCGTGGTCTTTCAGGATCGCGACGAGGCCGGCAGGTTCGGCGGCCGGCAGCGCGCCGAGATCGGTGAGGTCGGGCCGGCGTAAGAGATAGTGACCGGCCGCCAGGATGCTCGCGGTGTCGGCATGGCTCAGCGCATGACCGCCGGCGAGCGCCACCTGGCGCATGGCGCCCAGGATGGCGTCGCTCTCGCGGTGACTGACCGCCCGCACGGCCGTCAGCGCAGCGGTTCGAGGATGCTCACGTAGTTGGCGACGGCGGCGCCGCCCATGTTGAACACGCCGCCGATTTTCGCCTTGGGCAGTTGCAGGCCTGCGGGCGCGCTGCCCGAGAGCTGCATGGCCGACATCACGTGCATCGAGACGCCGGTGGCGCCGACGGGATGGCCCTTGGCTTTTAGGCCGCCCGAGACATTGACCGGCAGCTTGCCGTCGCGCTCGACCCAGCCTTCGAGGATCGCGCGCTCGCCTTCGCCCGGGGCGGTGAGGCCCATCGCCTCGTACTCGATCAGCTCGGCCGAGGTGAAGCAGTCGTGGCTTTCCACGAACGAGAGGTCGAGCAGGTCGAGCTTGGCCGAGGCCAGCGCGCGCTTCCACGCGAGTTGCGGTCCCTCGAACTTGATGATGTCGCGCTTGCTCATCGGCAGGAAGTCGTTGACGTGCTCGGTGGCGCGAAAGGCAATCGCATGCTTCAGGCCGAGCGCCGTCTGCACGTCGGCCAGCACCACGGCGGCGGCGCCGTCGGTGACGGGCGAGCAGTCGGTGCGCTTCAGGGGGCCGGCCACGAACGGGTTCTTGTCCGAGGGCGTGCGGCAGAACTCGTAGGCGAACTCCTTCTGGAAGTGCGCATAGGGATTCTTCGAGCCGTTCTTGTGCGCTTTCACCGCGATGCGGGCCAGCGCATCGGACTTGTCGCCGTAGCGCTGGAAGTAGGCCGAGGTGATCTTGCCGAAGATGCCGGCGAAGCCCGCCTCGATGTTGGCTTCCTCGGCCACGTAGCTTGCCTTGATCAGCACTTCGCCCGCCTGCGCGCTGTTGAGCTCGGTCATCTTCTCGACGCCGACCACCAGCACGAAGCGCGCCTTGCCGGCGGCCAGCGAGTTCAGCCCCATGTGGATGGCCGCCGAGCCGGTGGCACAGGCATTCTCGACCCGGGTCGAGGGCTTGAAGCGCAGGTCCGGGTGGGCCTGGAGCGCGAGCGAGGAGTGGAATTCCTGGCGCACGAAGCCGCCGTTCATGTTGCCGACGTAGATCACGTCGACGTCCTTGGGTTCGATGCCGGCGTGGGCGATGGCCTCGGTGGCGGCCTTCACCACCAGCGATTCGCTGGTCTCGCCGTCCAGTTTGCCGAACTTGCCGTGGGACCATCCGACGATGCAGGCCGTCATTGCCAATCTCCTTGATTTGCAGTGAATTTAGGGTGTCGCGGGAACGGCGCAAGTCCGCCTCAATTCGGCCCCCCGCGTGGCGTCTGCTAGACTGGCGTCGATCCCCGAGGAACCATGTCCGACCCCGCATCGTCCGAACGCCCCACCCAGGACCAGAGCCGGCCCCGCTGGCCGCTGATCCTGGGCGGCCTCGTCGGCGGCTTCCTGCTGGTGGCCATCGGCCTCGGCCTCGGCTGGTATCTTTTCTACCGCCCGATCGTGAACGTGGCGGTCCAGCTTCCCGCGCCGCCGGCGCCGCCCGCCCCACCGGGCCCGGATGCGGCGCAGGTCAAGGCGCTGGAAGACCAGATCGAGAAGCAGAAGGCGGCCAACAAGCAGATCGAGGATCAGATCGCAGCCTTGAAGGATCGGTTGCGCGCTGATGTCTGCACCGTGAAGGATCCGCAGGGCAAGCCGCCCGCACCCGCCGGCCAGAAGCTCTAGCGGCAAAAGAATCGTTGCTCAATACAAGGCGTAGCATCAAGCTCTCCTGAGTACTCAAGAATGAGTATGGACGGGGGAGCGTGACGCAGGCTGTCGACAAACTGCTTCGGCCGGTGATGGTGGTCGGTGCCGCGCTCTTGGCTGGCGCATGCGATCTCCGACGTTCCGCCGTCCTCGACCCCAAGGGGCCGATCGCGCTGGCCGAGCGCGATCTGCTGTTCGACGCCTTCTTCGTGATGATGCTGGTCGTCGTGCCGGTCATCGTGCTCACCCTGGCGTTCGCTTGGCGGTATCGTGCCTCCAACACCACGGCCGCCTACCGGCCCAAATGGGCGGAATCGGCGCGGGTCGACGCCTTCGTGTGGCTGGTGCCGGCGCTGATCGTGATCGCGGTCGCCGTTCTGGTATGGCGCAGCACCCACAAGCTCGACCCCTACCGGCCGCTCGACGCCGCCGTGCGGCCGCTCGAGGTCCAGGTGGTGGCACAGGACTGGAAGTGGCTGTTCATCTATCCCGAGCAGGGCATCGCCGTCGTCAACCAGCTCGTCTTCCCGAACGGCCGGCCGGTCAGCCTGCGGATCACCTCCGATACGGTGATGAACTCGTTCTACGTGCCGCAGCTCGCCGGCCAGATCTACGCCATGGCCGGCATGC
>MEMN01000195.1:2695-13427 GCA_001767945.1 Alphaproteobacteria bacterium RIFCSPHIGHO2_12_FULL_66_14 | reverse complement strand
CCGCAACAGCATGTACAGCGGCGGCGGCTTTTCCGACCAGCATTTCGAGGTGATCGCCACGAGCCCGGCGGAGTTCGACGCCTGGGTGGCCAAGGCCAAGCAGGCGCCGGCCAAGCTGGACGCCGCCGCCTATGCCGCGCTCGCGGCCAAGAGCCGGCTCAATCCGATCGCCTACTATTCGGCGGTCGAGCCCAGGCTGTTCGACTCGATCATCGCCAAGTACACCCACGCCCAGCACGCGCCAGCCGCCGGCACGCCCGCCGGCGCCGCGCCGCGGAGATAGACCGATGTTCGGCAGACTGACGATCGAGGCCCTGCCGCTCTACAGCGCGATCGCCGCCGGCGGCGCCGCGGTCACGGTGGGCGGCGCGCTGCTGGTTGCCATCGCCATCACCTGGCTGGGCGCCTGGCGCTACCTCTGGACCGACTGGCTGACCAGCGTCGACCACAAGCGGATCGGCGTCATGTACATCGTGCTGGCGCTGATCATGCTGCTGCGCGGCTTCGTCGACGCCATCATGATGCGGGCCCAGCAGGCGATGGCGCTCAATTCCGGCGGCTACCTGCCGCCCGAGCATTTCGACCAGATCTTCAGCTCGCACGGCACCATCATGATCTTCTTCATGGCGATGCCCTTCATGACCGGGCTGATCAACATCATCGTGCCGCTGCAGATCGGCACGCGCGACGTCGCCTTCCCGTTCCTGAATTCGCTCAGCCTGTGGCTGACCGCGGCCGGCGCCGGCCTCGTCATGGTCTCGCTGGTGATCGGCAAGTTCTCGACCGCGGGCTGGACCGGCTATCCGCCCTATTCCGGCGCCGAGGCCAACCCCGGCGTCGGCGTCGACTACTGGATCTGGGCGATCCTGATCAGCGGCGTCGGCTCGACGCTTTCCGGCATAAACTTCGTCGTCACGATCCTCAAACGGCGCGCGCCGGGCTTGACCCTGATGCGCATGACGCCCTTCACCTGGACGGCGCTCTGCGCCTCGGTGCTGATGGCCTTCGCCTTTCCGGCGCTTACCGTGGCCTGCGGCCTGCTGGCGCTCGACCGCCTGTTCGGCATGCACTTCTTCACCAATGCCCACGGCGGCAACATGATGAACTACCCCAACCTGTTCTGGATCTGGGGTCATCCGGAGGTCTACATCCTGATCCTGCCGGCCTTCGGCATCTTCTCCGAGGTCGTGTCGACCTTCTCGAAGAAGCGCCTGTTCGGCTACGAATCGCTGGTCTATGCCACGGCGGCGATCGCCATCCTGTCGTTCACCGTCTGGCTGCACCATTTCTTCACCATGGGTTCCAGCCCCAACGTCAACGCCTTCTTCGGCATCACCACCATGGTGATCGCCGTGCCGACCGGCGTGAAAGTGTTCAACTGGCTGCTCACCATGTACCGCGGCCGCATCGACTTCCATCCGTCGATGATGTGGACCATCGGCTTCATGGTGACGTTCGTGATCGGCGGCATGACCGGCGTGCTGCTGGCCATCCCGTCGGCCGACTTCCTGATGCACAACACGACCTTCCTCGTCGCGCACTTCCACAACATGATCATTCCCGGCGTGCTGTTCGGCTACCTCGCCGGCTACATGTACTGGTTCCCCAAGGCCTTCGGCTTCGCGCTCGACCGCAAGTGGGGGCTGGCGTCGTTCTGGTGCTGGATGATCGGCTTCTATCTCGCGTTCATGCCGCTCTACCTCCTGGGCTTCAAGGGCATGCCGCGCCGCATGGAGCAGTACAACGATCCCTCCTGGCAGCCCTACCTGATGGTGGCCGCCTCGGGCGCCGCCCTGATCCTGGTCGGCATCGCCTGCATGGTGATGCAGCTCTACGTGAGCGTCCGCGACCGGCGGAAGACCGCCGACGTCACCGGCGATCCGTTCGACGGCCGCACGCTCGAATGGGCGACCGCCTCGCCGCCGCCCGCCTACAATTTCGCCGTGCTGCCCGAGATCCGCGACCGCGAACCCCTGCTCGACATGAAGGAGCGCGGCGTCACCTTTCAGAGGCCGGCGGCCTACGAAGACATCCACATGCCGAAGAACTCGGCTGTCGGCGTCGTCATGGGCGGGCTCGCCTTCGTGCTGGGCTTCGCCGTCATCTGGCACATCTGGTGGCTGGTGGCCGCCTGTGGGCTTGCCATGTGGATCGTCCTGATCGCGCGCTCGTCCGATGACGAGTCCGAATTCAGGATCACCGCCGCCGAGGTGAAGCAGATCGAGGACGCGCGCTTCCGCGCCCTCGCCAGCCAGACGACGAGCCGGACATGAGCGCCGCCGTCACCACCCACGAAAGCGAAGCGGCGGAGGCCCACGAGCAGCGGGCCTTCGGCTTCTGGCTCTACCTGATGGGCGATGCCGTCATCTTCGCGCTCTTGTTCGCGACCTACGTCATCATGGTCGACAACACCGCCGGCGGCCCCGCGGGCAAGGCGCTGTTCAGCCTGCCGAATGCCGCGATCGAGACCGCGCTGCTGCTGGTCAGCAGCACCACCTTCGGCTTCGCTTCGCTCTCGTCGAAGACCGGCAACCGCGGCGCGGTGCTGGCCTGGCTGCTCCTGACCTTCGTGCTGGGCGCGGGCTTCGTGTTCCTCGAACTCCGCGAATTTGCCGGCTTGATCAAGGCCGGCGCCGGCCCCGACCGCAGCGGCTTCCTCTCCGCCTTCTTCACACTGGTCGGCACCCACGGCTTGCACGTCAGCGTCGGCCTCACCTGGATCCTGATCATGTCCGGCCAGGTGATGCTGAAGGGCCTCTCGGTGCCCGTGACCTCGCGCCTGTTTCGGCTGGGCCTGTTCTGGCACTTCCTCGACATCGCCTGGGTCGGCATCTTCTCGATCGTCTATCTGCCGGGGCTGCTGTGATGGAACACCCGACCGCTGGACACGCGAACTCTGGGCACGGGCTGCGCTCCTACCTGATCGGCTTCGTGCTCGCCGTCATCCTGACGGCCATTCCCTTCTACGTCGTGATCACCCACGCCTTGCCGCCGCAGAGCACGATGGTGGTGATCGGCGTCACCGCGATCCTGCAGATCCTGGTCCACCTACGCTTTTTCCTGCACCTCAACTTCACCTCGACGCCGAAAGAGAACCTGCTCGCCATCGTGTTCGCCGCCGTGCTGATCTTCATCATGGTGGGCGGCAGCTTCTGGATCATGTTCGACCTGCACACGCGGATGGCGGTCTAGCCGGCATAAGTTTCGACTGGAGCATTCAGGGCCATTCTCATGCTGAGGAGCGAGCGCAGCGAGCGTCTCGAAGCATGGGCCCCAGCTCCGTCGATTGCCGACCCTTCGAGACGGCGCTTCGCGCCTCCTCTGGGTGAGGAGTGCTTGTTCTCCGAAGAAGTGCCCGAAGCCTTCTGAAATTCCTATGCCGTTCATATGCCGCCGGGTCTTCGGCCGGCTCGCATTCCTATGCGCTCCAGCCCTTCTATGCCGGCGAAGGAGGGCCCGATGCTCGACCTGTTGTTCTTCGGCGGCGGTCTGCTGCTGTTCGGCCTGCTGATCGCCTACGAGCGCCTCTGCCACAGGCTGTGAGGCGCACATGATCCTCGACTACGTCCTGGGCGGCGGGCTCGCCGCGATCCTGCTCGTCTATCTCGCGGTCGCGCTGGCGCGCCCGGAAAAGTTCTAAGGGAAGTCCTGAGGCTGCCATGACCTTCAACGGCTGGGTGCAGATCGCGCTTTTCGTCGCCGTGGTGCTGCTGCTGACGCGGCCGCTCGGCGGCTACCTCGACAACGTCATGGCGGGCCGGCGGACCCTGCTGTCGCCGGTCCTCGTGCCGGTCGAGCGCGGCTTCTATCGCCTCGCCGGCATCGATCCGGCCGAGGAGCAGAGCTGGTGGGTCTATGCCCGCGCGATGATCGTCTTCCACATCGCGGGCTTCGTGCTGCTCTACCTGCTGCTGCGCCTGCAGGATCTGCTGCCGCTGAACCCGCAGGGCATGGCGGCCGTGCTGCCGGATCTTGCCGGCAACACGGCCATCAGCTTTCTCACCAACACCAACTGGCAGAACTACGGCGGCGAGAGCACCATGAGCTATCTCTCGCAGATGGCGGGCCTCGCGGTTCAGAACTTCCTGAGTGCCGCCACCGGCATCGCGCTGGCGGTCGCTCTGGTGCGCGGCTTCGCCCGCGCCGAGGCCAAGGGCATCGGCAATTTCTGGGCCGACCTTGTGCGCATCACGCTCTACGTGCTGCTGCCCCTCTGCATCCTGCTGACGGTCTTCTTCGTCTGGCAGGGCGTGCCGCAGAACCTCGGCGGCTATGTCGAGGCGACGACGCTCGAAGGCGCCAGGCAGAAGATCGCGCAGGGCCCGGTGGCCTCGCAGCTTTCGATCAAGATGCTGGGCACCAACGGCGGCGGCTTCTTCAACGCCAATTCGGCACACCCCTACGAGAACCCCACGGCCCTCTCCAACCTGGTGCAGATGCTGGCGATCTTCGCCATCGGCGCGGCGCTGACCAACGTGTTCGGCCGCGCCGTCGGCGACGAGCGCCAGGGCTGGGCGATCCTGTCCGCCATGGGCGTGCTGTTCCTGGCCGGTGTCTTCGTGGCCTACTGGGCCGAGGCCGGCGGCAACCCGCTGGTCGCGGCGCTGGGTGTCGACACCACGGCCGGCAACATGGAAGGCAAGGAGGTCCGCTTCGGCGCGCCGCTCTCCGCGCTGTTCGCGGTGATCACCACGGCGGCCTCGTGCGGCGCCGTGAATGCCATGCACGACAGCTTCATGCCGCTGGGCGGCATGATCCCGCTCATCAACATCCTGCTGGGCGAAGTCGTCATCGGCGGCGTCGGTGCCGGCCTCTACGGCATGCTGCTGTTCGCCATCCTGGCGATCTTCCTGGCCGGCCTCATGGTCGGGCGCACGCCGGAATATGTCGGCAAGAAGATCGAGGCGCGCGAGGTCAAGTTCACCATGCTCGCCATCCTCTGCCTGCCGCTCGCCATCCTGGGCTTCGCTTCCGTGGCGACGGTCGTGCCGGCGGGCCTTGCCGGCCCGCCCAACGCCGGTCCGCATGGCTTCAGCGAGATCCTCTATGCCTTCACGTCGGCGGCCGGCAACAACGGCAGCGCCTTCGCGGGTCTCGCCGGCAACACGCTGTTCTACAATGCCACCCTTGCCGTCGCGATGATGGTCGGCCGCTTTGCCGTCATCATCCCCATGCTGGCGGTGGCGGGCACGCTGGCGGCCAAGCGCAAGGCCGCGGCCTCGGTCGGCACCTTTCCCACCCACGGCGCGCTGTTTGTCGGCCTGCTGGTCGGCGCGGTGCTGATCGTGGGCGGCCTCACCTTCCTGCCGGCGCTCGCGCTCGGCCCGATCGCCGAGCACTTCGCGTTGCTGGCCGGCACGCTCTTCTAACGAGGCGTCATCATGAGCAAACGCGACAAATCGCAGTCCCTGTTCGATCCCGCGATCCTGAGGCCGGCGCTGCTGGGCAGCCTCACCAAGCTCGATCCGCGGGAGCTGGTCAGGAACCCGGTCATGTTCACCGTCGAGATGGTGGCGCTGGTCGCCACCGTCCTCACCGTGCGCGACCTCGCGACCGGCGTGCCGGGTAGCGCGTTCCAGGTTCAGATCGTGTTCTGGCTGTGGATCACCGTGCTGTTCGCCACCTTCGCCGAGGCGGTCGCCGAGGGCCGTGGCAAGGCCCAGGCCGACACGCTGCGGCGCATGCGGAGCGAGACCATGGCCAAGGTCCTGCTGGGCGTCGGCGACACGTTCGAGCCCCGGCGGGCCCACACGCTGAAGGTCGGCGAGAAGGTGCTGGTCGAGGCCGGCGACCTGGTGCCCGGCGACGGCGAGATCATCGAGGGCGCGGCGACCATCGACGAATCGGCGATCACCGGCGAATCGGCGCCCGTGATCCGCGAGGCCGGCGGCGACCGCTCGGCGGTGACCGGCGGCACCCGGGTGCTGTCGGACAGGATCAAGGTCCGTATCACGGCCGAGGAGGGGTCGAGCTTTCTCGACCGCATGATCTCCCTGGTCGAGGGCGCCTCGCGCCACAAGACGCCCAACGAGCTGGCGCTCTCCGTCCTGCTGGCGGGGCTCACGCTCATCTTCGTCCTGGCCGTGGTGACGATCCCGAGCTTTGCCGCCTATGCCGGCGGCGCCGTCTCCGTCGTGGTGCTGATCGCGCTCTTCGTGACCCTGATCCCGACCACCATCGGTGCGCTCCTGTCGGCCATCGGCATCGCCGGCATGAACCGGCTGGTCCGCTTCAACGTGCTCGCCACTTCCGGCCGCGCCGTCGAGGCGGCGGGCGACGTCGACACCCTGCTGCTCGACAAGACCGGCACCATCACCCTCGGCAACCGCCATGCCACGCAGATCATCGCCGTGACCGGCGTCGACGAGAACGAGGTGGCGCGGGTGGCCCAGCTCGCGAGCCTCGCCGACGAGACGCCCGAGGGCCGCTCGATCGTCGTGCTGGCCAAGGAGAAGTACGGGTTGCGCGGCGTCGAGGTGGCCGACCTGCACACCAGGTTCGTGCCCTTCACCGCCCAGACCCGCATGAGCGGCATCGACCACGAGGGCACGGTGATCCGCAAGGGGGCGGTCGACGCCGTGATCACCCATGCCCGTTCGCTCGGCGTCTCGCCGCCGGTGGAGGAGGTCGAGCGCATCGCCACCCACATCGGCAAGGAGGGCGGCACGCCGCTCGCCGTCTCCCGGAACGGCCGCATCCTGGGCATCGTCTATTTGAAGGACATCGTGAAGGGCGGCATCCGCGAGCGCTTCGCCGAACTGCGCGCCATGGGCATCCGCACGGTCATGATCACCGGCGACAACCCGCAGACCGCGGCCGCGATCGCGGCAGAAGCCGGAGTCGACGATTTCCTGGCCCAGGCCACGCCCGAGGCCAAGCTGCGCCTGATCCGCGAGGAACAGGCCAAGGGCAAGCTGGTGGCGATGTGCGGCGACGGCACCAACGATGCGCCCGCACTCGCCCAGGCCGATGTCGGCGTCGCCATGCAGACCGGCACCAATGCCGCGCGCGAAGCCGGCAACATGGTCGACCTCGACAGCGACCCGACCAAGCTCATCGAGATCGTGGCCATCGGTAAGCAGCTCCTGATGACGCGGGGCGCCCTCACCACCTTCTCGATCGCCAACGACGTGGCGAAGTACTTCGCCATCATCCCGGCGATGTTCATCGCCTTCTACCCGCAGCTCGGGGTGCTGAACGTCATGGGGCTCGCCACGCCGCAGAGCGCCATCCTGTCGGCCATCATCTTCAACGCCCTGATCATCATCGCCCTGATCCCGCTGGCGCTGCGCGGCGTGCAGTACCGGCCGAGCGGCGCGGCGGCGCTGCTGCGCCGCAACCTGCTGGTCTACGGCATCGGCGGCCTGGTCGTGCCCTTCGTCGGCATCAAGCTGATCGATGTCGTCGTGGCGGCCGCCGGTCTCGCCTGAAGGAGAGTGTCATGCTTCGCCATGTTCGTGCGTCCGTCGTCATCCTGCTGCTGATGACCGTCATTCTGGGGCTGGTCTATCCGCTGGCCATGGTGGGGATCGCCGGCGCCGCATTCCCCGGCCAGTCGGCTGGCTCGCTGATCGAGAAGGACGGCAAGGTCGTGGGCTCGAGCCTGATCGGCCAGAGCTTCACGGCGGACACCTATTTCCATGGCCGTCCGTCGGCGACCGGCGACGGGCCGTACAACGGCGCGTCATCGGGCGGGTCCAACCTCGCGCCGACCTCCAGGGCGCTGATCGAGCGGGTCAGGGAAGACGCCGGCAAGCTCGGCAAGGGTGTCCCCGTCGACCTGGTGACGACATCGGGCAGCGGCCTCGATCCGCATGTCTCGCCCGCAGCCGCCTCGTGGCAGATCGCGCGCGTGGCCAAGGCCCGCAACATGTCCGACACCGAGCTGCAGCGGTTGGTGGCGCAGCACACCGACGGCCGCGCGTTCGGTCTGCTGGGCGAGCCCCGGGTCAACGTGCTTCAGCTCAATCTGGCCCTCGACGCGCTGGCGAAGCGGTGACAAAGATCGCGCTGCATGGCCAACGCCGCTGACGAAACCCGGCCTTCGCCCGACGCGCTCCTGAAGGCGGCGGAGAAGGAATCGCGCGGCAAGCACAAGATCTTCCTGGGCGCCGCCCCCGGTGTCGGCAAGACCTGGGAGATGCTGTCGGCCGCGCACCGGGGCAAGCGCGAGGGCATCGACGTCGTGGTCGGCGTCGTCGAGACCCATGGCCGTGCCGAGACCGAGGCCCAGCTCGCGGGCCTCGAGGTCGTGCCGCGCCGCAAGGTCGCGTACCGCGAGCGCACGCTCGAGGAGATGGACATCGATGCCATTCTGGCGCGACGGCCGGCGCTGGTGCTGGTCGACGAGCTTGCCCACACCAACGCCGAAGGCAGCCGCCATCCCAAGCGCTATCTCGACGTCGAGGAGCTGCTGGCGGCCGGCATCGACGTCTATTCGACGCTCAACGTCCAGCACGTCGAGAGCCTGAACGACGTCGTGGCTCGCATCACCCGCATCCGGGTGCGCGAGACCGTGCCCGACCGCATCGTCGACGCCGCCGATGAGGTCGAGCTGGTCGACCTGACGCCGGCCGACCTGATCGCCCGCCTGTCCGAGGGCAAGGTCTATGTCCGCGACCAGGCGCAGCGCGCGCTAAAACACTACTTCTCGCCCGGAAACCTGACGGCGCTGCGCGAATTGGCGCTCAGGCGCACCGCCGAGCGCGTCGACGAACAGATGCGGAGCTACATGCGCGAACACGCCATCGCCGGCCCGTGGGCCGCCGGCGAGCGCGTGATCGTCTGTCTCGATCCCGGCCCGGGGGCGGCCAACGCCGTGCGCGCGGCCAAGCGCAGCGCCGACGCACTCGATGCCGAGCTGATCGCGCTCTATGTCGAGACCGACCGGCACGCCGGCCTCTCCGAGCAGGAGCGTGTGCGGCTTGCCGAGGCGATGCGGCTTGCCGCCCAGCTCGGCGCCGAGGTCGCCACGGTGCCCGGCCGCTCGGTGGTCGAGGAGATCGTGGCCTTCGCGCGCTCGCGCAACGCCACCCGTGTCGTCGTCGGCAAGTCCAGGCGCTCGCGCTGGTTCGAACTGCGTCACGGCTCGATCGTCGACGAGCTGGTGCGCAGCAACTCGGGCCTCGCCATCGAGGTGGCGCCGTCGGCCGACACCTCGCCGCAGGCCGGTCCGTCGGACTGGCTACGCGACGTGCCGCTCTCGCCCGGCCCCTACCTCGAAGGCGCCCTGTCGACCGTGCTGGCGACGGCGCTGGGCGTGATGATCGACCGGCTCATCATATTGCCCAACATCTCGCTGGTCTTCGTGGTGCCGGTTCTGGCGGCGGCGGTGCGGCACGGGCTGGTGCCGTCGCTCTGGGTCTCCGGGCTGAGCGTGCTCGCCTACAACTTCTTCTTCATTCCGCCGCTCTACCTGTTCATCGTCGCCGATCCGGCCAATGTCGTGGCGTTGTTCTTCTTCATGGTGGTGGCGGTCGTGGCCAGCGCGCTCGCCGCGCGGACGCGGACGCAGACGGAATCGGCGCGGCGCGAAGCCCGCACCACGGCCGAGCTCTACGCTTTCAGCCGCAAGATTGCCGGCGTCATCGAGGCCGACGACCTGCTGTGGATCGTGGTCACGCACCTCGCCCGCCTGCTCAAGGCCGAGATCGTCATCCTGATGCCGGAGCAGGGCAGCCTCACGACGTGCGCGGCCTTCCCGCCGGACAGCGAATTGAGCGATGCCGACCTCGCCGCCGCGCGCTGGTCGTGGGATGCCGACCGGCCGGCCGGCCGCGGCACCGACACGCTGCCGGGCGGTCGCTGGCTGTTCGTGCCGATCCGCACCAGCCGCTCGGCTGTCGCCATCATCGGCGTGCTGCCGCAGAGGGAGGGCCACGCGCTGTCGGCGGGCGAGCGCCGCCTGCTCGAAGCCGTGGGCAACCAGGCCGCCGTCGCGGTCGAGCGCGTGACCCTGGCCGAGGACATCGACCGGGCGCGCCTGGGCGCGGAGCGCGAGCGGCTGCGCTCGGCCATGCTCACCTCCGTGTCGCACGACCTGCGCACGCCGCTGGCCTCGATCATCGGTTCCCTGTCGAGCCTGCGTAGCTACGGTGCGCGCTACGACGCCGCGACACGCGAGGAACTGCTGGGCACAGCGTTGGGCGAAGCCGAGCGACTCGACCGCTTCGTCGGCAACCTGCTCGACATGACCCGGCTCGATGCCGGTGCCATCGCCCCGAAGCGCGAGGCCGTCGAGGTCGGCGACCTCGTCTCCACGACCCTGCGCCGCGTCCAGCCGCTGCTGAAGGACCATGCCGTCGCCAGCATCGTGTCCTCAGGCCTGCCGGTGCTGTCGCTCGACTTCGTGCTGGCCGAGCAGGCGCTGTTCAACCTGCTCGACAATGCCGCCAAATATTCGCCGGCCGGCGGCCACATCGAGGTCGAGGCGCGGCCGGCCGATGGGCACGTCGAGATCGTCGTGCGCGACGAGGGGCCGGGCCTCGCGGTGGAGGATCTCGGCCGCATCTTCGACAAGTTCTACCGCGCTCAGGAGGGCGATCGCCGCCTCGCCGGCACCGGCCTGGGCCTCGCCATTGCCAGGGGCTTCGTCGAGGTCCAGGGCGGTACCATCGTGGCGCGCAATCGCGCCGGCCGCAGTGGCGCGGAATTCGTCGTCAGCTATCCTGTCGGCTGACATGATGGGCTGGGCATGACGGGCCAGACATGACGGGCGACGCCGCGCTGATCC
>MEMN01000195.1:0-2683 GCA_001767945.1 Alphaproteobacteria bacterium RIFCSPHIGHO2_12_FULL_66_14 | reverse complement strand
GCGGCGCTGCGCCATCATCGCCCCGATCTCGTGCTGCTCGATCTCGGCCTGCCCGACGTCGACGGCCTCGGCCTGATCGGGCGCATCCGCGCGCTGGGGCCGGTGCCCATCGTGGTGCTGTCGAGCCGCGGCGACGAGGCGGCCAAGGTGGCGGCGCTCGATTCGGGCGCCGACGACTACGTCACCAAGCCGTTCGGCGCCGAGGAACTGATGGCTAGGCTGCGCGCCGCGCTCCGCCACCGGCTGCAGGAACAGGGCGCCGGGCGGGTCTTCACCAGCGACGATCTCAGCGTCGACCTTGTGCGCCGGCTGGTGCGGCGTGGCACCGAGGACATAAAGCTCTCGCCCAAGGAATACGACATCCTGGAGCAGCTCGCGATCCATGCCGGCAAGGTGCTGACGCACAAGCACCTGCTGCGCGAGGTGTGGCGCGACGAATCGGTCGATCCGCAGTATCTTAGGGTCTATGTCCGCCAGCTTCGCCAGAAGATCGAGGCCGATCCCGCCACGCCACGGCATGTGCTGACCGAGCCCGGTGTCGGCTACCGGCTGGTCTAAGTGGTCGAGATCTACTTCGCCATCTTCGCGCCGGTGGCGACGTTGAGCACGGAGCCATCCTCCAGGCTGATGCGATAGATCTCGCGCAGCACGTTGCCGGCGAAGCCCAGTTCGACGATCGACACCGTCTTGAAGGACGTCGGGATGCCGTTCGGCAGGATCTGGTTGAATTCCACCGCCGTCTGATTGAACGCCGCCTGGATCTCCGGCGTGAACTTGGCCATGGAATAGACCAGCGTGTTGTGCGGGTTGTGCGGGCGCAATTCCTTGCCGCCCTTCACGGTGTTGAGGCCGCTCACGCCGACTGTCTGCACCAGCTCCTTGGCGGCGTCGCCCATGACCGCGTAGACCGGCCCGGTGACGCGCGGCAACGGCCCGTCGCGCAGCGGCGTCAGCGCCGCGGTGGCGAGGGTGTCGAACGCCATCATGGCTTCGAAGCTCGGGCCCTCCTTCACGATGCCGAGGTCGAGCCACCAGGGATGGCCCGCGCCCTTGGCGGCCTCGGTCGTGGAGAAGGTTTTTAGCGTCACGGCCAGCACCGGCGGCGGCTTGGGCAGCGCCTTCAGCATCTTGTCCGGGGTCGTCGGGTCGGCGTTGTGGATGTGCAGGACAGTGACGTGCGGAATGTTGAAGCGCAGCGCCTCGTCGATGAGCTTGGCGTTCAGCAGCTTTTCCCGCAGCAGCCCGCCGATGGTGATGCCGAGCAGATCATTCACCTCTTTCGGCAGGGTGTAGACCAGGCCGAAAGTGCGCTTGTGCTCGCGGAATGTGGGGGAGCTCAGCGCGCTGTTGTCGATCGCGCCTTGCGCGACGGCAGGATGAACCTGGAGCAGCGCAGTGGCGGAAAAGGCCATGGCCGCCAGGCAATTAACCATTTTGACTTTCATGGAGTCCCCCTCGCGACGTGGATTGTCGATGGTACGCCGTTGCAAACTACCTGCCCGATGTGACGGAGATGTGAGGGGATTGTTGCCGGCCGGATGCTAGCACTGCCAGCAATCTGGAAGTTGCAGGTTCAGCAGGTTTTGGGCTATATTTCTGCTATCGTCGCTATGAGCATGTCCGTGCGGCCGCCCGGTCACTTGCCCGGTGCGGCCTTTCTCGTGACTAGGTTCGTGCCCCGATTCGTGACCGGGGCGCGCACGGTGTGGAGACCCGAAAGGGTGACAGATCCTGTGTCCCATTTCGGCGTCCAAGTGCCTCAGTCGCTTCGGCTTTCGTCTCGTCGGCGCGTGCCGGGGCAGCGAGCCGTGTCCACTCGTGTCCACTGATCAGGCCGGCAGCGCGAGGCGCGTCCGGAAAAGCGCCGCCGCGCTACGTCGGCAAAGCGTCCTGCGCCTTCCTGGCGCCGGGCGTTCTTGTGTCGGGGCCCCTGATTATCCGTCCAGGGGGAGGTGCGGGCAGCGAACACCTCCGACGATCGGGCCCATGCCGACAGGATGTCGGCGCTGTGCCGCAAGGGGCGGCCAAGCCATTGAACGCGCTGGGCGAATCGGCGGCGGCGGCACAGGCTGCGGCACACCTGGCGGGCTTTTGCGGTACATTTCGTGTGCCGCTGGTGCAGCGCCGGCTACTTCGGCAGGGCGTCCAGCGCCTTCCTGGCGTCGGCGTCGTTCTGGGCGGCGGCCTGCTGCAGCCAGGTCCTGGCCTTGACCGTGTCGGCGGCGAGGCCGGCGCCGCCCTTGGCGAGCAGGAGGCCGAGCTTGCGCTGCGCCTCGGCCACGCCGGCGAGCGCGGCGCGCTCGTACCAGTCGGCGGCGCGGGCGCCCTCGGGCGCAAAACCGCCGCGGGCGGGCTGGGTCAGCGGATCGTAGAAGGCGCCGAGCTCGAGCTGGGCCGCGGTGTTGCCTTGCTCGGCTGCCCGGCGGAACACCAGGAAGGCGGCGGCCGTGTCGCCCGCCTTCAGGAAATCGCGACCCTTGGCCAGCATCGCCTCGGGCGTCGGCGCGGGCTTGGTCGCGAGATACTCGGCCACCGTGTCGCGCACGGATTTCTTCGGCGGCTCGGCGGCCGGGGGCGAGGCGGGGGGCGGCGTGGCGGGCGGCGCGGTCGCCACGACATCCTGCGGATTGAGCTTGAAGTAGTCGTAGGCGGCATAGCCGGCGCCGGCCGCGATGACGAGGGC
>MEMN01000194.1:2621-6065 GCA_001767945.1 Alphaproteobacteria bacterium RIFCSPHIGHO2_12_FULL_66_14 | reverse complement strand
CCGTGTGCCAGCCGCACCACCTCGATCTCGACGCTTTCGACACCGTTCATTCGCTACTCCGCCGCTTCCGCCGATCGCGGCCGGCCAAGGTGAAGGGCGATGCGCGCGGCAAGGCGGCCGGCAACCTCGTCCTTGGCCAGCGTCGGCCAATCCTCGACGCCGGTGGCGCTGATCAGGTGCACGGTGTTGCGTTCGCCGCCGAAAGTGCCGGCAGCCGGCGACACGTCGTTGGCCACGATCCAGTCGCAGCCCTTGCGGCCGCGCTTGTCGATGGCATTGGCGACCAGGTTCTCGGTCTCGGCGGCGAAGCCCACGACCAGCGCAGGCCGCCTGGGGCCGGGCTTGGAGAGCGTCGCCAGGATGTCCGGATTGGGCGAAAGCTCGAGCGGCGGCGGCTGGGCGCCCGCCTTCTTCTTGATCTTGGCGACGGCCGGCCGCGCCACTTTCCAGTCAGCGACGGCCGCGGCGCAGACTGCGACATCGATCGCGCCGGCGGCGAGGCAGGCCGCCAGCATCTGGTCGGCCGAGTCGACATGGACGGTGCGCACCCCCGCCGGATCGGCGACCATGACGGGCCCGCTCACCAGCGTGACCTCGGCGCCCAGCCGTGCAAGGGCGGCGGCGATCGCATGGCCCTGCTTGCCCGAGGAATGATTCGAAATGTAGCGCACCGGATCGATCGCCTCGCGGGTCGGACCGCTCGTCACCAGCGCGCGCTTCCCTGCCAGCGGTTGGTTGGTGGCCAGCATCTGCTCGATGGCGGCGACGATCTCCGCCGGCTCCGACATGCGGCCGGGACCGTGCTCGTTGCAGGCCATGGCGCCGTCGTTGGGGCCGATGAAAGTGACACCGCGCTTCTTCAGGGTCTCGACATTGGCGACCGTCGCGGCGTGGGTCCACATGCGGACGTTCATCGCCGGCGCCGTGAGCACGGGCTTGTCGGTGGCCAGCAATACGGTGGCCGCGAGATCGTCGGCGAGGCCGGTCGCCATGCGGGCCAGGATGTTGGCGGTGGCGGGCGCCACGACCAGCAGGTCGGCGTCGCGGGAGAGCTGGATGTGGCCCATCTCGTTCTCGTCGGTCAGCGAGAACATGTCGGTGTAGACGCGGTCCTCCGACAGAGCCTGCAGCGAGAGCGGCGTCACGAACCTGGCGCCGGCATCGGTCAGCACGCAACGCACGGCCGCGCCACGCTCGCGCAACCGGCGGATGAGCTCGAGCGACTTGAAGGCCGCGATGCCGCCCGCGACGATCAGCAGAATTCGCTTGTCGTGCAACATGCCGGCTAGAGTATCACAACAGGCGGCTGGCGAAAGTATACAGCCCCATGGCCATCAGCGCGCAAAACACGGCCAGCCGGAACTGCTCCACCGACAATTTCTTGCGGATGCGCTGGCCCAGCCACATGCCGCCCAGCGCCGGCAGCACGGCCGCCGCCGACACGGCCGCACGCGGGCCGTCGAGCAGGCCGAAGCTGAGCAGCGAGGCCGTCAGCGTGAGCGAGGTGGCGCAGAGCACGATGCCGAGCGTCTGCACGATCTCGGAGGGCTTCACGTCGAGGGCATGCAGATAGGGCATCAGCGGGATGATCGGCACGCCCACAAGGCCGGCCACGAAGCCCGAGGCCACGCCGATCACCGGCGCCACCGGCCGCTCGAGATCGGGCGGCAGGCGCGGGTGAATGCGCAGCAATCCCATGCCGCTGTAGATGACCAGCACCGCCCCCAGCACCAGAAACGCCCAGTTCGGCCCTTTCTGGCCGACGAGCCACATGGTCAGGTAGAGGCAGACCGCCAGCGGCAGCATGAGCAGCCACTGGCGCCGGACGATGGCCCAGAAGTGGCCGCCGACGGCGGCCTGCCAGATGTTGGTGAAGATGGTGGGCAGCGCGACCAGCGCGATCGCCTCGGTGAGCGGCATCGCCAGCGAGGTGAGCGCGATGGTGATGGTCGGCAGTCCCAGCCCGACCAGCCCCTTGATCGTGCCGGCAAGCAGAAGCACGGCGAGCCCGAAGGCGATGTCCTGCGGTGCCATCGCCTAGGACCAGGCGGCGGCGGCGGCGAAAATGGCGGCGACGAGGGCGAGCACGGCCACGACCTCGGCGAAGCCGAAGCGCGGCCAGAGGCGGCCAGAGGTCGGCAGCGGAGGGGCGGCGGCGCGTTCGGCGATGCGGCGCTCGTGCTCGACCACGAGATGCAGGCTGTCGATCAGGCGCGGCAGGCGCCGGATCGCCCGGGTGATGTCCTCGGCCGCGCGTCCGACGGTGGCGCGCGGACCGAAATGGGTGCGCATCCACTCCTCGATCAGCGGCCGCGCCAGTTCCCAGATATTGACCTTGGGATTGAGCTTGGTGCCCATGCCCTCGGCCATCAGCATGGTCTTCTGCAGCAGCAGGAGCTGCGGCTGCACCGCCATCTCGAACTGCTCGGTGACGCGCAGCAGCTGGGCGAGCAGGCGCGCGATCGAGATGTCGTAGCTCGGCTTGCCGAAGATCGGTTCGCCGATCGAACGGCACGCTTGGGCGAACATTTCCAGCGACTGGTCGGGCGGCACGTAGCCGGCGCGGAACTGGACCTCGGCCACGGCGCGATAGTCGCGCCGCAGGAAGGCGACCAGCAGCTCGGCCAGGTAGCCGCGCGTGTCCTCGTCGATCCGGCCCATGATGCCGAAATCGACCGGCACGATGCGGCCGTCGCGGTCGACGAAGGCGTTGCCGCCGTGCATGTCGGCATGAAAGAAGCCGTCGCGGAACACCTGGTAGAAGAACGCCTCGGCGCAGATCTTCATGACGACGTCGGGGTCGTGCCCGGCGGCCACGATGGCGTCCCGATCGCCGATCGGGATGCCGTCGACTCGCTCCAGGGTCAGCACGCGCTGGGCGGTGCGGTCCCAGTCGATGGCGGGCGCGCGGTAGCCCGGGTCGTCGACGAAATTCAGGCCCAGCTCCTCGGCCGCCGCCGCCTCCATGCGCAGGTCCATCTCGACCCGCACCACGTCGGCGAAGGCCCGCACCGAATCGACCGGTTTTAGCCGGCGGAAACGCGGCTGGGTGCGCTCGACCAGTTCGGCCATCCAGTAGAAAAGATCCAGATCGCGCGCGAAGGCCTTTTCGATGCCGGGCCGCAGCACCTTCACCGCGACATCGCGGCCGTCGGTGGTGACGGCGAAATGAACCTGGGCGATCGAGGCGGCGGCGATCGGCACGTCGTCGAAGCTCGCGAACAGGGCCTCGATCGGCTGGCCGAGTTCGACCTCGATGGTGCGCCGGGCCGCGGCCCCGGAGAACGGCGGCAGGTGATCCTGCAGGCGCGCGAGGTCGGCGGCGACGCCCTCGCTCAGCAGGTCGGCGCGGGTCGAGAGCGCCTGGCCGAGCTTGATGAAGGACGGGCCCATCTCCTGCAGCGCCGCCGCCAGCCGCTCGCCCGGCCGGCGCGGATCGCGGCG
>MEMN01000194.1:0-2533 GCA_001767945.1 Alphaproteobacteria bacterium RIFCSPHIGHO2_12_FULL_66_14 | reverse complement strand
AGCAGACGCCGGCCGTTGCGAAGGGCGCGCAGCATCTAGATGCGCCAGCCGCTGTGCAGCGCCACGACGCCCAGGGTCATGTCGCGCCAGGCGACATTGGCGAAGCCGGCCTTGCGCAGGCGCTGGGCCAGCTCGTGCTGCGGCGGAAAGCGGCGAATGCTCTCGTGCAGATAGCGGTAGGATTCGGCATCCTTGGCAACGAGCCTGCCGAAGAACGGCAACGCCCGCTCCGAGTAGGCATCGTAGAGGCGGCCCAGCGCCGGCGACGTCACCTTGCTGAACTCCAGGCAGTAGAAGCGGCCGCCCGGCTTCAGCACGCGATGCGCCTCGCGGAGCGCCTTGTCGATGTCGGTGACGTTGCGCAGGCCGAAGGCGATCGTGTAGCCGTCGAACGAGCGGTCGGGAAACGGCAGCGTCTCGGCGTCGCCGGTGGCCCAGGTCAGTCCCTGCAGCAGCCCGCGGTCGACGGCGCGGTCGCGGCCGACCGCCAGCATCGCCGGGTTGATGTCGCACACCGTGACGTCGGGCCTTTCCCCTTGCCGGGCCAGCAGGCGGAAGGCGATGTCGCCGGTGCCGCCCGCCACGTCGAGGAATTTCTCGCCCGGGCGGGGGTTCGCGGCATCGACCAGGGTGTTCTTCCACAGCCGGTGGACGCCGCCCGACATCAGGTCGTTCATCAGGTCGTAGCGCGGCGCCACGCTCTCGAACACCTGGCGCACCATGCCGGCCTTTTCGGCCGCCGGCACGTCACGAAAGCCGAAGGACGCCTGTGCCGGCCGGGCTGACGCGCTAGGATCGGGCGGGTTTGTCATGGGCTGCAACTTAGAGGAACCGCCATGCTGCTGAAAGGCCGGGTGATCCTGATCACCAATGTCGAGAAGTTCGCGGGCCACGGCACCACGCATGTGGCGCTGGCGCAGGGTGCCACCGTGCTGGCCCACGATCCCACCTTCGAGGCCCCCAGCGCGCGGCGCCGCTACGAGGCCGAATTCCAGGGCGCCCATGCGCTCTCGGCCACCGACCCGGCCACGATGGTCGAGCTGGCGCTGAAGCGCCATGGACACATCGACGCGCTCGTCAACAACGACGCCTTCCCGGCGCTGCGCGCGCCGCTGGGCGAGGCCCGCCTGGAAGACTATCGCGCCGCGCTGGAGGCCATGGCGGTGGCGCCGTTCCACCTGGTCCAGCTGGTGGCGCCCGCCATGCGCAAGCGCAAGTCGGGGCGCATCGTGTTCGTGTCGTCGGCCGCGCCGTTGCGCGGCATCGCCAACTACGCGCCCTACGTCTCGGCGCGGGCGGCGGCCAACGGCCTCGTCTCCTCGCTCGCCAAGGAACTGGGCCGCGACGGCATCACGGTGAATGCGGTGGGCTCGAACTACGTCGAGAACCCCGACTACTTCCCGCCGGCCCTGCTCGCCAACCGCGAAGCGATGGCCAAGATGACCGCCCAGATCCCGCTCGGCCGGCTCGGCAAGTCCGACGAGCTGGGCGCCGCCGTATGCTTCCTGTGCTCCGACGGCGCGGGCTTCATCACCGGCCATGTCCTGCCGCACGCCGGCGGCTGGGCGTGATGGCCGGGCCCAACTTTGCGAAAGGGGCCCAACTCGAGACCCGGAAATTGACCTCTCCAGCCGCCTGGGAGGCAGCAAATTCAACCTTTCAGCGGGCTCAGCGGGCCCACCTGAACGCATGGTGTGTTGGGCCCGAAGTTGGGCCCACACCTGTCCCCCACTGTCCCCGGTTCGATTCCGGGGTCTTGCTTCGGTCGTTCGTTGTGGCCGTCGATCTTTCATCGGGGCCCGGCGCGCCTGGTGGGGCCGGCGTCATTGTTGCCTCTCCGACGGCCGTCGGTAGAGGCGGGCTCATTCTTGGGACAGTCCACGGGTCAGGACCCGCGGCGGCTGCACCAGGCCATAAGGCGAACCCGCGGGCGGCCGCGGGAGGTCGTGCCGGAAAAGGAAAAGGCCGGCGCAGTCCAAGCGCCAGCCTACAGGAAATATATGCATAAACCTGCTGAACTTGCAACTTTATTTTCGCCGATCTGGTATGCAGCCATGACAGACCATCCCGTCCGCCGCCCCCGCGGCACCGAGGGCTACGGCGAGACCGCCGACGTGCTGGCGAAGTCGTACGAGGGCCTGACCTTCGCCCAGGTCCATCGCGACACCCTGCCCCTGTTCCCGGCGGCGCCCGCCTCTGTCCTCGACATCGGCGCCGGCACGGGCCGCGACGCCGCGGCCCTCGCCGCAATGGGACACGCCGTGGTGGCGGTCGAGCCGACGGCCGAACTGCGCGCCCACGGCCAGCACCTCCATGCCGGCGTGGCAATCGAGTGGATCGACGATGCCCTGCCCGAGCTGGCGGCCGTGCGGGCGCTCGGCCGGCGCTTCGACCTCGTGCTGCTGAGCGCCGTGTGGATGCACCTCGACGAGACCGAGCGGCCCCGCGCCATGGACCGTGTCGCGGGCCTGCTGCGGCCGGGCGGGCTGGTGACGCTCAGCCTGCGCCACGGGCCGGTGCCGGCTGGCCGCCG
>MEMN01000193.1:27080-28990 GCA_001767945.1 Alphaproteobacteria bacterium RIFCSPHIGHO2_12_FULL_66_14 | reverse complement strand
CCAACCGCGGCTTCGCCGCCCGCGACATGACCCTCGAAGTGACCGGCGTCTGCGCAGACTGCCGGAAGTCATAGTCTCTTATGGACCGAGAGCGTCCCGCTCGCTCGGATCATGAGCGAGCCCGGGCGGAGTAACCTCCGCCCTGAGGACGCTCGAGGTCCGGAAGACTCTAGGCGTTGTGCGCCCGGTTGAGGCGTTCGAAGCCCTCGGCGAGGTCGGTCTTGAGGTCTTCGACGTCTTCCAGGCCGATATGGACGCGCAGCAGCTGCTTGCCCTGCGGCCAGGGCACGGCGGTGCGGTACTGGTCGGGATGGGCCGGGATCATCAGGCTCTCGTAGCCGCCCCAGCTCGCGCCCATGCCGAAGATGTCCATGCCGTCCAGCATCGCGGCCAGCGCGCCCTTGCTGAAACCGTCGCGCAGGGTGAAGGAGAACAGCCCGGACGCGCCCTTGAACTGCTTCTTCCAGTTGTCGTGGCCCGGGCAGTCGGGCAGGGCGGGATGCAGGACCTTGTCGACCTCGGGCCGCGCCTTCAGCCAGTGGGCGATGGCCATGCCGCTCACTTCGTGATGGCGCAGCCGCACGCCCATGGTTCGGAGGCCACGCAGCGCCAGATAGCAATCGTCGGGTGCGGCGTGGAAGCCGAACGACTGGCAGGCGGTCTTCGCCGTCTCGAACAATGGCCGCGTCGCGCAGGAGATGATGCCCATCATCGCATCAGAGTGGCCGACGATGTACTTGGTGCCGGCATGCACCGAGATGTCGCAACCATGCTCGAACGGCTTGAAGTAGAGCGGCGTCGCCCAGGTGTTGTCGATGATCACCGTGGCGCCATGCTTTTTGGCGACGGCGGCGATGGTGTCGACGTCCTGCACCTCGAAGGTCTGAGAGCCGGGCGCCTCGAGGTAGACCACCTTGGTGTTGGGCCGGATCAGCTTCTCGATGCCGGCGCCGATCATCGGGTCGAAGTAGGTGGTCTCGACGGCGAAATTCTTGAGCGTGGTATTGGCGAAGCGCCGTGCCGGGCCGTAGGCATTGTCGGTGATCAACATGTGATCGCCGGCCTTGAGGAAGCCCACGATGGCGCCGGTCACGGCGCCGAGGCCGGATTGCACGGCGATGGAGCGGTGCGCGCCCTCGATGGCGGCGACGGCATCCTCGAGCGCCTTCTGGGTCGGCGTGCCGTTGCGTCCGTAGCCGAAGCCCTCGAACGGGATCCGGTTCTCGAACTTCTCCATGGTCGGGGAGAGGATCGTCGAGGCGTGATAGACGGGCGGATTGACAATGCCGAAGTTGTTCGCGGGATCGCGGCCGGCAACGGCCAAAACGGTGTCGGGTCTGGTATAAGTTTTCTTGGAGGTCATGAATTCGACTATGGCACAGCCGTCACGCCGGCGGCCAGCGATAGACCTCCGGCCACAGCACCCGCGGGTCCTGCAGTTCCCTGTTTTCGCTACGCACGGCGCGGAAGCCTGCTCTGCGATATGTGTCGAGCGCCTTGGGATGGTCGAGGGTGTTGGTGTTCAGGATCACCCGCGCGGTGCCGCGGGCGAAGGCCCGTTCGATCGCCCGGTCGAGCAGCCAAGGTCCGATCCGTCGGCCGATGTAGCCGGGCGTGAGGCCGAAGAAGACGATCTCGTCGTCCAGCAGTTCGAAGTAGCCGACCAACGCGCCGTCATGGCGGGCGATGTGGAGTTCGTGCCCAGGCGCTGCCATCAGCGCGGCCAGGGCCTGGTCGGAGAGCAGGCGGCGTTCATACCAGAGCCAGGGGCGGCCGACGCGGTCATAGAGGTTGCGATAGAGAGCAACGGTGGGCGCGCTCACCCGTTCGATCGACACTTCGAGAGCGGGCGGCAGGCCACGCCGGGTCCAGTCGGCGGGGGCGATCTCGAGGTGCGTGATCGTGACCGG
>MEMN01000193.1:17149-27068 GCA_001767945.1 Alphaproteobacteria bacterium RIFCSPHIGHO2_12_FULL_66_14 | reverse complement strand
GACGCGCGGCGGCGGCTGATGGGCGAACAGATCAGGGACCGCTTTAGGCACCAGTGACGATAGGCGTGTCGGCACGGCCGCCCCATTCGGTCCAGGAACCGTCGTAGATGGCGGCCTCGGGCGCACCTGTCAGGTAGAGGCCGAGGCCGATGACGCAGGCCGTGACTCCCGAGCCGCAGCTTGCCGTCACCTTCTTCGCGGGATCGATGCCGGACGCGGCGATGCGGGCGGCAAGCTTGTCGGCCGGCAGCACGGTGCCGGTCTCGGGATCGATCAGCTCGTTGTAGGGCAGATTGAAGGCGCCCGGCATGTGGCCGCCGCGCAGGCCGGCGCGGGGCTCCGGCGCCTCGCCGCGAAAGCGGGCGGCGGCGCGGGCGTCGACGATCTGCTCGCGCTTGCTGTCGATCAGCCCGAGCACGTCATCGACCGAGCGCACCAGCGTGTTGTCGAGCCGGGCCGTGAAATGGCGATCGCGCGGCGGCGTCGGATCGTCGGTCACGGGCCGGTCCTCGCGCAGCCACTTCGGCAGGCCGCCGTCCAGGATCGCCACGTCCTTGTGGCCCATGGCGCGAAACATCCACCAGACGCGGGCGGCGCCGGTCATCGGCGTGGTGTCGTAGACGACGATCTTGTTGCCGTCACCGAGCCCGAGCTTGCGCACGCGGGCCGAGAACTTTTCCGGCGGCGGCAGCATGTGGGGCAGGGGATTGCTCGTGTCGGCGATCTCGTCGATGTCGAAGAAGATCGCGCCGGGAATATGCCGCTGGGCGAACTCGCCCTTGGGGTCGCGCTTCTGCGCCGGCAGGTAGAACGAGCCGTCGACGATGCGGACATCCGGGGCATCGAGGCGGGCGCCGAGCCACTCGGTGCTGACGAGCGCGTCGGGTCTTGCGTAATCCATCGTGCATTTCCTCAGGCGAGGGCAATGACGAACCGGCGGTTCATCTTGCCCTTGTTTTCGATTTTGATGCATTCGACACGGCCGATCTCGCCGGTGCGCGCGACATGGGTGCCGCCGCAGGCCTGCAGGTCGACACCCTCGATCGAGAGCAGGCGGACGCGGCCGGCACCCATCGGCGGGCGCACGCTCATGGTCTTCACCAGCTCGGGACGTGCAGCCAGCTCCTCGTCGGTGATCCATTGCGGCGTCACCGGCCGATCGAGCGCGATCAGCCTGTTGACTTCCTCGGTGACCCATTCCTTGGCCGGAACCTCGCCCTCGAGGTTGAAATCGAGGCGGCTCTTGTCGGCGCCGACCTGGCCGCCGGTGACGTTGCCCTTGATGACCGCCGACATGACATGCAGCGCGGTGTGCATGCGCATGTGCAGATAGCGCCGATCCCAATCGAGGGCCGTCCGGACCCTGGCGCCGACCTCGGGCCGCGAGGCGTCCGCGGCCAGGACATGCAGCACGTCGCCGCCGTCGGCCTTCACGGCGTCGACGATCTTCGCCTCGCCGCCGTCCCAGCGCAGCACGCCGGCGTCGCCGGGCTGACCGCCGCCGGTCGGATAGAAGAGGGACCGGTCCAGTCGCACGCCGCGCTCCTCGAGCGCGGTCACGGTGGCGTCGGCTTCCTTGAGATAGGCGTCCTGACGGAACAGTTCTTCGACCATGCAGGGGATTTAGGCCCTCGCCAGACGCGCTGCAACTTCCCTCGCCGTCGGCATCGAGGGCGCCGCGCCCAACCGCTCGACGGAACAGGCGGCGGCGGCGTTGGCATAGCGGGCGGCCTCGGTGGGCGTCGCGCCGGCCGCCAGGCGCGACGCCAGCGCACCCACGAAGCAGTCGCCGGCCCCGGTGGTGTCGACGACCTTGGCTTTTAGCGCAGGGATGCGCGTCGCTCCCTCGGCGGTCACCACGACGGCGCCGCGCCGGCCGAGTGTCGCCACGACACTGCGCGCGCCTCGGACGCGCAACCTTTCGCAGGCGGCGACGACCGCCCGAAGCGGACTCGACGCCTTGAGGCCGATCCCGGTCGCCTGCGAAAGTTCGATTTCGTTCAGGACCGCGACGTCCACCAGCTTCAGCAGCCGGCTGGGATGCCGCACGAACGGCGCGAGATTGAGGACGGTGCGGGCGCCGGCGGCGCGTGCCCGCCCGAGGACGGCTTCCGTCGTGGCGAGCGGGGTTTCGAATTGCGTGACCCAGACCTCATCGCGACGCGGGGCCTGACGGATCATCGCCGTCGTCAGGCGAAGGTTGGCGCCGGACGCGAAGGTGATCGCGTTGTCGCCCCCGGCAACCTGGATCAGCGCCACGCCGGTTGCAGGCCCCTCGATCTCCCTCACGCCGGAGCTGTCGACATCGTTGTCAGCGAGGAAGCTGCGCAGAGCGTCGGCGAACGCATCGTTGCCGACGGCGCCCATCATGGCCGTAGCCGCCCCCAGCCGTACGGCGGCGATGGCCTGGTTGAGGCCCTTGCCGCCGGGCAGGAAGGAAACCTTGCCGCCGAGAAGCGTCTCGCCCGCCGCCGGCCGGCGCGCGCTCTGCATGACGACATCCATGTTGAGGCTGCCGCAGACGACGACCCGGCTCATCTGGGCGGACTCATTTCATCCAGGGCGGCAGCGGCAGCTTTTTCTCGCGCAGGAAGGCGGGATTGAACAGCTTAGATTGATAGCGTTGGCCGCCATCCGCCAGGATCGTGACGATGGTCTTGCCCGGCCCCAGGTCGCGGGCGAGTCGCATCGCGCCGACCACGTTGATCGCGGTCGAGCCGCCCAGCACCAGGCCTTCGTGCACGATGAGATCGAACAGGACGGGCAGGGCTTCCTCGTCGGTGATCTGGTAGGCCATGTCGATCGGCGTTCCTTCGAGATTGGCCGTGACGCGGCCCTGGCCGATGCCCTCGGTGATCGAATTGCCCTCGGCTTTCAGCTCGCCCTTGGCCTGCCAGTTGTAGAGCGCCGAGCCCATGGGATCGCTGAGGGCGATCTTGACGTTGGGATTGCGCTCCTTCAGCGCGCGCGCGACGCCGCCCAGGGTGCCACCGCTGCCGACCGAACAGGTGAAGCCGTCGACCTTGCCGTCGGTCTGATCCCAGATCTCCGGACCGGTCGTGCGGTAGTGGCCGTCGCGATTGGCGACATTGTCGAACTGGTTGGCCCAGATCGCGCCGTTCGGTTCCTTGGCGGCGAGTTCCTCGGCCAGCGTGCCGGAGTAGCGGACGTAGTTGCGGGGGTTGGCATAGGGCAGGGCGGGCACGAGTCGAAGGTCGGCGCCGCACAGACGCAGCATGTCCTTCTTCTCCTGGCTCTGGGTCTCCGGCATGACGATGACGGCGCGGTAACCGCGCGCATTGGCGACCAGCGCGATGCCGATGCCGGTGTTGCCGGCCGTGCCTTCGACGATGACGCCGCCCGGCCGCAGCTTTCCGCTCTTTTCGGCGTCCTCGATGATGGCAAGCGCCGCGCGATCCTTGATCGAACCGCCGGGGTTGAGGAATTCGGCCTTGCCGAGGATGGTGCACCCCGTGGCGGCGGATGCCGCGCGCAGTTTGATCATCGGCGTGTTGCCGATGCTTTCGATGAAACCCGACCGGACGTTCATGGCGTGCTCGCTGTGCTGGACCCTGCGCTCCCGGGCGGACGGTAGACAGGGAGCGGGCGCCCCCGCAAGCAATTCGGGCAACCGGCTCAGCCCCAGCGGCTCCTGACCTCGTCGCGGTGCAATGCCAGCCACTGCAGGGCAACCACGGCGGCAGCATTTTCTATCTCGCCGCGGTCCAGCATGGCGCGGGCTTCGGCAAACGGCACGACCTTGACCAGAATGTTCTCTCCCTCCGACTCGAGGCCGAACACGCCTCCGGCAGTCGTCGCATCGACTCGACCCAGGAAGAGTGCGCACGACTCCGACACCGCGCCCGGACTCAACATGAGGTTGTGGATCGGGATCAGGTCGCCGATCTCGAGTCCCGCTTCCTCGATCGCTTCGCGGCGGACAACCTCATCGGGCGTTTCGCCTTCGTCGATGATCCCGGCGACCGTCTCCCAGCCCCAGGGATGGCGTCCCGCGACATAAAGGCCGGCGCGGAACTGGCGGATCAGGACGACCTCGTCGCGGATCGGATCGTAGGGCAGGACCCCGGCGGCATGACCGCGTTCGAAGACCTCGCGGCTGATCACCGGACTTTGGCCGCCCTGGTGGAGGCTGTGCCGGAAGAAATAGCGGCCGACTTTGAAGTGGCCCTGGAAGGCCACGACATGGTCGACCACTTCGGCCTTTTCGTCGGGTGGGGGACGGCTGGCCATGGGCACAACTCCACAGGCAAAAAGGGGCCGTCCTCTTGCAAGAACGGCCCCGATTGGCTCCGGAGGTAGGACTCGAACCTACGACCGGGCGATTAACAGTCGCCTGCTCTACCGCTGAGCTACTCCGGAATGAAAATCGTCGCGGGCGGCGGTACCCAGCCCGCGAAGGCGCGATGTTTTGACAGAGCATCCCTGCCCACGCAAGGGCACCGGTCGTCGCGGCTTGTGGAGGCCTGGGCCGGAATCGAACCGGCATACGCGGATTTGCAGTCCGCTGCATAGCCACTCTGCCACCAGGCCGCGCGAGGAACGGCGGTGCTATACTCATGCCGCGACAGATGGGTCAAGCCGAGCGGTCCAAGTAGGCACAAGAGGCCGCGACATGGCACCCTTTGACGCTGTCGCCAAGCGCCGCCTATAAGCACCGCTATATGTTGAGGGTCCCACATGCCGGATTTCACTCGCGCGCGCCGTAACATGGTCGACGGCCAGCTCAGGCCGAATCGGGTGACCAATGCGGCGCTTCTGGCCGCCATCGGCGACCTGCCGCGGGAGCGGTTTCTGCCCGAAGCCTTCCGTTCCGTCGCCTATGCCGACGAAGACGTGCCGCTGGGCGGCGGTCGCCACCTGATGGAGCCCATGGTGCTGGCTCGCCTCATTCAGGCGCTGCAGCCCCAGGCCGGGGATCGAGCTTTGGTCGTTGGAGCGGGGCGCGGCTACGGCGCCGCGCTTTTGGCACGGCTCGTGAAGACGGTTGCGGCGGTCGAAAGTGACGCTGCCCTTGCCGCAGCGGGGGGCCAGATTACCAAGGATCTCGGCCTTGCCGGCATCCAGTGGATCGTGGGCAAGCTGGAGCAGGGAGCGCCGGGCGCGGCGCCGTTCGACGTCGTGCTGGTCGAGGGCGCGGTTCGGCAGATTCCCCAGACAATCCTCGACCAGATGGCCGAAGGTGGCAGGCTCGCCGTGACCATCTCCGGGGCTCCCGGCGCGATGGGTGTGGCCCAACTCTTCGTGAAGGACGGCGGCGTGACGTCGGGGCGTCCGCTGTTCGATGCAGGGACGCCGCTTCTCCCGGGGTTTGCACCGCCGCCACGCTTCACTTTCTGATGCGAACTGACCCGGCCTCGCGACCGGATCGGGGGCTACCAAAGCCCGTTCCGCCAGTGGTAGGGTCTCTCCCACACATGAGAGTAATTCAATGCGTATCCGGCTTGGTCTAGGTCACGCTCGCAAGGCGGCGGGGCTTGCGCTTGCGCTGGCATTGGGCACGACGTCGAATGCCTGGTCGCAGAGCCTGGTCGAGGCCCTGTCGACGACCTACAACAGCAATCCGGATCTCCTCGCGAGCCGGGCGCTGTTGCGGCAGACCGATGAAACGCTCGCCCAGGCGGTCGCGAACTGGCGGCCACGGGTGACGGTATCGCTGAACTACAACAAGAACATCGATGCCAACTACCCAGTGATTTCGCCGAACTCGTTCGCCACGCTGAACGGCCGGAACACGACGCTTCAGCTGACCCAGCCGCTGTTTCGCGGCGGCAAGACCGCCGCCGAAACCAAGCAGGCCCAGGCCAACATCCAGGCGCAGCGGGCGGCACTCGCGGACACCGAGCAGACCGTGCTCTTGTCCGCGGTGACGTCCTATGCCGATGTGGTTCAGAACATCGCGATCGCCGACGCCCGACAAAACAACGTCCGGGTTCTCGTGCAGCAGCTCGATGCGACGCGGGAGCGATTCCGCGTCGGCGAGCTGACGATCACCGACGTGTCGCAGGCCGAAGCGCGACTGGAGCTGGCCAAGGCCGACCTCGTCCAGGCCGACACCCAGGTTCGAATCGCGGAGGCCGCCTTCCAGCGTACGGTCGGCACGAAGCCGGGCAAGCTGGGAGAAATCCCGCTGGTGGGCGGGCTGCCGGGCAGCGAGGAAGAAGCCGTGGCGCTCGCGATGGACGGAGGGGCGCGATCCGTCAGCGCGCAATACCGCATTTCGGCCGCGAGCTACGGCGTGAACAGCGCCGTGGGCGACCTGCTGCCCCAGGTAAATCTCGTCGGCACGATCCAGCAGCAGTTCGACCTGCAGTACCCCGGGGACAAGTACTACAACTACATCCTCGGCGTTCAGGCCACGATTCCGATCTACCAAGGCGGTGGCGAGTGGTCGAAGGTCAGGCAGGCGAAGGAGCTGGTCGCGCAGCGGCGCAACGAACTCGACAGCGCGCGCCGGGCCGTGGCGGAGAACGTCATCCGTGCCTGGCGCCAGCTCGACTCGTCGCGCTCGCGGGTGACGTCGTTCGAGGCCCAGGTCCGGGCCAATGAAGTCGCCCTGAATGGCGTGCGCCAGGAAGCCCTGGTCGGGTCCCGTACCACGCTCGACGTCCTGAACGCCGAGCAGGAACTTCTCAATTCCCAGGTCAACCTCATCCAGGCGCGCCGTGACGTTCAGGTATCTTATTACGGGGTCCTCAGCGGCATCGGCCGCCTGACGGCGCGGACCCTCAGTCTTCCGGTCGAATATTATGACGAAGAGAGGTATTATAACGACGTCGGTTCCCGTTGGATTGGCTGGGGCAGCGGCGACGCCGGGAGCCCCGCCGCAACGGGCACGACGTCCACTGGTAGTCCCGCCGCGAGGGGCAGCAGCAAATGAGCGATGCCAGGAATGCGAACAATGATCCGTCGATGGATGACATCCTCGCGTCCATCCGCAGGATCATCTCCGACGACGAAGCGCGAGCCCAGGTCGGCAACCAGCAGGCTCTCAGTCAATCTGCCCGCCCAGCCGTCGTTCCGCCCGCCGATTCACGGCCGACCGCGGCTGTGCGCGATCCCGGCAGCGACGACGTCCTTCTCCTGACCGATCTCATAGAAGAGCCGAAGTCCGGCACGGCGGCGTCCCGGCCGGTGCCGATCCCGTTGCCGCGAATCGATCCGGCCCGTGCGGCGGAGATGCCGCAGCCGTCCTTCGAGCAGCCACCGGACGGCGCCCTCGTCGGCTCCGGCGCGGTCGGCGTCGCCAGTTCGGCGTTTGCCCGGCTCAGCCAGGCCGTCCAGGAAAGCGTGCCGCCGCCCGCCGCGCCGGAGACGGGCCCCGCCATCGACGCGAATGGCAAGACCATCGAGGACCTGGTGAAAGAGATGCTGCGGCCGATGCTGAAGGAATGGCTCGACCGCAACCTGCCGCCGATGGTCGAACGGTTCGTCGAACGCGAGATCGTCCGGCTGACACGTCGCTGACCTAGAGGCGCCCCTGAATAGAACGCCACGGCGCCGCCCGTGGCGTTTTCGTTTATAAGGCCAGAGAAGTTTCAACAGATGCTCGACAAGACCTACGACCCCAAGGAGATCGAAGCCCGCCGCTACCCCGAGTGGGAGCAGGCCGGGGCTTTCCATGCCCATCCGGAGTCGGCCAAGCCGCCTTACTGCATCGTCATCCCGCCGCCCAACGTCACGGGCAGCCTGCACATGGGCCATGCGCTCGACAATACGCTGCAGGACGTACTGATCCGCTGGCGCCGCATGAAGGGCGACGACGTGCTGTGGCAGCCCGGCACCGACCATGCCGGCATCGCCACCCAGATGGTGGTGGTGCGTAACCTCGAGCAGGAGGGCATCGGCCTCGCGGTCGAGGGCGCCGCCAGGAACGACGCCAACAAGAAGCTGCTGAATCGCGAGGAATTCCTCGCCAAGGTCTGGGAATGGAAGGCCTATTCGGGCGGCACCATCACCGGCCAGCTCCGCCGGCTCGGCGCGTCGTGCGACTGGAGCCGCGAGCGCTTCACCATGGACGAGGGCCTGTCGAAGGCCGTCCTGAAAGTGTTCGTCGATCTCTACAAGGCGGGCCTGATCTACAAGGACCTCAGGCTGGTCAACTGGGATCCCAAGATGCTGACGGCGATCTCCGACCTCGAGGTCGAGTCGCGCGAGGTGAGGGGGCATCTCTGGTACTTCAAATATCCGATCGAAGGCGCGGCCGACGAGTTCATTGTCGTGGCCACGACACGGCCCGAGACGATGCTGGGCGATACCGGCATCGCAGTTCACCCCGACGATCCCAAATGGAAGCACCTGATCGGCAAGCATGCCGTGCTGCCGCTGGTCGGCCGCCGCATTCCGATCGTCGCCGACGAGTACTCGGACCCGGAGAAGGGCTCGGGCGCGGTAAAAATCACGCCGGCGCACGACTTCAACGATTTCGAGGTCGGCCGGCGCCACAATCTCGAAGCCATCAACATCTTCGACAAGTTCGCGCGGGTGAACGAGAACGCGCCGGAGAAGTATCGCGGTCTCGACCGCTTCGATGCGCGCAAGAAGATCGTGGCCGAGATCGAGGAACTGGGCCTGCTCGACAAGATCGAGCCGCATACCCATGCCGTGCCCTATGGCGACCGCGGCGGCGTACCGGTCGAGCCCTATCTCACCGAGCAATGGTATGCCGATGCCAGGAAGCTCGCCCAGGGGCCGATCGCGGCGGCGCGCGACGGGCGCGTGAAATTCGTGCCCGACCGCGGGCGCGACGAGTTCTTCCGCTGGATGGAGAACATCCAGCCGTGGTGCGTGTCGCGCCAGCTCTGGTGGGGACACCAGATCCCGGCCTGGTACGGGCCGGACAAGAAGGTGTTCGTGGCGCTGACGGAGGAAGAGGCGAAAGCCGAGGCCCTGAAGCACTACGGCAAGGACGTTCCGCTGGAGCGCGATCCCGACGTGCTCGACACCTGGTTCAGCTCCGCTCTATGGCCGTTCTCGACGCTGGGCTGGCCCGAGCAGACGCCGGAACTCGCGAAGTACTACCCGACCAGCGTGCTGGTGACCGGCTGGGATATCCTGTTCTTCTGGGTCGCCCGCATGATGATGATGGGCTCGTACTTCATGAAGGAGGTGCCGTTCCGCACCGTCTACCTGCACGGGCTGGTGACGGACGAGAAGGGCCAGAAGATGTCGAAGTCCAAGGGGAACGTGATCGATCCCCTGGAGCTGATCGACAAGTACGGCGCCGATGCGCTGCGTTTCACCATGACGTCGCTGGCGGCTTCGCAGGCCGGCCGGCTGCGGCTTGCGCCGGCGCGGGTCGAGGGCGCGCGCAATTTCGCGACCAAGCTCTGGAACGCGACGCGTTTCGCCGAGATGAACGGGGCGGCGCTGCCCAGGAATTTCGATCCGTCGTCGGCGAAGCTCACGGTCAACAAATGGATGCTGGGCGAGCTCGCGCGCGCCAACACGGCGATCGACAAAGCGATGGCCGACTTCCGGCTGAACGAGGCCGCCAACGCGCTCTACGAGTTCGTCTGGGGCGTGGTCTGCGACTGGTATGTCGAACTCACCAAGCCGATCCTGCAGGGTGCCGACGGAGCGGATAAGGACGAGACGCGCGCCGTCACGGCGTTCGTGCTGCGCGAGACGGTGAAGCTGATGCACCCGGTGATGCCGTTCATCACCGAGGAGCTGTGGGACAAGCTCGGCCATCGCGCCGAGCACGGCGCGCTGATCGGCCAGCCCTGGCCCGCGCCTGCGCTGACCGATGCCGCGGCGGACGCGGAAATGGGCTGGCTGGTGAAGCTGATCCAGGACATCCGCTCGGCCCGCTCCGAGCTCAACGTCCCGGCGGGCGCCAAGCTCAGGCTGCTGGTGATCGGCGGCAATGAAACGACGAAGGTGCGGCTCGAGACGCACC
>MEMN01000193.1:5563-17125 GCA_001767945.1 Alphaproteobacteria bacterium RIFCSPHIGHO2_12_FULL_66_14 | reverse complement strand
CCGCGATCGAGCGCCTGGCGCGCATCGAGGGTGTCGAAGCCGCTGGGGCCGCGCCCAAGGCGTCGCTGCAGATCGTGGTGGGCGAGGCGACCTATGCTTTGCCGGTCGGCGACGTCATCGACCTCAAGGCCGAGAGCGCGCGGCTCCAGAAGGAGATCAAGAAGCTCGCCGACGAGATCGCCAAGATCGACGCCAAACTCGGCAACGCAGCTTTCGTCGCCAAGGCGCCGGAAGAAGTGGTCGAGGAGCAGCGCGCGCGCCGCGGCCAGGCCGAGCAGACGAAAGCGCGACTGAGCGCGGCGCTGGAGCGGCTGGGCGCCTAGGGACAAGCCCAGCCGGCCGATCGCGTCATCTCTTGCGCGCCACGATGTAGGGACGTGCCTCGGTGCCCTTGGTCGAGTGGTCTTCCGTGGCGACGATGTCGAAGCTCTCGGCGCGTATCCCCCGGTCGAGATCCGCCGCCCCGAAGACGCTGACATAGGGGGCCTTGCCGATCGCGCGCATCGCGGGCAGCAGGACGAGGCGGATGAGCGGATTCATGTTCCCGAGACAAGGCGTCTTCGAGATGAACAGGCCGCCTGGCGCAAGCAGGGCATGAATGCTGCGCAGGGTGCCCGGTACATCGCGGACCAGGTGGAGATAGTTGAAGCCCAGGACCGCGTCGAACCGGGTTGCCTCCTGCGTTAACGCCTCCGCGGTCGCGGCGCGGAAGGCGAGTGCCGGGACGGGATCGGCGGTACGCTTCTGCTCGGCAATGGCGATCATCGCGGCGGAAACGTCCGTCGCAAGATAGTCCCGTACATTTCCGGCGAGCCGGAGCGCCGTCGTTCCTGTCCCGCAGCCCAGTTCCAACACCCGCCTGTCCGGGCCCAACAGGGTGCGGGTCCGGTCCAGCGTGAGCTCGTATCCGGCCTGATCTCCAATCGCGGCCTTGGCGTACTTTCGTGACGTCCGGTCCCAGAAACGGGCATCGTTCGCTATGCTCATCGCCGCTCCTTAGCACATCTAGGTCAACGGCTTCGTCCACCAGTTCGACGCGATGGTCAGGTCGGATTGGCGTAGCGTCTCGGCTTTGGCGAGATCCCGGTCGCCGCAGGTCACCAGGATCTGAACCGCGCCCCGTTCGTGAATGAGCGTGGACGCGTGGGAGAGCAGGGCCTCGCCGGTCGTCAACCAGTGGCGAGGCTCGATCACGTAAAAATCGTCGATCAGATAGGTGTCGCCACCCGGATCGAAGACGGGAGACGACGGAAACTTCCGCGCAATCAGGAAGCCGAGGAGCTGGCTGCCCTCGATGGCGACCAGGAAGAACGTGCCGGACTCCGTCAGCAGCCTGGTGAAGAACAGCTGCGTCATCGCCGCCGATTGCGGGTGCTTGCGCCAGAATGTCGGCTGGTACTTCTGGTATTGCCGCCGGTTGCGTTCTGCCAGGTCTACGGTTGCTTCAATGTCGGACGCGGCGGCTTTGCGGACGTCCATGAGCAACCCCGCCGGTTACGACGCCTTGCGCAGATCCGGCACGTACGGCTTGCTGGCGAAGTGCTCCTGGCCGTCGCCGCGGGCGAAGCGCAGGCCGGCGCGGCGGATCGCGTCGTCGTCGACCGGATCGAGCGGCACGAAGTAGCGGTCGTCGGCCTTGGTGATCGTGTCGTTGTCGGTGCGATTGTAGCAGATCAACAGGGTCCAGCGCCGGTTGGCGGAGCGGTTGGCGTCGGAGCGGTGGATGGCGTTGCAGTGGAAGATGAGCGCGTCGCCGGCTTCTAGTTCGCAGTATTCGATCGGGCATTTCTCGAGGATGTGCGGCATGCGCTTGGGATCGACCTCGTTCTGGGTTGGCGACAGCGGCGTATGATCGATGCGGCCGAGCCGGTGCGAGCCCGTGGCGATCTGCAGGCAGCCATTGCTCCGGTCGGTCTTGTCGAGGGCGATCATGACCGACAGCAGGTCGGGCCGGAGGCAGCCGTTGTAATACCAGTAGCCGTAGTCCTGGTGCCATTCCCAGGCGCCACCGACCTCCGGCTCCTTGGCCGTGAGCTTCGATTGATAGTGGTAGACTGGGCCACCCAGCAGCGCTGCCGACGTGTCGACCATGCGATGCGTGCGGGCCGCGAGTCCGTAGACGCTGTCGCCGGCGCGGTTCCACAGCGCAATGCGAGTCGAGCGGCCCTCGCCGTCACGGCGATCGAGGATGCTGTCGCGCACCGCGGGGTCTTCTTCCATCGCGCGGGTCAGCAGCTTCACCTCGTCGGGCGCGAACAGCCTGCGGGCGTAGGTGAAGCCCTTGTCGTCGAATTCGGCCATCTGGGCCGCGCTCAGGATGTTGGACATCTGTTCCTCGCCTAGATCGGGCGGAAGACGTTGCAACCGCCCTCGTCGGAGACCGACACCTTACGCCCAAGCTGCTCCTTCGTCAGCATGTCGGCCAGGACGGCAGGATCGTTGGGCGCCATGGCGACGAAGCGGTCGCCGGACGTGTCGAGCCGGCCGAGGACGTAGCCTCGTTCCGGGGCGTCCTTGCCGTAGGTGACGCAGTAGGTCTCGACCGTGCCAGTGCCGGAGGGCCTGGTCTCGACCCGCTGTTTCGGCCGGGCGTCGAGTTCGGCCTGGAACTTCTTGGGGTCCTCGCGCCGCCACGGACCCTTGGTCGGCGCGGTCGAATAGAGACCGGCAGAGTGCTTGGTGAGGTAGTTGCCGTTGGCCGTCACCATGCCGAAAGAACCCGGCTTACGACGCACGACGTTCATCATCTCGGCGATCGAATGTGTGACGTAGTTGTTGCCGGGGCCGCCGAAGAAGGGGAGGCCGCCAGTGACGCTGATCGGGCGCGGATCGTCCTCGGAGATGCCGATCTCCGTCATCGCCACTTCGACGGCAGAGGGGAAGCAGCTGTAGAGATCGAAGGCATCGATATCGGCGACCTTTTTGTTCGCCATGTCGAGCGCGATGCGGGCGCAGCCGCGGATCGCCGGCGAGGCGTCGAGCCGATCGCGCTCCGAAACCACCCAGGTGTCCGTGCCGTCGGCGCAGCCGTGCAGGAACACCCAGCGATCCTGTGGAATGCCCCATCCGCGCGCCTTCTCGACCGAGGTCATGAGGACGGCGGCAGCCTGGTCGATGATGGCGTTGGCGTTCATCAGGCGCGGGTAGGGGAAGCATATCCAGCGGTTGTCGTCGGAGATCGTCGACAGGGCGTCGGCGCTGTAGCCGTCGCGGCGGGTCGCCAGCGGGTTGTCTTTGGCGACGGCGGCGAGGCGCTCGAACAGTCGGCCCATTGCCTTCATGTGGCTCTGGACGTCGCGCCCGAGGCCGCCGCGGATGGCGTTCTCCAGCAGCGGATAAAAATGGATGGCCGCGCGCAGCTCGTGCCGCGCTTCCTCGTCGCTGAAGCCGAAGCGCTTGTCGCCGATGCGCACCGGTTCGTCACCGGGATCCTCGTTCCAATCGATCTTTTGTCCGGCCCTGCGCGCGATCTGCGTGCTGCGCAGCAGTTCGGCGCCGGAGATCAGGGCCAGCTCGGTCTCTCCGTTCGCAATCTCCTCGGCAAAGCGGTTGACCAGATACTGGGGCATGTTGCCGCCGGAGTGGCTGTAGAGGAGCTGCCGGGGATGGGCATGCAGCCGGTCGGCGACGCTTTTGGGCGGATTGCTCGATCGGCCGAAGGGCGAGGCGAAGCGCGGGCTGATGTCGCTGAAGAATTCCATCACGGCCAGCGCGTCGATCATGTGGCCGAGCCCGTGGCCACCGATCGCAGCCCCCGTATCGTCGAGCGCGGCGGCCGCTGCTTCGGCGCAGAAGGCGACGCGTGAGCGATCACTCGACGGCGCGCCCGCCGTGTCGGTGATCTGGCCGCAGCCGACGAGGATGGGGGTGCGCGGATCGATCATTCTACAAGAGCTTCTATTTCGGCCGCGCTGAGGCCGGCTTCGGCCAGCACGCTCCTGGTATCCTCACCCAGCGCTGCCACCTTCGGCCCGCTTTGCAGCGGTGAGCCCGAGAAGCGGAAGGGCGGCGCCGGCGACTTATAGGCGCCTGCGCTGTCCTCGATGGTGCAGAGTGAGCCGCGATGGGCGACCTGCGGGTCCTGCAGGGCTTCGGTGACGGTGAGGTAGGGCGAGCAAGGCACGCCGTGCTTCTCGAGCGCGGCGACGCATTCCTTGACCGTGAGCGTCCTGGACCACTGCTCGAATTCGTCGACGAACTTGTCCCAGTTCATGCGGCGGTCGGCGTATTTCTCGAAGCGCGGATCGCTGAGCCAGTCGCGCCGTCCGGCGGCTGTCGCCATGTCCTGGAAAGTGCGCTCACTGGCCGTGGCCAGCATGACATAGCCGTCCTTGGCCTCGACCGGGCCGTACATCGGCCGCGACGGCATGTCGAAATCGAACTGCGCGCGGTTGACCTCGCCCAGCAGCATGCCGACCAGGGTCTCGAACATCGAGACGTCGACCATCTGGCCCTTGCCGGTGACGTGACGCTGGTGCAACGCCGCCAGGATGCCGCCCAGCGCATAGGCGCCGCTGGCATAGTCGGCGACGAAGATGCCGCAATTGTCCGGCCGCTCGCGGCCTTGCTGGTAGAAGAGATGCGCCCTGTCGTAGCCGGTCGAGGCATGGATGACCGGCGCATAGGCCGGCCGGCCGGCGGCGGGGCCCGTCTGGCCGTAACCGGAGATGGCGCCGTAGACGAGCCTGGGATTGATCCTGGCCAGCTCGGGATAGTCGAGACCCAGGCGCTTCATCACGCCCGGACGGTAATTCTCGAGCACGATGTCGACGGTCTCGACGAGCTTCTTCACCGCGGCGATCGCCTCGGGTTTCTTGAGGTCGAGCACGATCGAGCGTTTGCCGGCATTGAGCTGGCCGAACATCGTGCCGGCGCCGTCACGCTGCACCGGCCGGCTGCGCATGAGGTCGCCGTCGGGCGATTCGATCTTGATCACGTCGGCGCCCATGTCGGCCAGCAATCGGCTGCAGTGCGGGCCGGCAATGGTGGTCGAGAAATCGAGGACGCGCAGGCCATCGAGCGGCCTTGTCTGTTCAGTCATGAGGTCACCGCGTTACGAGGATGAGAACGACGCCGCCGACCACGAGGATGCTGCCGATCCATTCGCCGAGGGACGGGCGCTCCTTGAGGACGAGGCGCGAGGAGATGAAGGTGAAGACGAGTTCGATCTGGCCGACGGCGCGCACGAGGGCGGCGTTCTCCAAGGTCACGGCGAGCGCCCAGCCGGCCGAGCCCAGCACGCTGAAGATGCCGACCCAGATCGAAGAGCGCCAGTTGTGCCAGACCTTGCCGAGTTGTGGCCGGTCGCGTCGTGCGAGGTAGAGGGCCATCAGCACGACCTGGATGGTGTTCATACAGGCGAGCACCGTGATGCCGCGGATCATGAAATCGCCCTCGGGCAGGAGCTTGGAGGCCTCGCGGATCGTGCCGGCGGCGATGGCGAAGACCGCGCCGGACAGGATGCCGTAGACCGCGCCCTTGTGCGTGAGGTCGGCAAGGACACTGCGTATGTCGGAGAGCTTGCCGCGCACGCTCAGGATCGCCACGCCACCCAGGCAAACGAAGATGCCGATCCAGGAGCCGAAGGCCAGCGGTTCGCCGGCGATGTAGGTCGCGAACAGCGCTACGAACACCGTCTCGGTCTTGGAGTAGACCGTGCCGACGGTGAAATTGCGCAGCGAGAAAGAGTGGATCATCAGCGACGTCGCCACGATCTGCGCCACGCCGGCAATGGTCACGAGGCCGAGGAAGGCCAGCGTGATCGTGGGCACCGTCCGGCCAGTGCCCCAAACAAGGAAGGCGAGGGCAGCCAGCGCCAGCGGGGCGCCGTAGAGGTAACGGACGAAATTCGCGCCATCGACGCTCAGCAGGCCGCGAATCTTCTGCTGCATCGTCGTCCGGATGTTCTGGCACAACGCGGCGGCGATGGTGATCGGTATCCAGAGTGGCACGGCGTGTTCTCCCCGCGGGCAGTCTATGGCCTCGACGGGGCGGCGTCTGCCGCGTAAATTTTCACCATGCGGCAAGAATTGCGAGACGCGCTCGATATCGCCTGGGACGCACTCGGTGCAGCCGGCGTTTGGTGGACCGGCGCAGAGCGGGTCAAGATCGTGGCGGAGACTCGCGCAGCGCGGGCTTGCGACCTCTGCCAGGCACGCAAGGCAGCATTGTCACCGGCTGCGATTCCAGGACGACACACAGGAGCGACCGATCTGTCCGAAGCGGCGATCGAGGCGGTCCACCGGATCGTCACGGATCCGGGCCGGTTGTCGGAGGCCTGGTACAAGCGGCTCGGCGCATCGGGCCTGAGCGACGAGGCCTATGTCGAATTGTTGAGCGTGGTGGCGATCACGACGGCGGCCGACACGTACGATCGCGCCGCGGGGAATAGCCAGCGCGACACGCCGGTACCGCGTGAAGGCCTGCCGAGCCGGCGACGTCCCACGGGCGCCAAGCCCGGCCTGGGATGGATGCCCATGCTCGCGCCGGAGGACGTGACGCCGGACGATCCGCCGCTCTACGAAGCAGGTGGCCGGATCGGTGGCAATGTCCATCGCGCCCTCAGCCTCGTGCCCGAGGCGATGATGCAGTTCTGGCACATGTTCGAGACGATGTATCTGCCGCAGCACGCCATGCGCGATTTCGCGCGCGAGTACCGGGCGATCAGTCACGCGCAGATCGAGATGCTGGCGGCGCGTGTCGCGGTTCAGAACCAGTGCGTCTATTGAACGACCAGCCATTTGGCGCTGCTCCGGGGGAGCGGACGACACCAAGGAGCCGAGTATCGCTTCGAGGGAATCGTGGCCGGTGAGGGTGGGAGTGGCGTTCCGCATGAAGCGGAACTCCTGGCGTTCGCGGATGCTGCCATCACTGCCGGGGCCGGGCTTGCGAAAGTCCGCCAACTGGTCGTCGGCCGCATGGGCGACGACGCCATGCACGATGCCGCGGCGGTAATCGCCGGGTTCGACGCGATCACCCGGGTCGCCGATGGGTCGGGAATTCCGCTGGAGGCTCAGAAAGCCGAGGCGACGGCGGAATGGCGGGATCGGCTGGGTATCGACGCCTTCTGGACGATGAAGGTTTAGCGGCAAGGCACGGAACGCGATCGGCGGCTAATGCCTAGGAATTGGCCGCGGGCATCGCTAAAGTCGCCGCCGACCAAGCATGGCGGAAACCCGGCGAAAATGGCCAAGAAGAAGCAACCCAAGCTGCATCCCAATCCCACCTTCGACAAGTCGAAGATGCCGAGCCGGCACACGACGGTCGGGCCGGAGCGGGCGCCACACCGGTCCTATCTCTATGCCATGGGCCTCACCGACAAGCAGATTGCCCAGCCGATCGTGGGCGTCGCCACCTGCTGGAACGAGGCCGCGCCCTGCAACATCGCGCTCAGCCGCCAGGCGCAGGCGGTGAAGATCGGTGTCGACCGCGGCGGCGGAACGCCGCGCGAGTTCACCACCATCACCGTGACCGACGGCATCGCCATGGGTCATCAGGGAATGAAGTCTTCGCTGGCCAGCCGCGACCTGATCGCCGACTCAGTCGAACTCACCATGCGCGGCCACTGCTATGACGCGATGGTGACGCTTGCCGGCTGCGACAAGTCGCTGCCGGGCATGATGATGTCGATGCTGCGGCTGAACGTGCCGTCGGTGTTCATGTACGGCGGCTCGATCCTGCCAGGCAGGTTCCGCGGCAAGGACGTCACCGTCGTCGACGTGTTCGAAGGCGTGGGCATGCACGCCGCCGGCAAGTTCTCCGACGCCGACCTGCATGAACTGGAGTGTGCGGCCTGCCCGTCGGCCGGTTCGTGCGGCGGCCAGTTCACCGCCAACACCATGGCGTGCGTGTCCGAGGCGATCGGCCTCGCACTTCCCGGCTCGGCCGGCGCTCCGGCGCCCTACGAGACCCGCGACCAGTATGCCGAGGCCTCGGGCGAGGCGGCGATGAACCTGCTCAGGCTCGGCATCCGGCCGCGCGGCATCTGCTCGCGCGAGGCGTTCGAGAACGCGGCGACCGTGGTGGCGGCGACAGGCGGCTCGACCAACGCGGCGCTCCATCTGCCGGCGATGGCGCACGAATGCGGCATCAAGTTCGACCTGCACGACGTCGCCAAGATATTCAAGAAGACGCCCTACATCGCCGACCTCAAACCCGGCGGAAAGTACGTGGCGTTCGACCTGTTCGGCGTCGGCGGCATTCCCGTCGTGATCAAGGAGCTGCTCGACAACAAGCTGCTGCACGGCGACTGCCTGACGGCGACCGGCAAGACTTTGGCCGAGAACCACAAGGACGTGACGTTCCCGGACAACCAGGACGTCGTCTATCGCGTGAAGAACTGCATCACGCCGACCGGCGGCGTGGTCGGCCTGCGCGGCAACCTGGCGCCCGACGGCGCCATCGTGAAGGTGGCGGGCATGCATCGCCTGGTCTTCACCGGCCCGGCACGCTGCTTCGACAGCGAGGAGGCGGCCTTCGACGCCGTCGTGAAGGGCAAGTTCAAGGACGGCGAGGTCATCGTCATCCGCTACGAAGGCCCCAAGGGCGGCCCGGGCATGCGCGAGATGCTGTCGACGACGGCGGCGCTCTATGGCCTCGGCGTCGGTGAGAAGGTGGCATTGATCACCGACGGCCGCTTCTCCGGAGGTACCCGCGGCTTCTGCATCGGTCATGTCGGGCCGGAGGCGGCGGTGGGCGGTCCGATCGGTCTGCTGAAGAACGGCGACATGATCACCATCGATGCGATCAAGGGCAAGTTGTCCGTGGATCTTTCCGAGAAGGAACTGAAGAAGCGGCGGAAGGCGTGGAAACCCAGGAAGAACGGCTACACGGCCGGCGCCCTTTGGAAATATGCGCAGCTGGTCGGCCCTGCCGTCGACGGGGCGGTCACGCATCCCGGCGCCAAGAAGGAAAGTCACGTCTTCGCGGACATCTAGGGGGAGACAATCATGACGCGGAAAGCGTTCGGGCGGCGAACCATCGTCGGGGCGGCGCTTTCCACGCCTTTCCTCGCCTCCGCAGGCCGGGCACAAAGCGCCTGGCCGACCAGGCCCGTCCGCATCGTCGTGCCGTTCAATCCCGGCGGTGCCATCGACGCGATGGTGCGTGTCATCGCCGACGGGCTGACGGCACGCCTGGGCCAGCAGGTCCTGGTCGATCCCAAGCCGGGCGCCAACACGATCGTAGGGGCGGATATCGTCGCCAAGGCAGCCTCCGATGGCTACACGTTCCTGATCACGACCAATTCGACCCACACCAACAATCCAAGCCTGTACGCCAAACTGCCGTTCGATCCCGACAAGGACCTGATCCCGGTATCGCTGGTGTCCCTGGGAACGATCCTGCTGGTCGTGAAGGCCGATGCGCCTTTCGACGATCTCCGAAACATGGCCGCCTGGGTGAAGGGGCTGGGACGGCCCGCCACCTACGGCAGCTGGGGCGTCGGCTCGAGCGGCCATCTCTACGGCCTGCTGTTCGAGAAGACCCTCGGCGGTCCAGGTGGCGGCGGCCTCTACAGCCACGTGCCTTATCGCGGCGATGTGCCGGCGCTGCAGGACGTCGCAAACGGCACGCTCGATCTCACATGGGCGAGCCCGACGAGCGCCAAGCCGCAGATCGCTGCCGGCCGCGTGAAGCCGCTCGCCGTCGCCGGGGCCAAACGCTCGGCGTCGATGCCCAACCTCGGGACCTTCGCCGAGCAGCTGGTCGCGGGCTTCGACCTCAGCCTGTTTGTTGCCGCCTATGCGCCGGCGGGAACGCCTGCCGACATCGTGAACAGGATGCAGCAGGCGATCAGGGCAGTGATCACCGAGCCTGCCGTCGCACAGAAGCTGATCGAGCAGGGCCAGACGCCGGTCGGCTCAACCCCGGCGGAGCTTGCGGCCGTTCTGGTGCGCGAGACGCCGATCTGGGCCGACCTCATCACGCAATCCGGCGCCAAGGTGGAGTAGGGAGTTCAGAATGAGTGCGACGACGGATGTTCGCTCCGCCTACAACCTGGAGCCGCCGGCCTACAATACGAAGCTCACCGAGGTCGGGCGCGGCACGCCGATGGGCGAACTGCTGCGGCGCTACTGGCATCCGGTCGGCATGGCGGCCGATGCCGGTGCCACGCCGCGGCCGGTCAAGATCCTCGGCGAGGATTTGATCCTGTTCCGTGACGGCCGCGGGCAAGCGGGCCTGGTCTACCCGCGTTGCTGTCATCGCGGCACGACGCTCTACTACGGCAAGGTCGAGGAGCGCGGCATCCGCTGCTGCTATCACGGCTGGCTGTTCGACGTTGAAGGGCACTGCCTCGAGATGCCGTGCGAGCCCAATCCGACCGGTGCGCAATGCCAGCGCGTGCGCCAGCCCTGGTATCCGGTCGAGGAACGCTACGGCCTGGTCTTCGCCTATCTCGGCCCGCCGGAAAAGAAGCCGGTGCTGCCGCGCTACGAATGCCTGGAAGTGTTGCAGCCCGGCGAATTCATCGAGGCCGACGATTCCAGCATCGGCAGCGGCGGCATCGAGATCGCGCCCTGCAACTGGCTGCAGCATTTCGAGAACGTGGTCGATCCCTATCATGTGCCGATCCTGCACGGCACGTTCAGCGGGCCGCAGTTCGTCGAGCAGATGAACGCCTTTCCGAAGGTCAAGTTCGAGTATGGCCGCCAGGGCGTGAAGGCGACCTCGATCCGTCCCGGACCCGACGGCAAGCGCTTCCGTCGCGTCACCGAAGCCGTTGTGCCGACCTTGCGGGTCGTTGCCAATCCGCGGGTCGCGCAGTACGGCATGGTCGAGTCGATCGGCTGGACTCTGCCGATCGACGACACGCACTACCGCATCTACGTCGCCGGCCGGGTTCGCGAGACGGGCGAACTCAGCAAGTTCAAGTCACGCTACAACGGCAAGACCTGGGCCGAGTTGACGCCGGAGGAGCACCAGAAATTCCCCGGTGACGCCGAGGCACAGGTCGGGCAGGGCGCGATCACCTTCCATTCGGAAGAGCACCTGATGTCCTCCGACCAGGGCGTGTCCATGTTGCGGATTCTGCTGCAGAAGCAGATCGATATCGTGGTGTCAGGCGGCGACCCGATCGGCGTGGCCTTCGATGAGGCCGGCGCCTACGTCAAGTTCGACGCGGGCCAGTATCTCGACGAGACGTCAACGTAGGTCGGCGCCCACGGCGTCGGCGACCGACGCAAACCCGTCGCGTGCCAGCAGCGCCGCAAGCTCGTCCTTGATGCGGCGGATGAGGGGCGGGCCCTCGAACACCATGGCCGAGTAGAGCTGGACGAGGCTGGCACCGGCCCGGACCTTGGCGTAGGCGTCCGCCCCCGAAGCGACGCCGCCACAGCCGATCAGGGCGAACTGGCCTTCGACGCGCTGGGCAGTCCGGCGCAGAACTTCGGTCGACAGTGTCGTGAGGGGAGCACCCGAGAGGCCACCAGTTTCGGCACGCCGCTTGGAACGCAGGGAGGGCGGGCGCGACAACGTCGTATTGCCGACGATAATGCCGTCCATTCGCAGGTCGCGGCAGACCGAGACGATGTCGTCCAGGTCGTCGTCGGTCGCGTCCGGCGC
>MEMN01000193.1:2704-5557 GCA_001767945.1 Alphaproteobacteria bacterium RIFCSPHIGHO2_12_FULL_66_14 | reverse complement strand
GACCACAAGCGGCACCGGCGCAGGGGCCGCGGACGGCCCCGAGGCGGGAATCGCGTCCTGGACGCGTTTGAGCAGTTCCGAGAGCTGGGCGCGGCCCTGAAGGTTGCGCAGTCCCGGCGTGTTCGGCGAGGACACGTTGCACACGAGATAGTCGGCATAGGGCGCAAGAGCGACGCTGCAGGCGACGTAATCCGCCGCCCGGTCGGTGCTGTCCTTGTTCGCCCCGACATTGACGCCCAGGAAGCCGCGGCGAGGGCGGGCGGCGAGCCTCGAGCGAACGGCCTCCAACCCCTGGCCCGGGAAACCCATGCGGTTTATGACACCGCGATCCTCGGGCAGGCGGAACAGCCGAGGCCGGGGATTGCCCGGCTGCGGCCTGGGCGTGACGCTGCCGATCTCCACGAAACCAAAGCCGAGGCCGAGCAGGGCGTCGGGAACCTCGGCATTCTTGTCGAAGCCGGCGGCAAGGCCGATCGGATTGGGCAGGCGGCGGCCCCAGACGGTGACGGAAAGCGACGACGGGTCCGGCTTGCTGTCGCCGGGCAACAGTCCGGTTCTCAGGGCACGAAGCGCCACCCCATGCGCCGTCTCCGCGTCGAGGCGGGACAGAAGCGAGTCGACCAAGGAGTACCAGACGGCCATGGCCGTCTGGTTAGCAGAGAGTGCCTGTGGAGCGCTTCGAGCCTATTGACGGTCGAAGCCGTTCTGGCGTCGCAGCGATTCGGCGTCGTTGAACACGACCATGAACAACTCCCGGAACAGCCAATTGATCCGCGGGTCGTCCGGCCCCGTCGCCGGAGTCCAGGCCGTCGTCTGCGACATCGACATGTCGTTGCGACAATAGATGGCAAAAACCTTGAAGACGCCGGGCGTGCCGGGACCGGTTCGCCGCGTGCCTTCGCAGACTGCATCGGCGCGGAGATCGTTGGCATAGTCGAACACCAGGACGAGGCGGTAGTCCGGACGCGGCTTCTCCGCCGGGGCGTCGTAGGTGAAGGTGAGGCGTGGCATCGGCTTGGCGGCCTGCATGACCGGCAGAAGCTGGCGCGCCACTTCGCCGGTGTCCATGCTTGGGAAGGGATTGCCTTCGATGATCACCTGGAACGGCTTGCCGTCGGTGGCGGCGAAGAACTCGCGATAGTCGTACTGGACGGCGTAGTAGACACCGCCGATGGTTGCTGCGTAGGCCGCCGTGGCAAAGGCCGCTGCGGCGGCAACCATGGCGGCGGCAATCTTGCTGGCAAAGCGCACGTGGACTTCCTCCTCAGCGCAGGTCTTGGGGAAATGTTACGACGAGATTGAAGCCGGATCACGTCACATTATCGCGCGCCGGCAGTCAGTTCGCCGCAAGCCGCTCAGACATCCAGATCACGGGCGAATTTGGCGTTTTCCTGGATGAAGGCATAGCGTTTCTCGGGTTTCCGCCCCATCAGGTCCTCGACCAGGGTCGCCGTCCGCATGGCTTCCCGCCGGGCGTCGACGTCGGCCGCGGTCGGGACATCGACCTTGAGCAGGATGCGCTTGGTCGGATCCATCGTGGTCTCGCGCAGATGCACCGACTGCATTTCACCGAGACCTTTGAAACGCGTCATCTCGGCCTTGCCACCGAACACGGTCCGCAGGAGCTCGTCCTTCTGCTGTTCGTCATGGGCATATTCGGTCCGGCCGCCCTTGCTCATCCGGAAGAGCGGTGGCTGCGCCAGGAAGAGGTGGCCGTTTTCGATCAGCTTCGGCATCTCGCGGTAGAAGAACGTCATCAGCAGCGAGGCGATGTGCGCACCGTCGACGTCGGCGTCGGTCATGATGATCACGCGCTCGTAGCGCAGCTTGTCGTCGCTGTAGTGGGCGCCGGTGTTGCAGCCGAGCGCCTGGATCAGATCCTGGATTTCCTGGTTCTCGCGCAGCTTGTCGGCGCTGGCGCTGGCCACGTTCAGGATCTTTCCCCTGAGCGGCAGGATGGCCTGGGTCTCGCGGTTGCGCGCCGCTTTGGCCGAACCGCCGGCCGAGTCGCCCTCGACCAGGAAGATCTCGGTGCCGGTCGACGCCGTGCTGCTGCAGTCGGCGAGCTTGCCGGGCAGGCGCAGCTTGCGCGTCGCCGTCTTGCGTTGCTGCTCGCGGTCCTGCTTGCGGCGCAGACGCTCCTCGGCCTTGGCGACGACATGCTCGAGCAGGACATTGCCGACTTCCTTGTCGCCGGTCAGCCAGTGCTCGAAATTGTCGCCGACGATGGTCTCGACCAGCTTGGTCGCCTCGACGCTGACGAGTTTCTCCTTGGTCTGGCCCTGGAACTGCGGTTGTTCGATGAACACCGACACCAGGCCAGCCGCGCCTTCGATCAGGTCATCCGCCGTGATGATCGAACCCTTGCGGTTGCCGGTGAGCTCGGCGTAGCGCTTGAGTCCGCGCAGCAGCGCGCTGCGAAAGCCGGATTCGTGGGTGCCGCCCTCGATCGTCGGCACGGTGTTGCAGTAGGAGCGGACGAAGCCTTCCTCGTCCGTCGGCCACCACACGGCCCATTCAACCTTGCCGCCGGCGTTGCCGTTGGTCTCGCTCTTGGCCTCGCCGGCGAAAGGCTGTGGCACGACCGTTGGTCGCTCGCCGATCTCCGATGTCAGATAGTCCTTGAGACCACCCGGGAAATGGAAGGACTCCTCGGCCGGGATCGTGCCGCCACCATCTGATTTGCTTTTTGGCAGCAGAGACGGCTCGCATTTCCAGCGGATTTCTACGCCTCGGAAGAGATAGGCCTTCGAGCGTGCCATGCGATACATGCGCTCGGCGACAAAGGCCTGCTTGCCGAAGATCTGGGGATCGGGATGGAAGGTCACGGTCGTGCCGCGGCGGTTGGGTGCG
>MEMN01000193.1:0-2684 GCA_001767945.1 Alphaproteobacteria bacterium RIFCSPHIGHO2_12_FULL_66_14 | reverse complement strand
GCTCGTCCGACAGCGCATTGACGACCGAGACACCGACGCCGTGCAGGCCGCCGGAGGTGGCGTAGACCTTGCCGTTGAACTTGCCGCCGGAGTGCAGAGTGGTGAGGATGACCTCGAGCGCCGACTTGTTCTTGAATTTGGGATGCGGGTCGACGGGAATGCCGCGGCCGTTGTCGCGCACCAGCACGCGATTGCCGGCCAGAAGCTCGAGATAGATCGTGTCGGCGTGACCGGCCACGGCTTCGTCCATGGCGTTGTCGAGTACCTCGGCGACAAGGTGATGCAGGGCGCGCTCGTCGGTACCCCCGACATACATGCCGGGGCGCTTGCGGACGGGCTCAAGCCCTTCCAGGACCTCGATGTCGCGGGCCGTGTAGGAGGTGTCCTTGGTCGCAGTGGCGCGCTTGCCGCCTCCCGACCGATCGAATAGATCGCCGTTCTTCGCCATGTTTGCTTCTTTTGTTACCGGCCGCGCGAGGGGATCACTTGATGGCCGGTGGAGCATGGGTATGGTAGCAAAATTGCCCGAAATCAACCATATCCGGTGGGGAATCGATGTCTGAAAGTCGCCGCGATCCCATCGTAAGGACCGTGCCGCAGCCCGCCGATATGAACGGGAACGGCGACATTTTCGGCGGCTGGGTGCTCTCCCAGATGGATATCGCGGGCGGCTCGCTGGCCGCGCGGGTGGCCAAGGGCAGGGTGGCGACCGTGGCAATCACGGCCATGACCTTCGTCCAGCCGATCAAGGTGGGAGACATGGTGTCGATCTATGGAGAAGTCGTGAAGGTCGGCCGGACCTCGATCACCATCGCCCTGGAAACCATGGTGCAACGCCGCCATGAGCAGCTCGACATCCAGGTGACCCACGGCACCTATGTGTTCGTGGCGATCGACGACGACGGCAAGCCGCGGCCCGTACCGGCCCAGGAGACCCGAGCATGAGGGCAATCTTCGGACTGCTTCTGGCGATTGGGGGAATGTTGCTTTCCTCCGTCGTGCTGGCGCATCCCCACATATGGATCCAGGAAGTGGTCCGGGTCGTGGCCAAGGACGGGAAGTACACGCATGTCGAGATCGAATGGCGATTCGATCCATTTTCCAGCGAGATCGAGATTCCCCTGATCGACGAGAATCAGGACGGCAAGTTTTCGGCGCGGGAAACGAAAGTGCTTGCCGACGAGATGATGCCGGAGCTCAAGAACTACGGCTACCTGACCTGGCTCAATACCGGCGGCAAGGATTTTCGGCCGCCCAAGCGGCCGGACTTCTCGGCGCGGATCGACGATCCGGCAAGCTTCATCCCGCCGGAGTGGGACCGCGCCGCCGGCGACAAGGCCGGGATGGAGATGCCTGCCAACAAGCGAGCTGGACAACCGGACGCGCCGCGCAAGAAGGGGCCGCGCAACCTCGTCTACATCATGCGCTTCGCTCTGCCCGAGCCCAGCAAGTCCTTCTCGGTCGTGACCTACGATCCGGAGGATTTCATGCGGATCGAGGTCAACAAGGCCGCCATTCCGGCGGGTTGCACGCTCTCCAATAACCCCGCGCACAAAGCCGAATTCGTGCGTGGCTATCCGGTCTTTGCGGGCATCGTGACGTGCCAGATCCCATGAGGTCAGCTTCCGTGAGGTCGACCGTCCTGCGCTCGCCGTTCCTCTGGATCGGTGTGCTGGTTCTGCTCGTGCTGGTGGGCGCGGTGGTGTTCAGCGACGGCGTGGCCGAGCTCGCCCGCTACTCGGCCGAGTATCAGCGCCGTATCCAGCAGGCGCTGTCGACGTCGCTGCGCGACATCCAGTCCGGCTCGGGATCTCTGGCATTGTGGACGCTCGCCAGCGTGTGCTTCGGCTATGGCGTCGTACATACGCTTGGGCCGGGGCACGGCAAGGCGGTCGTGGTGGCGTACTTCCTCGACAGCACCAGGCCCAGGGCCTGGATCGAAGGCATCTTCGCCGGCGCCTGGATCGCCTTCACGCACACGCTCGCCGCGCTTCTGCTCGCGGGCGCGCTGAAACTCTTCTACAGCGTCGGCCTGCTGGGCGCCCTGCGCGAAGTGCGCAACGTCGAGATCGTCTCGTATGTCCTGATTCTGCTGGTCGGGTTCTGGCGACTGTGGGCGGGAATCACGGGGCGGCTCCACGAGCATTCCCATGGCGATGAGCATGGCCCTGTTGGTCACGCCCACCACGATCACGACCACCATCATGCCCATCACCATGAACCACCTCGCCGAACCATCGCCGGCTGGCTGCTGCTGACGGCGGCCGGCATTGCACCCTGCGCCGGGGCGCTGGTGGTGATCCTGCTGTCGGTGGCGTTGGGCGTCCTATGGGCGGGCGTGATCGGTGTGATCGCCATCGCGCTCGGCATGGCCATCACGCTGGCGGCAATCGGAATGGCCTCCATGGTCGCACATCGCCTGATCATCGGCGACGGCCGCTCGCAGGAGATCGGCCGGTTCACTTCGATTGCCGCGTCGCTGATCGTGATCGCGACGGCTGGAACGTTGCTGCTGGGCACACTCGAACGCTTCTTCCGCTGAGCGCCTGAGGTGGCGGAGAGTACGGCCCCGAACCGGACGTCCCGGCCGTTGCTCGGCGTCCTTTTCATTTGCATCGCCTGCGCCTTGTTCCCGATCATGAACGGGATCGTGAAGCTCCTGGCCGTCACCTACGAGCCGCAGC
>MEMN01000192.1 GCA_001767945.1 Alphaproteobacteria bacterium RIFCSPHIGHO2_12_FULL_66_14 | reverse complement strand
TTCCAGCCGGCATCGGGGAAACGCACCCAGGTCTGGCTCTGCCGGCCGACCAGCTCCTTGCCACGGATCTTGAACTCGAGGTTCACCGTGGCGACGTCGCGGCCGAGCGTCAGGATCTCGAGCCGGACGCGCTTTTCCTTGATGCCGGATCCCGGTGGCCGCGCCACGCGATGGGCGTGGATCTCGGCGAAGCCGTAGCCGTTCTCGTTCAGGGCGTAGCGGATGGTGTGCGGGCTGTTCCAGAACGTTCCGTCCAGCACATCGACGTTCTTGTCGATCAGCGCCTGTTCGTAGCGCTCGAACAGAGCGCCAACCTCGGCCACCACTTCGGGAATGTTGGGCGTCAGGTCGTTCAAATCTTCCCCTCGAGGGCGCGCGCCACAGCCACCAGGCCGGCGTCGCTGCCCCTGTTGCCAATGATGGACAGGCCGACCGGCAGGCCGTCAACCGTCACCGCGCCCGGCAGGTTGACCTGCGGAAAACCCGCGAGGCCGCCATGGGCGCAGAGGCACGTGATGCGGTCGCGCAAGGGATCGAGCACGGAGAGGGGCTGGCCGCGCAACGGCGCCGGAAACGGCGTGGTCGGCAGGCAGAGGATCGTGCCGGGCGGCAGCAGATGCTTCAGGCGACCGCGCACTTCCTGGCGCATCAGGTTGGCCCAGGTGCGCTCGGACTCGGGGATCATCGATCCCATCACCAGCGCCCTGGCGACCGAGAAGGCGAATCGCGGATTGCCCTGGTCCAGCCACGCGCGGAAGGTGTTGAAGGCCTCGTGCGGCTGCAAGGTGCGTTGCGCCCGGGCCCACACCGAAAGGCCCTGCGGCGCCATGATCTCCTCGCGGCTCGAGCCCGTGATCGAGGCGAGACGCCTGACCATCGGCTGAAGCGCTTCGGCGACATCGGCGTCAGCGAAGCCGAAGGCGTCGACGGCGACGATCAGCTTGGTCGGCAGCGCGCGCCCGTTCGCTGGGGGAATCGCCTCACCCAGCATCACCGACGACACCCTGGCGAAGGTCTCGGCGTCGCGGGCAAACCAGCCCATGGTGTCCGACGTCGGCGCCTGGGGCAGCATGCCGGCGAGGTCGAGGCGGCCGTGCGTCGGCCGGATGCCGTAGAGGCCGCAGAAGCTCGCGGGCACCCGCACCGAGCCGCCGGTGTCGGTGCCGAGCGCGGTGTCGCAGATCCCCGCCGCCACCGCGGCGGCCGAACCGGACGACGAGCCACCCGGCACGCGGCCCGGTGCGCGGACATTCACGGGCGTGCCATCGAAGGCGTTCTCGCCCAGGATGCCGAGCGAGACTTCGTCGGTGATCGTCTTGCCGATCAGCGTCGCGCCGCCATCGAGCAGGGTCTGGATCGCCCAGGCGTGCCGCGTCGGCACCGGCCGGCCGGTCGGCCAGTCGTGGTTGCCGCCGCCGGTCGGCACCCCGGCAACGTCGAAGAGATCCTTGGCGGCGAAGGTGAGACCCGAGAGCGGACCGCCAGCGCGGCCCTCGAGGCGGACACGTGAGCCCGGCACGAAGGCGCCGATGTCGTCGGTCATTTCGTCAGCTCCGGTGTGGCAGGGATTATTCGGCGGGCGTCGCGGGTATGCGGCCCCTGGTGCGCCAGCGCCTGGCCCAGCCTGGACTGAACCGCATGCCGGCCAGCCGGTCGAACCAGATGTAGACCACCGGCGTGATGAACAGGGTGAGCAGCTGCGACACCAGAAGGCCGCCGACCACCGCGATGCCCAGCGGCTGACGCAGCTCGGCGCCGGCGCCGTGGCCGACGGCGATCGGCAGCGCGCCGAGCAGGGCGCAGACGGTGGTCATCATGATCGGCCGGAAGCGCAGCAGCGCGGCCTCGACGATCGCCGTCTCGGCGTTCGCGCCCTGGGCCCGCCGCACGATCGCGAAGTCGACCATCATGATGGCGTTCTTCTTCACGATGCCGATCAGCATGACGACGCCGATCATGGCGATGACGCTGAGGTCCATGCCGAACAACATCAGGGTGACGATCGCGCCGATGCCGGCCGAGGGCAGGCCCGACAGGATGGTGAGCGGGTGGATGAAGCTCTCGTAGAGGATGCCGAGGATGATGTAGATCACGAGGACGGCGCCGAACAGCAGCAGGCCCTGGTTGGCGACCGCCTGCTGGAAGACCTGGGCGCTGCCCTCGAAGCTGGTCGCGATGTTGGCCGGCACGCCGACCTCGGCCGCGGCGGCCTGGATGTCGCGGACCGCGTCGCCCAGCGCCACCCCGGGCGCCAGGTTGAAGGATATGATCACCGCGGGAAGCTGGGCGATGTGGTTGACGGTGAGCGAGGTCGGCTTGTCGATGCGCTTGGCCAGCGTGTCGAGCGGCACCAGCCCGCCGCTCGGCGTGCGGATCTGGAGCCGGCGCAGGATGTCGCTGGCATCGGCGTATTTCGGATCGGCCTCGAGGATCACCTGATAGGTGTCGTCGGCCGCGTAGATCGTCGACACCTGGCGGGAGCCGAAGGCGGAATAAAGCAGCTGGCGGATCTGGTCGACCGATACGCCGAGACGCGAGGCGATGTCGCGATCGATCTCGATGAGCGCCGAGCGGGCGCGGACCTGCAGGTCGGAGTTGACGTCGAGGATGCTGGGGATGCGGCGCATCCTGGCTTCCATCTTCGGAGCGTAATCGCGCAGGGTCGCGAGATCACTGGAGCGCATGCCGAACTGGTACTGCGCGCGGGTCAGGGTCGTGCCGATATTGATCGACTGCGCCGGCCGGAAGTAGATGTTGATGCCGGGCACGCCCGCCGTTGCACGACGCAGGCGGGCGACGACCTGGTTGGCGCTGTCCTTGCGCTCCGGCTTGTCGCGCAGAATGATGAACATGCGGCCGGAATTGACCGTCGCCGCCGCGCCGCCGAAGCCGACCGTCGACACCACGGACGCGACGTCGGGATCGCGCCGGATGGCCTCGGCGAGCACCGACTGGCGGGCGACCATGGCGTCGAACGACGCATCGTCCGGACCGACCGTGGATCCGATGATCTGGCCGATGTCCTCGGACGGAAAGAAGCCCTTGGGCACGGCCTGGAACAGAACGATGGTCAGGACGAAGGTCCCGAGGGTGACGCCGAGCACGAGGCGCGGCAGGCGCACGGTGCGCCTCAGCGCCGCGGCATAGCCCGCGCTGACCTTGTTGAAGCCCCACTCGAACGCCCGCACCAGGACGTTGTGCTTCTCGTGATGGTCGACCGGCTTCAGGAGGCGCGAGCACAGCATCGGCGTCAGCGTCAGCGACACGATGCCCGAGATCAGGATGGCCATGCTGATGACCAGGCCGAACTCGTTGAACATGCGGCCGACGACTCCGCCCATGAACAGCACGGGGATGAAGACGGCGACCAGCGACAGCGTCATCGAGACGATGGTGAAGCTGACCTCCTTGGCCCCCTTGAAGGCCGCCTCCATCGGTTTCTCGCCGGCCTCGATGTGGCGGACGATGTTCTCCAGCATGACGATGGCGTCGTCGACGACGAAGCCGACCGCGAGCGTCAGCGCCAGCAGCGAGATGTTGTCGATCGAGTGGCCGAACGCATACATGCCGGCGAAGGTGCCGACGACCGAGATCGGCAGCGCGATCGCGGGGATGAGCGTCGCGCGGAAGGTCCGCAGGAAGAAGTAGATCGCGATGATCACCAGCACGGCCGCCAGGGCGAGCGTGAACTCGACGTCGGCGATCGCGTCGCGGATCGGCTTGGACCGGTCGGCCATCAGCTCGATTTCGACACCGGGCGGCAACTCCGCCTGGATCTGCGGCAGGATGGCCTTGACCCGGTCGACGACTTCCACGGTGTTGGCGTCGGGCTGACGGTAGACGCCCATGACGATGGCGCGCGTGCCGTCGAGCCAGCTCGCGACCTTGTCGTTCTCCACGCTGTCGATCGCCGTCGCGACGTCGGAAATGCGGACCGGCGCGCCGTTCTGCCAGGTCACGATCACCGGCATGTAGTCGGCGGCCTTGTTGATCGGCCCGGTGGCCTCGAGGATCGCGTTCTGGCGCCGGTCGGCGATCGAACCGACGGGCTTGCTCGAGTTGGCGTTGACGACGGCGTTCTGCAACTCCTGCAAAGTGAGGCCGCGAACCGCCAGCTGGTCGAGGTCGGCGCGCACGCGAACGGCGAATTTCTGCGAGCCGAAGATCAGGACCTGGGCCACGCCGGGCAGGGTCGAAACGCGCGGCAGGATCGCCCGGTTGGCGAAGGCGTCGACATCCGACAAGCGGACCTGCGAGGATCGCAGCGTCAGCAGCATCACCGCCCAGTCCGCCGGATTGACCTTGCGGAAGCTGGGGGGCGTCGTCATCTCCGGCGGCAGACGCCTCATCGCCGAGGAGATCGCCGACTGCACGTCGAGCGCAGCGCCGTCGATGCTGCGATTGAGGTCGAACTGCAGGACGATCGAGGTGTTGCCGAGCGACGACGCCGAGGTCATCGCCGTGACGCCGGCGATGGTCGAGAACTGGCGTTCGAGGATCGACGCGACCGACGCCGCCATCGTCTCGGGGCTGGCGCCGGGGAGCTGCGCGGTGACCTGGATGGTCGGAAAATCGACACGGGGAATGGCGGCGACGGGCAGCTGCCTGTAGGCGAAGAGACCCGCGATCACGAACGACGCCATCAGGAGGATGGTCATCACCGGGCGGCGGATGCAGAGGGCCGGCAGCATGTCCCGTCTCCCTGCCGCTCAGCCGCGGGGCGGCGAGGCGGGCTTCGCGGGCTCCGGCGGCGGTGCGCGGACCGCGACGGCCGCCCCGTTGACCAGACGCAGCTGGCCATCGACCACCACCTGCTCGCCGTCCTGCAGTCCCCTGCCGATGACGGACTCGCCGTTCTGCGTGCGCTTGACGATGACCGGCCGGAGCTCGGCGGTGCCGTCCTTGACGACGAACACGTAGGCGCCCTGCGGCCCGAGTTGCACGGCGGCCGACGGAACGGCGATCGCACTGTTCTCCACGCCGAGAATGATCTCCACCTTGACGAACTGGCCGGGCCACAGCAGTTCGCTGGCATTGCCGATGCGCGCCTTGGCGGTCACGGTTCCGGTGTTGGGATCGACGCTGTTCTCGATGAAGGCCATGGCACCCGACTGCTTCTTGGTGTCATCGACGATCGCCGTGACCGTCACCGCGCCCTTCGCCATGGCAGCACGAAGGTCGGGCAGGATGACCTGCGGGATCGCGAAGGTGACGTAGATCGGATCGATCTGGTTGATGGTCGCGAGCGTGCTGTTGACCGAGTTGTCGCCGACCCGCACGACGGCGCCGGCCTTGCTCGAGATCGAGCCGATGCGACCCGACACCGGCGCCCGGATTTCGGTGTAGGTGAGCGACGCCTGGATGTTCGCCTTGGCGGCTTCGTCGGCCTCGAGCTGGGCCTCCGCCGCCTTGACCGCCGTTTGCGCGGTGTCGCGCTGCACGACCGTACCGGCATTCTTGCCGAGGAGATCCTCGTAGCGCTGGTGATCGCGCCGTGCCTGGGCGAGCTGCGCCTTGTCCTTGCGGATCTGCGCCTCGATCTGGCCAATCTGCGCTCTCAGCGTCCGCGAGTCGAGTTCGAACAGCAGGTCGCCTTCCTTGACCAGCGCACCCTCCTCGACATGGACCTTCACGATCTGGCTGTCGAGGCGAGGCTTGATCTGGATGGAGGCGATCGCCTGCACGGTGCCGACCGCATCGACGACGACCGGCATCGGCTTCTGCGCGATCTTGGCGACCACGACCGGCACCGGCCCGCCGGGATTGGCGCGTCCGCGCCGACCCTGCGGCTGCGCCATGGCGGCTGGGCTGCTCTGAGCCAGCTCGGCGCCCTTGGCCGACCCGCCGACTCCCAGGCGCTGGGCCACGACGTCGCGATAGGCGTAGGCAGCCCCACCGACCACGACCGCAACCGTAGCCATGACCGCCAGACGGACCATCCGCATAACCGTAGTCTCCAGACCCCAATCCCCGCCGAATTATAGGCCCGGCATCACCCGCCGGACAGTCACAACCGTGGCAAGATCAAGGATTCCCAGCAAAAAACCCGCCACAAAGGGCGGGTTTTCGCGGCGTTTGAGGCAAAAGCCTCAGTCAGCGGTTCGCGTTAGCGGCTGTAGTACTCGACGACCAGCGACGGCTCCATCTGAACCGGGTACGGCACGTCGGCCAGCTTCGGCCCGCGGACGTAGGTGCCCTTCATCTCCTGATGATCGACCGAGACGTACTCCGGCACGTCGCGCTCGGCGGTCTGCGTCGCCTCGATGACCCGGGCCATTTCCTTGGCCTTCGACGTCAGTTCGATGACGTCGTTGTCCTTCACCAGGTAGGAGGAGATGTTCACGCGACGGCCGTTGACCTTGACGTGGCCGTGGCTCACGAGCTGGCGGCTGGCGAACACGGTGATGGCGAACTTCATGCGGTAGATGACCGCGTCCAGCCGGCGCTCCAGCAGCTCGACCAGGTTCTCGCCGGTGTCGCCCTTGCGACGCACGGCCTCGAGATAATAGCGGCGGAGCTGACGCTCGCCGACCGAGCCGTAATAGCCCTTGAGCCGCTGCTTCGCCATCAACTGCAGGCGATAGTCGGTCGGCTTGGTGCGACCCTGGCCATGCTGGCCGGGACCGTATTCACGCTTGTTGATCGGGCTCTTGGGACGGCCCCACAGGTTGACCCTGAGGCGGCGGTCGATCTTGTACTTCGAATTCGCGCGCTTGCTCACGCAGCACTCCGTCGGTTTTGCGCCCCGCTTTGCGGTGACGCGCTGTTGTCCGGATAGGCCTTGGTCCGACTGGCAGCTGATTACAGGCGCTTTTAGTCGGGGCGGGATGAAGGCCCGAACGGCCCACAACCACGTTCTCCGGAAGTAGGGCGGAACATACTGGCGAACTCAGGCCAGTCAAGCACGCGTTCCCGCTGCAATATCAAGGGCTTAGACCTCGACCAGCACGACCTCGTGCGTGACGTTGGCCGACTTCTTCACCATGGCGGTGGCCGAGCAGTACTTCTCGTCCGACAGGCTGACCGCCCGTTCGACCAGCGCCTTGTTCAATTTGCGGCCGCGCACGGTGTAGACGAGCTTCACCGACGTGAAGACCTTGGGATGATCGTCGGCCCGTTCGGCAACCAGCGAGACCTCCACGCCCTCGATATCCTGGCGCTGCTTCTTCAGCATCGACACGACATCGATCGCCGTGCAGCCGCCCATACCCATCAGCACCACCTCCATCGGTCGCGACGCGAGGTTGCGGCCGCCGACCTCGGGCGAGCCGTCCATGGTGAAGGTGTGGCCGCTGCCCGCTTCGGCGACGAACAGGGCGCCGTCGACCCAGGAGATTCTTGCCGTCGTCGACATTGTCATTCCCCGTGCTTGTTCTTGGAGAGAAATTTGATGACCCCATGGAAGGTACGCGCCTCCTGCTCCGTCATCTCGGCGCGCTGCAGCAGCGCCTTGAGATTGAGCACCATCGAGGGTCGCATGTCCTTGTTGCGCAGGAAGCCCGACTGGTCGAGCGCACGCTCGAGATGGTCGAACAGGTTCTGCAGCTCCTCCTTGGTCGCGGGCCGCGCCGAATGGTCGGACATGCGCTCGGCCGGCACCTCCTCCGCCGCCGTCGCCCATTCGTAGGCGACCAGCAGCACGGCCTGCGCGATGTTGAGTGAGGAGAATTGCGGGTTGACCGGGATCGAGAGCGCGGTGTCGGCATGGACCATGTCGTCGTTCTCGAGCCCTGTGCGTTCCGGCCCGAACAGGATGCCGACCCGCTCGCCCCGCCCGATCCAATCGCGCACCTCGGCGGCGGCGCGCCGCGGCGTCAGGATGCGCTGGGTGAGTTCGCGGTTGCGCGCCGTGGTCGCCACCACCCGTTCGAGATCGGCCACCGCCACGGCCACGCTGTCGAACACCTCGACCTTCTCGAGCACGACGTCGGCACCGGACGCGGCGCGCTGCGCCTTGTCGTTCGGCCAGCCGTCGCGCGGGTTCACCAGCCGCAGGGTCGAGAGGCCGCAGTTCAGCATCGCCCGCGCCGTCATGCCGATGTTCTCGCCGAGTTGCGGGCGCACCAGGATGATCACGGGCGTGGTGGCGCCGGTCGCGCGGCCTTTCGAAGCTCGTCCCATGCCGCCCTATATCGCGCCTTGGGTATCGCGCCTAGCGCGTCACGACGAGCGGTGGCCGGCGCATCAGGAACAGCAGCGGGATGAGGACCAGCGAGCAGATCATCATGACCCGGAAGTCGTTGAGGTAGCCGATCAGCGCCGCCTGACGGTTGATCTCGGCGTCCCAGACGGCGAGCAGGCCGGGATCGGCGCCCGGCAAGCCCCGGCCGAGCGGCCAGCCGGGATGGAACGGCGTGAACTTCTCGACGATGTCGGCCCGGTTCTGCTGCGTGTTGCTGGCCAGCATCGAGACCAGCACGGCGATGCCGATGCTGGCGCCGAGGTTGCGCAGGAGCGCGTTGATCGCCGCCCCCTCGGTGCGCAGCCTGGGCGGCAGGGTGGCGAAGGTGAGCACGGTGAGCGGCGGAAAGACGAGGCCGAGCCCGAAGCCCAGCAGGACGCCGTTCCAGATGATGCGGCTTTCGCTGACATTCAGGTTGAACAGCGTCATGTCCCACAGGGAGAGGGCGCAAAGGCCGAAGCCGATACCGATCAGCACGCGTGCGTCGATGCGGCCGATCAGGCGCGACACCAGCATCATCGAGACCATCATGCCGGCGCCGCGCGGCGCAAGCACGACACCGGTGGTGAAGACCGGATAGCCCATGAGCTGCTGCAGGAAGGGCGGCATCAGGGTCGCCGTCACGATCAGCACGAGGCCGGCGAGCGCGGTGAAGGCGAGCCCGACCGAGAGGTTGCGGTCGCGGAACAGATCGCGCGACAGGAACGGCTGGCGGTAGGTCATCATGTGGATCAGGAACATGGCGAAGGCGACGCCCGCCACCAACGTCTCGCCGATGATCTCCACCGAGTCGTACCAGTCGAGCATGTGGCCGCGGTCGAGCATGAGCTGGAACGAGCCGATGGCGACGGCAAGCAGGGTGAAGCCCAGCAGGTCGAAGCGCCGCGGCCGGTCGTGCACGCTGTCGCGCACCAGCGCCAGGATGCCCAGGGTGCACAGGATACCGACCGGCAGGTTGACGTAGAACACCCAGCGCCAGTTGAGCTCGTCGGTCAGCCAGCCGCCCAGCGACGGGCCGGCGATCGGGCCCAGCATGGTGCCGACACCCCACATCGCCATCGCCTTGCCCTGCTCCTCGCGCGGGTAGGTATCCATCATGATGGCCTGCGAGACCGGCACGAGGGCGGCGCCAAAGCCGCCCTGCAGGGCGCGGAACAGCACGAGCTGATCGAGCGACTGCGCCGCGCCGCACAGCATGGAGACGATGGTGAAGCCGACGACGCAGGTCGCCAGCGTGCGGCGCAGGCCGAAGCGCATGGCGCAGAAGCCGGCGAGCGGCGTCATGATCGCCGAGGCGACGATATAGGACGTGATCACCCAGGAGACCTGTTCCTGGGTCGCCGACAGCGAGCCCTGGATCGAGGGCAGCGCCACGTTGGCGATGGTGCCGTCCAGCGCGTGCATGATGGTGGCGGCCATCACCGTGAAGGTGATGAGACGGCGGCGGCGCAGCACCGCCGGATCGACGGCCGGCGCCATCGGCCTAGGGCTTGGCGGTGGCCGACGCGCTCGACAGGCCGAGCGACTTGCCGAGCCCGGCCAGGAGCCCGCCGAGCGAACGGCTGTGGCCGGTGTCGATCTCGACCGTCGTGCTCATGCCGACCCTGAGCGGCGGGTCGCCCTCGCGGCAGGTGACGGCGACGCGCACCGGAATGCGCTGCACCACCTTCACCCAGTTGCCGCTGGCGTTCTGCGGCGGCAGCACGGCGAACTCGGCGCCGGTCGACTGGGAAATGCTGGCAACCGATCCGGTGCACTCCGAGTCGGGATAGGTGTCGACGTGGATCGTGGCCTTCTGGCCTGGCCGCACACGCGTGAGCTCGGTCTCCTTGAAGTTGGCCTCGATCCAGAGGCCGGTGTCGGCCACCACGACCATCACCGGCACGCCGGCAGTGGCGTAGCTGCCCGGCACCGGCCGCTTGGCGACGATGCCGTCGAGCGGCGATTCGATGGTGGTGCGGCGAAGCTGCAACAAGGCCTCGGCGCGCGCCGCCATCATCTGCTTCACCTTGGGGTGATCGTCGGTATGGATTCTCCGATTGCCGGCCAAGGCCGCCTCGATTCGCGTGAGATCCTCCTGCGCCGCCGAGATGCGCTGACGCGCGACGTCGAGTGCCAGCCGCGCCTCCTCGAGCTTCTGGGTCGAGGCGATCTTCTTCTCGGCCAGCCCGGACTGCCGCTCGAACTCGGCCTCGGCATAGGTCTGCTGGCTGAGCGCCGCCTTGATCTCCTCGCGCTTGGTGCGCCACTGTGCGCGCAAGCCGCGGATCTCGGCGCGCGTCGTCTCGATCTCGGCCTCGATCCGGGTGAGCGCCAACCGATAGGACTGGTCGTCGAGCTTGAACAGGAGCTGGCCGCGCGACACGGCCTGGTTCTCCTTCACGGGCACTTCGACGATGATGCCGCTGAGCGCGGTGGCGATTTGGGCGCGGTCACCCTTCACATAGGCATTGTCGGTCGCGATGTAGCGCCCCGACGACAGCCAGACGAACAGCGTCACGGCCAGGACGAACAGTGGCAGCAGCCACATGAAGGCGCGGGCGAGCACGCGACCGGACAGTCGCGGCCGCCGCGGGACGGTCGCGATGGGCGGTGTCTTGCTGTCCAGATGTTCGCCGTCTCGCACGCCAGATATGGTCTGCCCCGACCTCTTCGAGGTCAACCGGGGGTCGTGGCATGGCAGCTAGGCCCACTGCGCCGATGCACGACTACTCCCGCTCCGCAGGGCGGGCGCCGTCGCGGAACAGCTTGTAGGTGATGGCGTCGTAGAGGGCGTTGTACGAGGCATCGACGATGTTGGGCGACACGCCGATGGTGCTCCAGCGCCTGGCTTTCGCGTCCGCACTCTCGATCATGACGCGGGTGGTGGCGGCAGTACCGCCGCCCGAATCGAGGATGCGCACCTTGAAGTCGACCAGCCGCATGTCCTCGAGTTCGGGATAGATCGGCAGCAACGCCTTTCGCAACGCGGCATCCAGCGCATTCACCGGACCGTTGCCCTCGCCCACTTCCATCGCCCGCCGGCCGGCGATGTCGAGCTTCACCGTCGCCTCCGAGAGTGCGATCAGCTGGCCGCGCGCGTTGACCCGCCGCTCGGCCAGCACGCGGAAGCTCTGCAGGGCGAAGTAGTCGGGCACGGTATGGAGTTCGTGTCGTGCCAAAAGTTCGAACGAGGCGTCGGCGCCGTCGTAGGCATAGCCCTCGGCCTCGCGCTCCTTCACGATCTCCAGCAGCCGCGCGACGCCGGGGTCCTTGGAATCGACTTCGAGGCCGATCTGGCGGAAGCGCGCCATGATGTTGGAGCGGCCGGCCTGGTCGCTCACCACGATGATGCGCTGGTTGCCCACCACCTCGGGATCGACATGCTCGTAGGTCCTGGGATCCTTCTCGACCGCTGAGACGTGCAGGCCGCCCTTATGTGCGAAGGCGCGGGTGCCGACGTAGGCGGCGCTGCGGTTGGGCACGACGTTCAGGCGATCGTCGAGCAGGCGCGACAGATGCGTGAGCCGCGCCAGCGCGCCCTCCTTCAAGCCCGTGTCGAAGCCCATCTTGAGCACGAGGTTGGGGATCAGCGCGATCATGTTGGCGTTGCCGCAGCGCTCGCCCAGGCCGTTGATGGTGCCCTGGACCTGGCGCACGCCGGCGCGGACGGCGGCCAGCGTGTTGGCGACGGCGTTCTCGGTGTCGTTGTGGGTATGGATGCCCAGCCGTTCGCCCGGGATCTTCTTGGCCACCTCGCCCACGATGCGTTCGATCTCGTGCGGCAGGGTTCCGCCGTTGGTATCGCACAACACCAGCCAGCGCGCACCGGCCTTGTCGGCGGCCGCCAGACAGGCCATCGCATAGTCCGGGTTCGCCTTAAAACCATCGAAGAAATGCTCGGCATCGAACATCACTTCTTCCATGCGCGTCTTCGCGTAGGCCAGCGAATCGCCGATCATTTCCAGGTATTCGCCACGGTCGACCTCCAGCGCCACGTCGACGTGGAAATCCCAGGTCTTGCCGACCATGCAGACGTTGCGCGCCTTGGTCTGCAGGATGGCGGCAAGGCCGGGATCGTTGGCGGCGCTGCGGCCGGCGCGCCGGGTCATGCCGAAGGCCGTGAACTTCGCGTTCTTGAACTCGGGTGGATCGGCGAAGAAGCGGTCGTCGGTCGGGTTGGCGCCAGGCCAGCCACCCTCGATGTAGTCGATGCCGAGCAGATCGAGCTCGCGCGCAATCGCGACCTTGTCGGCCACGGTGAAATCCACCCCCTGCGTCTGGGCGCCGTCTCGCAGGGTGGTGTCGAAGAGATAGATGCGGTTGGACTGTTTCATGACGGCGGCATCATAGTTGGGCAGCCACGCGGGAGATACGCCTTATGACCACGGCCACCACCATCACCGAGCTGCGCACGACCCTCCTCCAGGTGCCGTGGCAGGGCGCCGCGCCGGCCGCCGGCATCCTGTCGGCCGCCAAGCGCGACATCTTCGTGCTCGAGATCGAGACCCAGGGCGGACTCATCGGTATGAGCTACCTGATGCCGTTGCGCGGCGGGTTGCACACGCTCGACGCCTGCCTGCAGGAACTGATCGCCCCGCACGTGATCGGCCGCGACGCCACCGAGGTCGAGGCGATCTGGCAGGCGCTCTACAAGAGCAACTTCTGGCTGGGCCGCATGGGCGTCACCGTGTTCGCGCAAAGCGCCGTCGACATGGCGCTGTGGGACATCATCGGCAAGCGGGCCTCCCTGCCCCTGTTCAGGCTCTGGGGCGCCGCCCGCACCGAGATCCCCGCCTACGGCTCCGGCGTGTTCCGCGGCCTCGGCCGCGACGGCATGATCGCCCGCGCCAAGGAATTCACGGCGCAGGGTCTCAAGGCCATCAAGATGCAGGTCGCACACATCAGGCCGTGGCGCGAGGACGTCGAGAACGTCCGAGCGATGCGCGAGGCGGTGGGCGGCGGCGTCGAGATCATGATCGACGTCAACATGGGCTGGGACGCCGACACCGCCATCCAGGCCGGCCACCGCATCGACGAGTTCGACCCCTACTGGCTGGAGGAACCGGTGGTGGCGGAAGACTTCACCGGCTATCGCCGCATCGCTGCCGCCTTGAAGACCCGTATCGTGGGCGGCGAGAGTCATTTTGGACGGAACGACCTGCGTCCGTTCTTCGAGGCACCCCACAGCGTGCCCATCCTGCAGCCCGACCCGATGCGCGGCGGCTACACCGAGCTGCGCAAGATCGCGGCGGCGGCCGAGCCCTGGGGCATCCGCATCGCGCCGCACCTCTTCCACGAGACGATGGTGCATGTGATGGCCTCGATCCCGAACGCCAACTACCTCGAGTACATGACCTGGAACGACGACCTCTGGATCGAGCCGGTACTGCCCTCGAAGAACGGCACCATGAGCCCGCCGGAACGGCCGGGCCACGGCCTCGCCTTCCGGCCGGAGATCCTGAAGGACTGCAGGGTCGGCGGGCAGCGCATCAAGGGATGAGTCCGCCGCCGCGCGGACGGAAAGGAAACTCACTTCGCACGACGCGATGCCGCGCCGGATAGGGCCTGAGCCCTTCTGTCGTCAGCGCTTTTCCATTCCTATCGGAGTCGCGACATGTCCGCCGAAAGCGGACATTCCGGACATCGACTTTGCCAATTTCTCCTTATTTCCCGGGACATCCGGCAAGCAGGCAAAAGAATTTGCGAACCCGATCATCAATCGGATCTATAGGATATACACCCTACTAAGTCAACGCGATTCCCGCAGGGCGGCGCCAAACGCCTTGAACAGCGCTCGATTGACCGGATTGCGCTGCGGGTCGTATTCGGCGTGCCACTGGACCCCCAGCGCGAACGAAGGTGCGCCGGCGATACTGATCGCCTCGATGGTGCCGTCTTCCGCCACGCCCTCAACAGTGACCCGCGCGCCTGGCTTTAGAATTCCCTGACCATGCAGGGAATTCACGCGGATGGTCTCGCAGCCGAGAATCCCGGCGAACCTTCCTTTCGGCACCAGCTGTACCTCATGGCGCTCGGCAAACACGACCTCCGGATCAGGATGGATCTCGCCATTTTCCAGCCGGGGCATTCGATGATTCATCCGGCCCGGCAATTCACGTATCTCCGGATGCAGCGAGCCTCCGAACGCGACGTTCATTTCCTGAAGGCCCCGGCAGATGCCAAAGAGGGGAACGCCGCGCGCAACACAGGCGTCGACCAGCGCCAACGCCATCGCGTCACGATCCTGATCATAGGGTTCATGCCGCGGATGCGGCTCGACCCCGAAGTGGGTTGGATGAACATTGGCACGTCCACCGGTCAGCAGAATCCCGTCGACCGCGCCCAGCAACGCTTCGATATCCGTGATGTCCGGCGTGCCGGCGAACATCAATGGCAAGGCACCCGCCACCTCTGCGACCGCGCGCATATTGCGCTGCCCCACGAGCTGCACATTGTGCCGATCGTTGACGACGTGGGCGTTGCCGATGACGCCAACCACCGGCTTTTTCATGCTAGGCATTCATACTTTCTGCCACGTCGATGAATGCTTGGGTAGGGGACGGGAGAACGCCAGGGGCGGCGGCTCCGCAGTCTAGAGACGCCGCACCGTCGCCTCGGCAAAGCGTTCGGCCGACGGCGGGTCGAACTCCAGGAAGAGCGCGGGTTCCAGCACCTCGACTTCGATCACGATCAGCCCCCCGTCGCGCACGACGCCGTCGACCCGGGCATAGAGCGGCGTCTCGGGCAGCGCGCGCAGGCAGGCCGCACCTTTCTCCGTCACCTCGCGCGCCGGCGTCTCGGCGTTGCGCGTCGGGCCATAGCACGAGTTCGAGCGGAACTCGCCGGGCGGCGGGCGCTTGCGGATGGCGTGGCTGAAGGCGCCGTCGAAGTAGACCAGCGACAGCTCGCCGTCGGCGATTTCCGGCAGGAACTCCTGCACCACCACACCCGAGGCGCGCGCCTCGTCGGAGAGACCGGCGACCTGTCGGGCGAGCGTGGCGCGCTTCACCAGTTCGACGGAATAGCCCGACGCCCCCGACGCGGGCTTCACCACGGCCTGGTCCCAGCCGGCGTCGGCCAGCACCTTGTCGATGGCCGCGGCCGCGCAGGCCACGATATGCGTCTGCGGCACGCGAATGCCCGCCACCGCGAGCTTGCCGACGTAATCCTTGCGCAGGTTCCAGCGCACAAGGCCGATCGGATTGAAGAGCCGCGTCGCGGCGGCCATCAGCTCGGTCCGGTCGCGGAACGCTTTTGGCGCGCGGTAGTAGCCCCAGGTCGAACGCAGCACGACCGCATCCACGCCGGCAAACGCCTCGCACGGCCCGTTCCAAGGGGCCGCCACGACACGCCAACCGCGGCGTTCCAGCGCGTCGGCGTAGAGCCGGTCAGACTCGGTGATGCCAGGCTGATCGAGCGCCGTGGCCAGGACGATGGTTCCCGCCATCGCTACTTGCAGACGTCCCGCAGGGCCTTCCAGTCGGCAGCGCTGAAGGCGGGCTTGCCGGTGGGCGGCCGCTGGGTCGCCGCGATGCGTTCCCTGGTCGGCGGATGGCTCGACCAGATGCCGGCGGCCGATGCGGCGTCCTTGGGCTCGTTTTCCAACATCTGCTCGAAGAAGCCGGCGATGCCGTCGGCGCGCAGGTCGAGCTTCTCCAGCAGGGCGACGCCCGTGGTGTCGGCTTCGCGCTCGGCGGCACGGCCGTTGCGCAGCGCCAGCAGGACGTTGCCGCCCGATGTCAGCGTGTTCAGGAGATCGGAATAGCCGCCGCTCACCAGCTTCGCCAGCAGCTCGATGCCGTACTGGCGGGCGATCCCCTTGATCGGATGATGGTGCACGACATGGCCGATCTCGTGCGCCAGCACGCCCGCCACCTGCGAGCTGTTCTTGGCCTGCTCGATCAGGTCGGAATAGAAGACCAGGATCCCGCCCGGCAGGGTGAAGGCGTTGA
>MEMN01000191.1:29428-29689 GCA_001767945.1 Alphaproteobacteria bacterium RIFCSPHIGHO2_12_FULL_66_14 | reverse complement strand
GCGTCTGACCGCCGAGCTGACGGCGTTCCGCGACAGCGGTTACCGGCGCGCCAAGATCAAGATCGGCCAGGCGCCCCTTGCCGTCGACCTGCAGCGCGTCGCGGCGGCGGCGGAGATCTTCTCCACACCCCATACGCTCGCGGTCGACGCCATCTATGCCTACGATGGACAAAGCGCGCCGGCGGCGGCCGAGGCCTTGCAGCGGTTTCGCCTGATGTGGTTCGAGGACATGTGCGATCCGCACGACTTTGACACGCTCGC
>MEMN01000191.1:25508-29381 GCA_001767945.1 Alphaproteobacteria bacterium RIFCSPHIGHO2_12_FULL_66_14 | reverse complement strand
CATCTCTTCACCTTGCACATCGCGAGCGCCCTTGGCTTGGGCGGCACGGAGGTGAACCCCTCCAGCTTCCTGCCCCTGGGAGGCCTGGTCGACGGCGCCACCGTTGCCGGCGGCCGCGTGGCACCTCCCGATGCGCCAGGCATCGGCTTCGAAGGCAAAGCCGATTTGGCCGCCCTGTTCGGAACGCTTTAGCTCTTCCGGCACTCGCCGCAGACGCCAGTCACCTCGAGGGTCATGTCGCGGGCGGCGAAGCCGCGTTTGGCCGCGCCGGCGGTGATCGCGTCACCGAGCTCTTCCGCTTCCAGTTCCTCGGCGTTGCCGCAGTCGGCGCAGATCAGGAAGAAGCCGCGATGCGCCTCGCCGGGGTGGCTGCAGCCGACGAAAGCGTTCATGCGCTCGATACGATGGATCATGCCGTTCTCGATCAGGAAGTCGAGCGCGCGATAGACCGTGGGCGGCGCCGAGCCGAGATCCTCGTTGCGCAGCTTGTCGAGGAGCGCGTAGGCGCCGACCGGCTTGTGGCTCGACCAGATGAACTCGAGCACCCGCCGGCGCAGCGGCGTGAATCTGAGGCCTTTCTCCGCACACAGCTTTTCGGCCGCCGCGAGGGCATCCTCGACGCAGTGCTGATGGTCGTGGCTGTGGACAGCAGCTTTCGCCGGCTTCTTCACGAGATCCCGATTTGCCCAGATTTGCCAAGCAGAAACAGGACGATTATACGCCCCGTTCCTTCCGGAGGCCATGTCTGGTCCAGAGGTGCTCGCCCCATGTCTCCTGCAGCTACGACCTATCAACAGTCTGAAATCGACACTGCCCTTGCAGCCATCAATTTCGACGCCCAGGGCCTCGTGCCGGCCATCGCCCAACAGCACGATTCGGGCGAAGTCCTGATGATGGCCTGGATGGACCGCGACGCCGTGGCCGAGACCATGCGCACCGGACGCGGCTGCTACTGGTCGCGTTCGCGCAAGGGCCCGTGGCGTAAGGGCGACACCTCCGGCCACATCCAGACCCTGGTCGAGCTCCGCATCGACTGCGACGGCGACACGTTGCTCGTGCTCGTCGACCAGACCGGCGTTGCCTGCCACACCGGCCGGCACAATTGCTTCTTCCGCGCGATCCGCGGCGGCACGCTCGAGACCATCGCGCCGATCGTCATCGACATGAACAAGACCGGGAAGGATTGAGTTTGCCCAACAGCGTATTTCCCCTCAGCGTATTTCCTCGCCGCGCGTTCCTCGCCGCCGGCCTCCTCCTGCCGCTCGGTGCCTGCCAGACCTCCGGCCTGTTCGGCCAACGCCGCACGACCACGCTGTCGCCGCGCGGCGACCGGCTCGTGCGGCTGATCCAGAGGACGGGCAAGGACAACATGATGGCCCCGGAAGTGCCCGCGCTGATGGGCATCACCAACGAAGGGCGCGACATCCCGGTGCGCCAGCTCGCGGACGACGGCACCGGCGGGCGCTACGTCGTCAGCCTGGTCAACATCCGCAAGATCCACGAATTCATCTTCCACCGCCGCCAGGGCGACGTGCTGATCCTGCATCTCGCCGACACCAAGTTTCTGCGATTGCAGAGCGTGCGCTACCCGCGCAACGGCAAGCCTTCGACCATCACCGACGTCGCCGTCGCCGAAGCCGATTTCCAGCAGCAGATCGCCTTCTGGTTCGACCGCATCCCGGGCCGTTAATCTCTTCCGGACCGCAAGGTGTCATGTGACACCCGGCCATCCCACCACTCGCCGATCGCGTCGATCAGTGGAACCAGGCGGCACCCAAACGGCGTCAGCGCATAATCCACCCGCAAGGGATAGCCCTCGTGCGCAGTCCGCTGCACGACGCCGGCCTCTTCCAGTTTGCGCAGCTCCAGCGACAGGATGCGATGAGAGACTGTCGGATTGTCGCGTCGCAACTCATTGAACCGCTTCGTCCTGTCCTTGAGATAGTAAAGGAGGAGCGTCGGCCAGCGCCCGCTGAGCACCTGCATGGCTTCTTCGATGGGGCAGCGCGATACGACGTCTTTCATCGGATGGTCCTGGTTACAAATTTGTGCGTAATTTACATGGGGCCGCGCGCTCCTATGTTCCAGTCTCGCTGCGCAGCGTGATCCTCAAATCACGGAAAGAGACAATGGAACCCTTGCTTGTTTACGGCTTCCCGCTGGGAAGCTCCATGGGGCTCGTCGCGGCCCTCGAGTGGCTCGGACAACCCTATCGCCTGAGCCGCGTCGACATGCTCTCCGAAATGAAGACCGATGCCTACGCTCGCCTCAATGGCCGCCTCGAGACGCCCGTCCTGGTCACCGACGACGGCCGCGTGCTGACCGAGACCATGGCTATCGCCCTTTGGCTGGAGGCGCGCGACACGAAACGGCGCATCAGCTTCGATCCCACAACGGCCGAAGCGGACCGGCTGCATCAACTGATGGCCTTCATAAACACCGGGTTCACGGGCGCTTTCAGCCCATTGTGGATCGCACTGGAGATGGTTCCGCCGAACCCCGGCCTGCAGGAACCCCTGCGCACCGTTGGCCGCAAGAATGTGATCGCGCGCCACGATCGACTGGAGGCGATGATCGGCGATACGCCTTTCCTGGCCGGCGACCGGCCGACATTGGCCGACGGCGTGCTGATTGGCGTGGCGCGCTGGCTGGAATTCCACGAGGTTGCCGAACCTGATCGCTGGCCCCGTCTCGCTGCGCTGAGGCGGCGGATCGAAGCCGAGCCGGCCGTGCGTTTCGCGACGGCCCTCGAGCGTGGCGAGACTCCGCCGGGTTCGGGGGCTCTGCTGGGCCACGTGCCGCTCGCCGAGGTGATCGAGCGTTTCGGGGCGTAGGTGAGCGGACTCTCCTCTCCCACGCGTTTGCGCGGGGGAGGAGAAGCCCGGTATTGTGACAGTGCGATGACAGTCGCCGTCTCCTCTTCCCCCTCCGGCCGCCGAACCTTGACCGTCTGCGGCGGGGCGCATGCCCTGCACGATGGCTTCACCGATCTCCTGAATGTCCTCTATCCGTTGTTGCAGGCGCAGTTCGGCCTGAGCTACGCCGCCATCGGCGCGCTGAAGACGGTCTATTCCGGCGCCATGGCGATCGGCCAAATTCCCTCGGGCAAGCTGGGCGAGCGCTTCGGCGGCGTGCGCGTGCTGGCGCTGGGCACCACCCTGATCGCGGTCGGCTATTGCCTCGCGGGCTTCAGCGGCTCGCTCTACGGCGTGATCGCGGGCCTGCTGCTGGCGGGGCTGGGCGGCAGCACCCAGCATCCGATCGCCTCCAGCCTGGTCGCCGCGGCCTACCACGGCCAACGCTCGCGCACGGCGCTCGGCACCTACAATTTCACCGGCGATGTCGGCAAGGTCATGCTGCCTACCCTGTTCGCCCTGGTCGCCGCCTCCCTCGGCTGGCAGCAGGCGATGGTCGTGATGGCCGCCCTCGCCGTCCTCGGCGCAGGCGTGATCCTGGCCTCGTTGAAATCGATCGTGACCCACGGCACAGCCGAGCCCGCGAAGAACGTCGCCGGCCAGGACCGGCCCTGGGCTTACTGGCTGCTGTTCTCGATCCACATCGCCGACGACCTGGTGCGCACCGGCTTCCTGATCTTCTTGCCGTTTCTGCTGCGCGACAAAGGCGCCGACCTGCCGACTATCGGGCTCGGCCTGTCGCTGATGTTCGCCGGCGGCGCAGCGGGCAAGCTGGTGATGGGCTGGGTCGGCCAGAAGCTCGGCGTCGTGCCCTCGGTCGTGCTCACCGAGGTCGCCACGACCCTGCTGATCCTGGCCATCCTGCCGCTGTCGCTCGAGTTGGCGCTCGTGCTGCTGCCGGCGGTCGGGTTGATGCTGAACGGCACTTCGTCGGTGCTCTACGGCACGGTCCCGGAGT
>MEMN01000191.1:23223-25402 GCA_001767945.1 Alphaproteobacteria bacterium RIFCSPHIGHO2_12_FULL_66_14 | reverse complement strand
CGATGGTGTGGGCGCTGAGGCCGGCGTTCCGCAACGGTTGAGGCGCTTTCGGTCTGTCCGTCAGTTCGTCGTTGCCGTCAGTTGAATGTTCAGCGACAGATATTCGTTGCCGACCGCGGAAATGTATACCGGGACCGCCGCGCCTGTGAGCCGCTGGATGACGAACTGAACCGTAAGCCTGCCGGAAGCATCGGTCGAAGAACTGGGGCCGGTCCACGAGACGACCTGTGCACCCTCCGAACCGCCATGCTGGATATAAAGGGTCGCACCGGCCGGGAGATCGCTCCACGAGATCGTCATCGTCGTGCTCACGATGCGGTCCAGCTCGTAGGCATCGTATCCGATGAGCACGCCGGACGGAGACACGGCAACCGGCTGGTTGATCGACGCACTCATTTCGATGGTCGGCGGCCAGCCGGCATGATGCGGCGCGAGCCCGACCCGCATGCCTTCGTACTCAATGAGGAGTCGATTGAACAACATCGTCAACCCGCCGATGTTCATGCCCTGATAGCCCATCATGAATCCGTTCACCTGGCACATGACGGCCGTCAGTCCCTGGACCGGTTGCGGCAGCGAGCTGGTGTCGATCGCATAGCTGTACGAGCCGACATTGCCGGACCCGGCGAGGCCGATCTGCAGCCGGTCGCTGATGCAGTTGCAGTTCTGCGAAGGAAGGCTGTCGCTCGATGTCCAGGACGGACAGGCGACGGTGTCGGGCCAGATGCTTTGATAGACGTAGCCGTTGGGATCGCTCAGGAAGGCCGGGCCGCCGCCGGTGTCGACCATGGCGATCGGCGACAGGACGGTGCCCGGCCAGCCGGTTTCGGTGTTGCCGATCTTCAGCGACGTCGGGACGACCGACATCAGTCCGAAATTCGGGATGATCTCCATCCTCGTGTACCCGGAGGGCATATAGCTGTTCAGGATCAACAGCGAACCATCCGTGACCAGGGGGCCGACGCCGTAGGGCAGCATCGCCGCCGCGGGCGCGAACATGAATTCCGTGAACGAATAAGCCCTGTCGTAGGAGAGTGGGCTTTGTACCGTCACCATCGGGGGCATATCCACGGTCGGCCAGGGTGAGACGCGCCCTACGCCGAAGTTCGCCGTCCGCCCGGCCGTCGGGTTGTCGGGGTTGTCCGCGTAGCAGGCGTAGAACACGCAGTCCTCGATCTCATAGAGACTCCCGTCGAGGGTCGGAATCTGGACCGGGCCCCGCAGGAGATAGGCCGGACAACCCCACGGCTCCGTGGTGGAGCCATAAAACTGGTACAGCCCCGTGTTCAGCATGTCGGCGTGTGGAACGATCAGGCAGGTGTTGCCGGAATCCACCAGGAGTTGGAAGTCGAAAGGACTGCCGCCGGGATTGGGGAACTGCACCTGGATAAACGCGTCGAAGTTCACCGACGCCGATACGGTTGTCAGGGGAATCGAGATCCGCGAGCCGGCGCCTACGTGCTTGGCCGCGGACTTCGGCCGGCGCGATGCCAGCGCCTTCATCCTGTCCCGGACCAGGTTGCGATGCTCATCGGTCGTGACGACGGGCGGATGCAGCCTCGGCGGCGAAAAAAACATGCAGGAGCCTTCCGTTTCAGCGCGAGCAAGCGAGGCCATCGTGCCAGCAAAGTGCAGGCAAGTTATACAACCGGCCTACAAGATAGGCCGTATTTACACTATCCTATATTTCTTATACTCCTGTCGCAGAAAGCGAGGAATCACAGGAGGATCTCAATGACCGCACAGGAAGCCCTCGACCTCTGGGAGGCCTACGGCAACAACGTGACGCTGCCGCAGCTCTACCGCGATATGGGCCTGACCCGACTGCGCATCCTGGTCGCCGAGGAGGCCAAGCCGCCGCGGCAAAGCGCCATCGATCGCATGCCCATCCCGCGGCTCAACTACAATCCGCTCGACCGCGCGCTGGGCCGCGAGGCGCCGGCCCCGGCGCCGGTCGCCACGGCCGCGGACGAAGGCTTGCCCAAAGCCCCGACGACTGCGTTGCAGAAGGCGCTGGCCAACCCGCAGCGGATGCGCCTGCCTTCCCGGCGGCGCGCCTCCTTCCTCTACCATCTCGAGGTCTGCGGCTGCGTCGAAGCGGCAGCGGCCCGCGCCGCCGTCAACCGCAGCACGCTCTACCGCTGGCGTCTGAAGTATCCGCGCTTCGCCTGGCATTGGG
>MEMN01000191.1:22725-23201 GCA_001767945.1 Alphaproteobacteria bacterium RIFCSPHIGHO2_12_FULL_66_14 | reverse complement strand
GCGCGAGGTCGGCGACGATATCGTGCTTCAGGCCAGCCAGGCCGATGTCCAACCGGTGTTCTACGCCGGCAAGAAGGTGGGCGAGCGGCGCAGGATCCATACGCGGCTGCTGATCCATGTGCAAAACCGTCTCGACGTCGACCGCCGCCGCGCCGAGGACCGCGCCGAGCGCCGCGAGCTAGCCCTGCTCAAGGCCCAGCCGGCCGACGAGGCGGCACTCGTCGAGCGGCTGCTCGTCCTGCTGGAGAAGCGTCTTGAAAAACACGATCCAGTGTCCCCCGAGCCGACTCCGGCGACACCGGATTCGGCGAACGACACCAAAGACTTAGCCGACGCTGCGTGAGGCCCGCCGTGACGTGGACCTCTGTCTCCTCCCCTTCGCGGAGTCCGCGCAGGGGAGGAGATGGTTTGCTGTCAGCCGCCGTGCACCGGTCCCATCGGCCGAAGCCGCATGCCCTTGCGCAGGTGCTTGTAGG
>MEMN01000191.1:21539-22672 GCA_001767945.1 Alphaproteobacteria bacterium RIFCSPHIGHO2_12_FULL_66_14 | reverse complement strand
GTCTCGGCGATGGGCTGGAAGTCGGCGCGGAAATGCACCGTCGATTTCAGGGCGATGATCGGCACCTTCGACGGCTCGACTCCGACATGACGGAACATCTCCTGGTCGGCAGCCTGGATGCGCTTGCACGCCAGCACCGCGGAGACGCCCGACGCCTCGTCGGTCACCAGCGCCATTGGCCCGATCTGGAACCTGGCGCCGCCGTAGAACGGCCCGGTGCCGGTGAAGATGCCGTCACCCACCTTGACCACGCGCCAGTCGGCCACGACCGGCGTCTCGCCGGCATAACCCACCACGGCGCCGATGCCGCGATGCATGATGTTGCCCTCGCCGGTCTCGACCGCGGCCTTGGCGGCTTTCTCGTCGATGATCATGCCGATCACGGCGCCCTTCGCCTTGTGCCGCATCAGCGCCGCCAGCAGCCCCACCGTGTCGGACGTACCGCCGGCGCCGGGATTGTCCTGCACGTCGGCCAGCACGATCGGCTTCTTCGCCGTCTTCGAGAGTTCGATGGCGCGCAGCGCCGCCGCATCGGGATCGAGCAGCTCGCCGGCGAAGGCTTTCTCCTGCGCCTTCACCGTGGCAGCGAGCTTGTCGGCCGCCGCCTCGACCGCTTCCTTGTCGTGGCCGTAGACCACCAGTGCGGGCCCGCACTGGGCGATGTCTGCGGGCGGAAAGCCCGGCGTGTGGGTCACGCTTACGATGCCCTGGTTGTGGCTCTTTTCCCCCGCTTCCAGCTCGCCCACGAGATCGAAGATCGCCTTGGCCGGCTCGATGAAGGTGCACTGCCAGACCAGCGGAATCAGGAAATCGAGCTGGCGGTAGGCGCGATAGACCGGGCGCTTTTCCCGCAAGAGCTTGTCGAGCAGCTCGACGGCGCGCTTGCCGGTCACCGCCATGTCGATGTGCGGATAGGTGCGATAGCCGACCAGGGCCGTGGCGAGCCTGGCCATCTCCGGTGTGAGATTGGCATGATAGTCGAGGCTGGCCACGATCGGCAGATCGTTGCCGACGACGCCGCGGATGCGGGCCAGCAGCTCGCCTTCGCCGTCTTCGGTGTTCTCCGCCACCATGGCGCCGTGCAGGTCGAGATAGACGGCGTCGAACGGCCCGAATTTCTTCAGGTCCTCGTC
>MEMN01000191.1:20521-21444 GCA_001767945.1 Alphaproteobacteria bacterium RIFCSPHIGHO2_12_FULL_66_14 | reverse complement strand
CGGCCAGCCGTTTCACCGCACCCGCGATCGGAATGTTGAAGCCTTCGACGCCCGCGATCATCTCCGACCCGCGCAGCAGCGGCGGCCAGGCATCGGCGCGCACGAACTCGTCCCACGTCGCCTGCTGCGGCGCGAAAGTATTCGTCTCATGCTGGAATCCACCCACGGCAATACGCGCCATCAGACTCATCTCCCTCTTTGCGCGCCCATCGGCCGCGGTGATCTACTCGAAATCGTCGGGTCGAAGCTCGATCGGAGCGCCGTGAGGCGTGCGATCGGCGGCGTGATCCCAGGCGTTGTAATAGCGCGCCAGGGTCTGCTCATCGGCAATGCCCTTCTCCGCGACCAGGCGCTCGAGCGCCTTCAGCCAGTGCCGGTAGTAGGTCTCGCCGGTGTCCGGATCGCCAGCCGCCTGGGCGCGCTTGATCTCGGCGCCGAGCGTCGCCGCCCACTCCGGCCAGGTGAACAGGCCGCGGGCATGCAGCGCAAGCGCCATGGCGAAGGCCTGCGCCTCCCACGGCTCGCGGAACACCGGGCCTTCCCCATCGCGGGGAAGACCCGGAACGGCTGCTGGATCGATCATGCCTTACGCCGGCGCGAGATAGGGCTCGAACGCGTCGATCGAGACCTTCAGGGTCGGGTCGGCATCTGCGCCCCAGATCTCGCTTCCGTCGAACACCACCGTGTAGAGCCATTGCGGATCGTCGCCCTTATCGGCGGCGACCGAATCGGGGTAGGCGTGGCAGCCGTGGATCAACTCGACCACGCCCAGCTTGTCCCGGGCATAGCGCGGCAGCCGGGTGTGGCCCTGCGGGTTGATGTTCGCCGTGCGCACGCGATCGCCCGGCTTGAAGCGGGCCGGTGCCTGCTGCTGCCGGTAGAACGAGCCGCGTCCCATCCCTGCCCGCACCACGTCGAGCGTG
>MEMN01000191.1:14670-20511 GCA_001767945.1 Alphaproteobacteria bacterium RIFCSPHIGHO2_12_FULL_66_14 | reverse complement strand
CGAGCGGCTTGGTCGGCTTCAGCGCGTGGCCGGCGGCCAACTCGTCCGGGGTGACGTAGCCGCGGGCCACCAGGTTCTTTTCCATCGCCAGTTCCCAGCGCTGGTAATAGGAGACCGCGAGATAGACCTGTGCCGGCAGCGTCTCCTGGGCGAAGCGCGAGTGGTCGATGTGCCAGGCGCCGGCATATCCCATGGCGCGTTGCATCGCGAGCACACGGCCTTCCCACCTTGCATGGAACGACGGTTCGTTCGCCTCGACCTCGACTTTGCCGAAGCCGTCCATGCCGCCCATGTCGTGGATGCCGTTCATTGGTTGATCTCTCCGGGCTTGCGGGCGAGGCCGGTGCCGATCATCGAATCGCGCGTGACGAGGTCGGCGAGACGATCCTCGCTCCAGCCCTCGGTTCCGGCGGGCCGCATCGGCAGCACCATGAAGCGCGTCTCGGCGGTCGAATCCCAGACGCGTATCTCGGTCTCCTTCGGCAGCGCGACGCCGAAATCGGCGAGAACGCCGCGCGGATCCTTTACCGCGCGTGAACGATAAGGCGCGGACTTGTACCAGACCGGCGGCAGCCCGAGCACTTCCCACGGATAGCAGGAGCAGAGCGTGCAGACGATCATGTTGTGTCTCTCAGGCGTGTTCTCGACCGCCACGAGATGGTCGCCGATGCGGCTGATGTGGCCGAGTGCTGCGACGGCCTTGGTGGCGTCGGCGAGCAGCGCCTGCCGGAAGGCGGGATCGGTCCAGGCCTTGGCGACGACGACCGCGCCGTTGCGCGGGCCGACCTTGGTCTCGTAGGTCTCGACGATGGCATCGAGTGCCGCCGGATCGACGTATCCCTTCTCGGTCAGGATCGTTTCGAGGGCGCGCACGCGCAGCTGCGTCTCCGACAGTTCCGAGCCGTGCTCGTCGTGATGGTGATGGTCATGATCGTGGTCAGCCATGGGGACCTCCGTCGACGGGATATCATTGTCAAACATACATCGGCGGCGCGCTCAAGGTCAGCCCTTGCCGTGACCCAGCTCGATGGCGCGTATTCATTGGGTTCCGACGCTCGACAGGTTCGAGCCGGCGCCACCGGCGCTCTTCCGCTCAACACGGGAGCCGCGCCGGGCCGCGAAGCGGCCGCCGCACCCCGTCTCAGCCAGGACCGCCGTTCCCACCCGGCCGAACGGCCTGCAGGAACGGCAGGAATGGCGGGATCTCGCGCACGTCGACATCGACACACATCACTGAGGGCCCGGCGCACGGAACGCGGAGGCTATGCTCGATCTCTTCGGCGCTGCGTCCGGCCAGCACCTTCAAAGCAGGAAACATCGCACCCAACCCGGACGCCAGTTCGGAGCGCCGGAAAGTGTTGTAGGAGTAGTCGCCGCCAAAATAGAGATGTTCACGCGTGACACACATGCCGTGCGCGTTGTTGTCGAACAGGATGAACGTGATCGGCAAGTCGTACTGAAGCGCGGTGTGGATCTCCAGCCCGTGCATGAAGAATGCGCCATCTCCCGCCAGCACGAACGTGCGCCGCCCATTGGCGAACGCCGCACCCGTCGCGGCGCCGAAACTGTACCCCATCCCGCCCATGCCGAGCGCCAGCACGAAGCGGCCGCGCGACGGCGAGCGCATCCAATGCACGGCGCTGGCGCCGGTATTGCCTGCGTCGACGATCACATTCGCATGGTCCGGCATCGCGGCCATGATCGCCTGAAGGGCATCGCCGAACCGGAGTGTCCCGGCGGTCCGGGTGCCCGGCAGGAAAGTGGGCGGTCCCCCTTCCGGCGGAATGACCTCGACGGCTTGTGCCGGACGCGCCGCCAGCCGCGCGACGAGATCTCGCAGGCCGAGCTTCACATGGCCGATCAGCTCTATGCGCGGTGCTCCCGTCTCGAACGACGGCTCGAAGTGGACGCTGATCAGGGGGCGCCGCGCCAGCTCGCCTTCGATTCCCGCGTGGGCGAGATGCGGAAGCCGCGTGCCGACCACGACGCAGGCATCCGTGCGCGCAAGCTGCTCGGTGAGCGAGCGGTTGCCCATCACCCCGGCGAGGCCGATGAAGCGACGGTCTCCGTTGTCGTAGACATCGCGGGCATCCGGAGCCAGGGCCACGCGCGCATCGAGCCTTTCCACCAGCGCCGCGAGCTCGTTGCGCGCATGGTGCCGTGCCACTCCGTCACCCGCGATCACCAGCACCGACCGGGCGTCCGCCAGCAGCTCCGCCGCGGCCTTCACATCGTCTTCGGCAGGCGCCCGCCGCCCGCGCGACGGCTGCAGATCGTAAGCCGGTGCGTGCGGGTCGATCTTGGCGCGTTGCACATCCTTGGGGAGCAGCAAGACCGCCGGCCCCGGCCTCTCGCCCAGGGCCGCCGACAGCGCCTGATGGAGGGCGTAGGGCAGCTCGTCCGCGCTGGCGAGGCTTTCGCAGTGGACGGAGACCGAGCGGAAAAGCTCCCGGGCATCGATGGAGCCGCCGCGCCCGCTGCCGTCCTGGAAGGCACCATGCCCTTCCATCGAAGTCGGCGGCTGACCCACCAGCGCCAGCACGGGCACACAGGATGCGTAGGATTCGGCCAACGCCGGAACCAGATTGAGCGCGCCGCCGCCCGATGTCGCCATTACGACGCCGAGCGGTGCACCGACCCGCGCATAGCCATCGGCCATGGTCGCCGCCGAGAACTCGTGCTTGGCCAGAACGCCGAGCAAGGCCGGCGTGCGGTGAACCGCGTCGAAGAGGTCTTCGATGTTGGCACCGCCCACGCCGAATACGTGCCGCACACCGAGCTTCTCGAGGGAATATGCAACATACTCGGCCGCGGTTCGCATTCGTTGCGACTTATCAAGCACCGGGAGCGGCCGCAAGCGTCGCCTGCAGGCGATGGCCGCCTGCGGCACGGCGGAGCGGCCGTCATCATCGTCGCGCGCAACGTGTTGGCACGGAGCGTGTGCCGCGGCTCTCGCCGGCTCACATCGCCACACGGCGTCACACGACCAGCTCACCCCGTCCGACCGGCACGAACCACTTTCTGACGGTCTCCCGCCGACCGCGATGGCGCGCGGCGGTCAGCCTGCCGGTCGGATTGTCCGTCGGGGGCACCGCCGTCCTCATCACTCTGGCGAGTGCCGCACCCTACATCGCGGTCCCGGCCGTTCACTCCTTGCCGGTCGCGTCCTCGATGGAGCGCAACAGGACGGGCCAGTATTCCTTGCCGTGGCCCAGCTCCACCGCCCGCTCCATCAGCTCGCGGGCAACGTCGGCGCCCAGCGCCGGTACGCCCTTCTCCTCGGCCATCTCGATGGCGTAGCCGAGGTCCTTGAGGGCGTACTCGGTCGAGAAGGCACGTTCGGGAAAGACGCCCGGCAGCATCGCCTTCATGCCGTGGTTGCGCAGCGCGAAAGAGTCCGCCGAGCCCTTGGTCAGGGTCTCGAACAGCACCATGCCGTCGACGCCGTAGGCGCGCGCGATGCCGAGCGCCTCGGCCAGCGCCACGCCGGTCTGGAACAGGATCATGTTGTTCAGGATCTTGACCGCCTGGCCGGCGCCGGCCTCGCCGCAATGCGTCACCTCGCTCGCCATGTGGCGCAGCAGCGGCTCGATGCGGGCGAAGGTCTCGGGCGTGGCGCCGACCATGATCGACAGCGTGCCGTCGATCGCGGCCTGCCGCGTGCGGGCGACCGGCGCGTCGGCGAAGGCCGTGGCCTGGCCTTCCATGGCGGCATAGAGTCGGCGCGCCAGGGAAACGGGCGCCGTGCTGAGGTCGACCACGGTCCAGCCCGGCTTGACCTTGGACAGCAGGGCGCCGTCGCCCCCTCCAGTTCCGAGACAGACCTGCTCGACCTCCCTGCCGCCCGGCAGGGACAGGAAGATCGTGCGGCAGGCCGTAGCGATCTCGTCGACCGAGGCCGTCTTCACGCCATCCGAGGCGAGCCGGCCGAGCGGCGCCTGGTCGCGGTCGGCCGCCAGGACCTGCATGCCGCTCTTCTTTGCCAGATTGCGGCACATCGGCTCGCCCATGGTGCCGACGCCGATAAACCCGATCATGTCCGTCATGTCATTCCACTCCGAGGAGATGCGCCCGAATGCCGGCGCTCAGGCAACCACAGTCTTGAGCGCCCATGCCCGCGCCTTCAGCGGGATCGTTCCATCGGCGCCATGGGGGAGACTTTCGGCGAGCTTCGCGCGCAACCGCTCTCGTGCCGCCGGTTCCAGCTTCACGCAATATCCCGGCGCCGGTCCCGCCCCCAGGGTGAACGGCCGCCAGTAGTCGTCGAAGTCGCGGAACACGGTCGGCACTTCGATCGGCACGCAACTCGCCGATTGCAGGCCGGCGCTCCTCGCCAACGCCGTCAGGCCATCCGGCGTGCAGAAGGGAAAGCGCCGGTCCTCCGTCAGTTCCCGCGCTGCAGGATCGAGGGCCGCCGCAGCCGTCCAGAATGCCCGCATGAACTCCACGCCGCCGCCGGGATAATCCCAGACATAGAAGCCGATCGTTCCACCGGGACGGACTACCCGCTTCATTTCGGCAAGCGCCTTCGTCCGATCCGAAACGAAGTTGAGCACCAGCGCGGAGACGGCGATGTCCCGGCTGGCCGTTGCCACCTGCAGATCCTGGGCATCCCCGACCTCGAACCGGGCGCGCGTGTCGGGGACGTTCGCCCGCGCCGCGCCCACGAAACCCTCCGAGGCATCGATGGCGATCAGGCTTCGTGGCTTGCATCGCGACAGGACGGCGGCCGACAGCGCTCCGGTGCCGCAGCCGACTTCGAGCCAGTCCCGATCCTGTGGCGCGTCGAACCAATCGAGGAAGCGTGGCGCCAGTTGCCGGCTCCAGCGCCCCATGTAGGCGTCGTAGTTGTCCCCCGCCTGCCAGGCATCGTGCCGTGATGCTTCGGCCATGGGACGGCTAGTCCACGATGAAAAGTTTGGCGCCGTCCTTGGTGAAGGAACGGTGGGCGAGATCGCCGTCGGCCACCTGGTAGCTCTGGCCCGGTTTCAGGACGACGGTGCGGCCGTCGGCCAGCTCGGTGTGCAACTCGCCTTCCAGCACCAGCAGGACGTGCCCTTTCTGGCACCAGTGGTCGGCGAGATAGCCCGGCGTATACTCGACCATGCGCACGCGGATATTGTTGAACGTCCTGGTCCGCCAGAACGCCTTGCCGGTCTCGCCCGCGTGCTCCGTGCGCTCCACGCCGGCCCAGTCGGTCGTGCCGAAAGGTATGTCGAACATCAGCATGGTTTTGATCTAGCACGATTTCCGAACGCGAAGCGTCGAGAATCTGCCCGGCAGGCAACGGCTGAGATGCTGCACCATGATGGCGCCCGGTGGCCATTGCCGTACAGTGCCGCCTGCATGCACGCCAAAGCCGTTCTGACCGCTGCGATCCTCCTCGTGCTCGGGGTGATGGCAATCACCTTCGCCTGGCGCTTCACCGGTCTTGCCGAGATCGCCAGCGCCGACCGGATACGGGGCTTCCTGGCCAGTGCCAGAGGCGACCCATGGGCGCCCGTCCTGGTCCTGGCGGCGTACATGCTCGCCGCTGCCGTGGCCTTCCCCGTCAACGTCCTCATCCTTGCCACGGCGGCGGTCTTCGGACCCTGGCTCGGCTTCGCCTACTCGGCCCTCGGCGCCTTCAGCAGTGCACTTGTGGTGTACTTCGTCGGCGCCTATCTCGGAAAGGCGGCACTGTCGCGCCTGCTCGGCCCGAAACTGCAGCGCGTGCTCGATGTCGCCAGGGAACGCGGCCTTCTGGTCGTCGTGGCGTTCAGGGTGGTGCCGGTCGCGCCGGGCACCGTGATCAATCTGGCCTTGGGCGCCAGCGGCATCGGGCTCGCCGACTTCGTCATC
>MEMN01000191.1:9503-14657 GCA_001767945.1 Alphaproteobacteria bacterium RIFCSPHIGHO2_12_FULL_66_14 | reverse complement strand
TGCCCTCATAACCGATCCGACCGTTGGGGAAGTCGGCGTGCTGGTGCTGTGCATCGTCACCTACCTCGCGTTGGTATTCGTTGCCCAAGCCTATCTGTCCCGCCGTCGCCGCCGTTGACCGCGCCTGCGGCTCCGTCAACCCGGCAACGCGCCGTTCCAGCCGCCCGTCGCCAGCGCCTGCCGGTGCGCCGCGCGGCGCAACTCGCCGGCCAGGGCCGGATCGTCCAGGCTTCGCGAGGCGACCAAGCCGCCGACGCACAAGGCGACGAGGGCCAACGCCCGCTCGCGCGCCCGAGGTTGCTTCAGGTCGGCCTGGAGAAGCTCGAGCAGCCTCTTCAGCACTTCACGGTAGGCCGCCTTCACCCTGTCGTCGCCGCGTGCAACGTCAGACGGCAGGCCGATCAGCGGACAGCATTGCTCGCGGTCGTCGAAGTGAGCTTGCGAGAAATACGCATCGACGATCCGCTGGCCGCGCGTCTTGCGCCGGGACGGCGGCTTCCGCCCATCTTGCCACGGCTTGGGTGCCTCCTGGCACAGGAACCGGCGGACGGCCTCGGCGTAGAGCTCGCCCTTGCTGCTGAAATGCCGGTAGAAGCCGCCATGGCTGAGGTCGGCATCGGCCATGATCTCGCCGATCGAGACCTCGGCGAACCCCTTGCTGTTGAACAGGCGCCGGGCGCTTTCAAGGATACGTTCGCGCGTGGCGCGCTTGTGCTTGGCCGAATACGGCATCCAGTCCTCCATCGCGGGGCGTAATCGATAGTGCTCTACAAAAGATGATGTTGAACATCTTTTGCTGCAGGGGACCTTCCGCCGCACCAACCGGAGGACGCCATGCTCGATTTCGTCGGCACGATCGCCACCGCCGCCCTGACCGTATTCGTGGTCGGCGCCCTGCTCATCTTCATGGACATTTCGCGTAACGCCAAGCTCGCCCTGGCCGCGCTGTTCGGACTTTGGATCGGCGTTGCCGCCGCTGCTGCAGCGTCAGGCGTGATGGCGACTTCCCAGCCGTTCCCCCTCATCGGGCCGTTCGTGGTGGCGCCCCTGTTGGCGGCGATCCTCGCGGCGACTTGGCCGGCAGGGCGGAAGGCAATGCTCAGCCTACCGCTGACGCTGCTGATCGGACTCAATGTCGGGCGTGTTTTTGCCCTGCTGTTCCTCCTGCTGGCTGCCGAGGGGCGGCTGTCGGGTCCGTTCCCCTACTCTGCCGCCTGGGGCGACATCATCACCGGTGTCGTGGCGGTGCCGATGCTGTGGCTTGCCCGGTCCGGCGGTCGGCGCACGACGGTGCTCCATCTCTGGAACGCCTTCGGCCTGGCCGATCTGGTGGTTGCCATCGGCCTTGGTGTCATGTCGGCAGCCGGCTCGCCGCTGCAGGTCTTTCCCGCGCCGGGATCGGACGCCATGCAGCACCTGCCCTGGTCGTTCGTTCCCACGGTGCTGGTGCCGCTCTGGATGATCCTGCACGCGATCGTCTGGGTGCAGCTCCGCCAACAGGCCACGCGCGCGCCCTAGCCCCAGCCCGCCAGCGCCTTTTCCAGGCTGTCGGGTCCGCGGTAGAGCATCGCCCGCCAGCCGGCGGCCCGGGCAGCGTCGACGTTTTCCGCCTTGTCGTCGACGAACAGGATCGACTGCGCCACGGCCACGCCCATGCGCGCCTGGGCATTGGTGAAGAAGACGCGCTCGGGTTTGCAGACGCCCAGCGCCGCCGAATAGATGATCTCGTCGAAATGCGCGCCGAGCCCGGCTTTGTCGCGCAGGTAGGCGACCCGGTGATGCTCCTGGTTCGCCCCCGCGAAGCAGCGGCCATCGGTGCGCTGGCGCCAGGCGTCGGCCTGGGCCAGCACGCCGCGGTCGATGACGCAGTCCTTGTCGAACCAGTAGGCGACGAATTCTTCCAGGCGGTCGGCAAGGCCGCGAGGCTCGAGATAATCCTGCAGGGCGACGTAAAGGTCGAGCCGGCCGCGCAGCACCTCGAGGAAATCGCCGCGGAAGAAGTCGCGCACCAGTTCCTCGTAGTCGAGCCCCATATCGGCCCTCAGCGTGGCGTGCCAGGGATGCGCCGATCCCGGCTGGGCGAGCGAGACGACACCATCGATGTCGAGGACGAGGACGGGGCTGGCGGACATGGGCCATCATGCTACAGCAAATCCATGGAACTCGTGGTCCCTACTCTCGACCGGCTGCCGGCCTATGCCGATGCGCTGCGGCGCGGCTTCTGGTCGGACAATATCCGCCGCGAGGAGTCCGCCCGCGAGGAGCTGGAGAAGATCTCGGCCGATGCCGCCGCCTTCGTGGCGTCGCTCGACGATCCCAGGGCCAGAGGCGGGCCGATCAAACTGGCCGACGGCAGCACGGTGCCGCGCCTCCCGGGCTACCGCCGCTGGATGTGGGACGACGGCTTCTGCGGCGCGGTGAATTTCCGCTGGCAGCCCGGCACATCCGATCTGCCGAAGCATGTGCTGGGGCATCTCGGCTATGCCGTGGTGCCGTGGAAGCAACGGCGGGGCTACGCCACGCAAGCGCTGGCGTTGATGCTGCCGGAGGTGCGCAAGCTCGGCCTCGCGCACATCGACCTCACCACCGACCCAGACAACCTGCCCTCGCAGAAGGTCATCACGGCCAATGGTGGCTATCTGGTCGAACGCTTCACCAAGGGCGCCGCGCATGGCGGCGGCGAGACGCTGCTGTTCCGGATCCCGCTCTAGCCGCCGACGCGGACGACGGTCTCCGCCATCGCCGACAGCAGGGACAGTCCGCGGACTTTCAGCGCCCGCGAGGAATCCTTGCCGCCGATCTCGCCTTCGAGCAGCAGGCTGATGAAGCCATGCACGGAGGCGCCGGCGAAGTCGGCCATGCGCTGCTTGATCTCGCCGGAGGCATGCGGGATGACCGCCTCGACGGCGGCGGCCTGCAGCTTGCGGACGGCCTCGGCCGCCGCTGCCAGGGTCGGCGTTTCAAGCCGGTTGGCCTCGCGGCTGAACATCAGTTGGAACAGGGCCGGGTTGCCGGCGGCGAACGCCATGTAGCCCACACCTTGGGCGACCAGCCGGCCGGTTGCGCCGCCTTCAGCCCGGTCCGCTTCGGCCGTCATGGCGGATCCGAGCTCCTGGAAGCCCCGGGCCGCCAGTTCGGCCAGAAGGTCGTCGATCGAGGCAAAATGATAGGCCGGGGCGGCATGGGAAACGCCGGCCCGCCGGGCGCATTCGCGCAGGGTGAAGCCGCGGATGCCTTTCTCCTCCAGCAGTGCCCGGCCGGACGTCGCCAGGGCCTCTCGGAGCTGGCCGTGATGGTAGGGCTGGGCCTTGGGACGAGCCATTTTGCCTCCAGCAAGATAATGCACCTGGAATCTTGACGCTGGAAAGAGGCGGAAATCTGGCTGACTCCACCCCTGCTCCTGTGGCTCTGTTGTGATGGTGCGAACAGGAGGAAGCAGGAAATGTCATTCGAAGCCTGGGCCGCGTTCGCGGCCGCGTCGGCCGTCTTGCTGGTCATCCCGGGGCCGACGGTGCTGCTGGTGGTCTCCTATGCCCTGGGCCAGGGCTGGCGGACCGCCCTGCCCATGGCCGTCGGCGTCGCCCTAGGCGACTTCACCGCCATGACGCTTTCCATGCTGGGATTGGGCGCCCTCCTCGCCACCTCGGCCACCCTGTTCACGGCCCTGAAGTGGGTGGGTGCGGCCTATCTGGTCTATCTCGGCATAAAACTCTGGCGGGCCGGCGACACGCTGGAGGCCGCGCCGCGCACCGACGCGGTTTCGGCCGCCAGGATGCTCGGCCACGCCTGGCTGGTGACGGCGCTCAACCCCAAGAGCATCACCTTCTTCGTCGCGTTCCTGCCCGCCTTCCTCGACCCCGCCGCCGACTTCCTGACCCAGATGCTGGTGTTCGAAACGACCTTCCTGGTCCTCGCCTTCGCCAACGCCTTCGGCTACGCGCTGGTGGCCTCGAAGGCGCGCCGATTCGTCGGCAATCCCCGGGCGATCAGCGTCGTCCACAAGGTGGGCGGCGGCCTGTTGGTCGGCGCCGGCGTGGCGACGGTCAGCCTCGCCGGGGCGCGGACCTAGTCGCGTCGTCAATCAAGGCGTGATGGCGGTCTGTGCCAGCCCGGCCAATGCCTTGCCCAGCGTCTCCACCGCCGGGCACTGGCTTGCGCCATGGCGCCGGGCGATGAAAGCCAGGTCGTTGTAACCGAGCCAAACCTGGCCGGCGGCGTCCTGCCAGACGAGCACCTTCAGCGGCAGGTCGATGCCGACGGACTGCGCGCACTCCATGAAGGGCGTGCCGCCTTGCGGATTGCCGAAGATCAGCACCTCGGTCGGCCGCAAGCTCTTCCCGACCTTGGCCGCGCCGGCGGCATGATCGACGCGGGCGAAGATCACGAGCCCGCGCTGCTTCGCGATCGCCTCGAAACGATCCATGGTCTCCTTGGCGGCCAGCGGGCTCTTGACGGCGACCAATCCGTCGGCCGCCCAGGCGGACCCTGAAACCAGAATGAACAGCGACAGAACTGCGGCCACGATGCGCTTCATGGAGAGCTCCTTTCTCGTTGGAACAGGTCGGCATGAGGCTTTGCCGACTGGGGCAGCTATGCCGGACATCGGACGTCGGGTCTCCTCACAACGCGCCACGGTCGCGTGAACGCGCCGGGACCGCAATTGCATGGCGCCCGTCCTCGGTCTGGACAGTCGGTAGATGGCGAGCCCGGCTGGATTCGAACCAGCGACCACCAGCTTAGAAGGCAGGTGCTCTATCCCCTGAGCTACGGGCCCGAAATATCAGAATAGCACGCCAGCGACGGCTTTGCCGTCAATGCGTCCAGCGGCCGACGCGGGTGTAGGCGAAATTGTCGGCATAGGCCTTGGGTCTGACCGGCCGCGCATGGGGCATCTCGATCGTATACTGCCAGCCGTTCTTCTCGGCGTGGGCCTTGGCTTCCTCGAGCGTCGCGAAATGCAGCTGCACCTGCTCCATGGTGTAGCGCGAGCTGGTCCAGCCCATCAGAGGATCGACCTGCTTGGGCGATGGCTCGGGCTCGAGCACCCACTCGTGGGTGTTGCGCATTCCGGACTGCATGGCCGTCTTGGCCGGCTTGAAGATGCGAACCTTCATGAACTCCAACACTCCACTGGCGGGGCCGTGGTCGGGGCGG
>MEMN01000191.1:0-9478 GCA_001767945.1 Alphaproteobacteria bacterium RIFCSPHIGHO2_12_FULL_66_14 | reverse complement strand
CGCCCAAGGCAGACGCGCTACCAGACTGCGCTACGCCCCGCCGCAAGGACTTGCAGGCCGGGGACTTCTACCAGCGGCGGAGGTCCCTCGAAAGCGCAAATTCCGGGTGCTACACTCGGCCCATGTTCGATCAAACCCCCGAGGAAGGCCGCCCCGGCCGGGCGCCTTCGGTCAATGTCCTGGGCGGCACGCTGCAGCCCTGCTCCATCCAGCCCGTGACCGGCTTCTACCGCGACGGCTGCTGCAACACCGGTGCCGAGGACATGGGCCTGCACACGGTCTGCGTCGTGACGACGGAGGCGTTCCTGGCCTTCTCCAAGGCCCATGGCAACGACCTTAGCACCGCCCTGCCGCAATATGGCTTTCCCGGCTTGAAACCGGGCGACCGCTGGTGCCTGTGCGCCGCCCGCTGGAAGGAGGCGCTCGATGGCGACGCCGCCCCCCAGGTCGTCCTCGAGGCCACGCACGCGGCGACCTTGCGCGTCGTGTCGCTCGACGAGCTGAAGAAGTACGCCTTCCGCCCGCACTAGGATTGGCGAACTAGGCCTCGATGAACTGGTAGCCGGTCCGGATGCGGCCGTCGTCGGCCAGCACCAGGAAATCGAAGCCCACCGAGACCACGTCGCCGCCGGCCGCAGGCAGCATTTCCCAGCGCAGCTTGATCGTGCCGTGGTGGCCGTCGACCCCGTCACGCAGGCGGAAGACGCAGCCCTTCTCCTTCACCCACTTGTCGTAGGCGGTGGCCACGCGGCTCTCGATGCCGTCATGGCCGACTGCCTCGAGTGTCTTCGCGAGGTGATGCGCATCCTCAACCCACAGTTCGCGAACGCGTTGGCGGCGCGTAGGGCCATCGGGCTCGTTCCAGATGGAGATGTATTTTTCGACGAAGGCGTTCAGGGTGCTCATGCGCCCAACATGGCGCGCTGCATCCGCCAAGGCGATGACCTGCGGGGTAATCAGAGGAGCCAACAGGAGAGAGCATGAAGAGCTGGGCAAAAATCGACGGCGCGCTGGCCGACTATGTCGACGACAACTGGCTGCGCGAAAGCCCCGTGAAGCGCCGGCTGCGCGAGGACACCGCCCGGCTGCCGCAGGCCGGGATGCAGATCTCGGCCCACCAGGGCCAGCAACTCGGTTTGCTGGCGCGTGCGATCGGCACCCGGCGCGCCGTCGAGGTCGGCACCTTCACCGGCTACTCCTCGCTCTGCCTCGCCGAAGCACTGCCCCCGGACGGCAGGCTCTGGTGCTGCGACGTGAGCGAAGCCTGGACCAACGTCGCGCGGCGCGCCTGGAAGGAGGCCGGCCTCGACGGCCGCATCGAGCTCACCATCGGACCGGCGCTGGGTACGCTCGACTGGCTGCTGGCCCAAGGCCTCGCCGGCCAGCTCGATCTCGCCTTCATCGACGCCAACAAGGAAGACTACGACGCCTACTACGAGCGCTGCCTGAAGCTCGTGCGCCGCGGCGGGCTGGTGCTGATCGACAACGTGCTGTGGGGCGGATCGGTCGCCAACCTGGCCGATGTCGACACCGACACGGTGGCGATCCGCGCACTCAACGCCAAGCTCAGGACCGACGAGCGCGTCGACCTCGTCCTGTTTGCGACGGGCGACGGCATGACCTGCGCGCTGAAGCGATGAAGCAGAAGTTCAGGCGTTGCCGAAGATCGGGTGTTTGACCTTGTCGCCGGGCTTGAGGCCCAGCAGCTTGGCGTTGCCACCGTTGATCTCGAGCACGCCGCGCACCGGAAACTTGCTGGGGATGGTGTCGGTCGACAGTGGCACGGCGTTGGAATGGATGTGCCGGATGGTGCCGTCGGCGGCGATGAAGATCATGTCGAGCGGGATCAGGGTGTTCTTCATCCAGAAGGTGACGGGCTGCTCCTGGTGGAAGTCGAACAGCATGCCTTCGTAGGGGCCGAGACTCTTGCGAAACATCAGGCCGTGCGAGCGTTCGGCGTCGTTCGTCGCGAGGTCGACCTCGAACGTGAGCTGGCGCCCGCCGGTCTCGATGACCAGCGACGAGCGCTTGAACTTGACGTCCGTGCCCTGCCCTAGCGCCGCCCCGGTCGCCAGGGCGAAGGGAGCTGCGAAAAAGACGCGACGGCCGAGCCGCCGATGAAACCCTGCGAAAGCCATGCTCATGAGATAGAGCCTGCGGACCGATTTCGTCAAACTCAAGACACTTGCGTGACGGCGGAGGGCTTCCCATAGTGCCGGCCAATCATCGGGGGGAGCCGCGTCGCGGCTGAGAGGTTCGCAAGAACGACCCCGGGAACCTGATCCGGTTAATGCCGGCGTAGGGACTGGTGACTTTCGTGGTGGCTTCTCCTTCCCTCTCCGTGCGTGGCGCGCGCATCGCCTTTGGCGATCGCGTCGTGACGGCCGATCTCACGCTGGAGTTTCCCGGCGGTCGAACGACGTGCCTGCTTGGGCGCAGCGGGGTGGGCAAGACCTCACTGCTGCGCTGGCTGGCCGGTCTTCTGCCCGGGACCGAGCGGGCGCAACCGATCGCCTACATGGCGCAGCGCGACCTGCTGCTGCCGTGGCTCGACCTCCTCGACAATGTCCTGCTGGGCTATCGCCTGCGCGGTGACGCGCTCGCGCGCCGGGCCGCCGAGCCGAGGGCGCGCCGCCTACTCGCCGAAGTGGGGCTCGGCCAGCGGCTGGGCGACCGCCCGGAGATGCTGTCGGCCGGCATGCGCCAGCGCGCGGCGCTCGCGCGCACGCTCTGCGAGGACCGGCCCGTCGTCCTGATGGACGAGCCGTTTGCCCATCTCGACGCGGTGACGAGGCTGGAGTTGCAGGACCTCGCCGCGCGTCTGCTCGACGGCCGCACGGTAATCCTGGTGACGCACGACCCACTGGAGGCCTTGCGGATCGGCCATCAGCTTCGCGTCCTGTCGGGAGCGCCCTTCAGCGTCGGTCCGGCGATCGAGCCTCCGGGACCGGTACCGCGAGATCCTGCCGACCCGGCGCTGCTCGGCTTGCAGGGCCGCCTGATCGCCGAGCTGCGGAGTACCCCGGGAAGTACCCCGTGAGGCCGTTGATCACCGCCATCGGCTTGCTTCTCGCCTGGGAGGCGCTTGCCTGGGCCACCGGCGTGCCGGTCTACATTCTGCCCCCGCCATCGCGTGTCGCCGTGGTGCTGGTCGAGCGCTTCGACCTCCTGATGGAACAGGGGGTGTGGACGGCGGCCGAGATGATGCTGGGTCTTGCGCTCGGGCTGATCCTCGGCGCGACACTGGCCGTGGTGTTCGCCGCTTCGGCCGGATGGCGGCGCTGGGCGCTGCCGCTGGTCATCGTTTCCCAGGCCATTCCGGTGATCGCCATCGCGCCGCTGCTGGTGCTGTGGCTGGGCTACGGCATGGCCTCCAAGGTTGCGATGGCGGCGCTGGTGATCTTCTTCCCCGTCGTCAGCACCCTCTATGACGGGCTGCGCCGTACCGACCCGGGCTGGCTCGACCTCGCACAGACGATGGACGCCCGCCCCCATGCGGTGCTGCTGCAGATCCGTCTGCCCGCCGCCCTGCCCGCCTTCGCCTCCGGCGCGCGCATCGCCGCAGCGGTGGCGCCGATCGGCGCGGTGATCGGTGAATGGGTCGGCGCCAGCGCCGGCCTCGGCTATCTGATGACCCAGTCGCTGGCGCGCGGCCAGACACCGCTCGCCTTCGCCGCGCTCTTTCTGCTCTGCCTGCTCGGTCTCGCGCTCTACCACGCGACCGATCGGGTCGCCCGCCGACTGGTTCCCTGGCAATCGTCTCAAGGAGAATGACCATGCGCATCCTGCTTCGCGCCATCCTGGCCCTGACTCTTGCCTGCATGGCCCTGCCCGTTGCGGCACAGGACAAGGTCCGCCTGCTGCTCGACTGGTTCGTCAATCCCGATCATGCCGCGCTGGTCGTGGCCAAGCAGCGCGGCGTCTTCGCCAAGCACGGGCTCGACGTCGAACTGATCGCGCCGGCCGATCCCAATGCACCGCCCAAACTGGTGGCCGCGGGCCAGGCCGACTATGCCGTGTCGTATCAACCGACCCTACAGATGCTCGTGGCGGAAGGCCTGCCGCTGGTGCGCGTCGGCGTCCTCGTCGCCCAGCCGCTCAATTCGCTGGTGGCGCTGGAGGATGGCCCGGTGAAGACCCTGGCCGACTTCAAAGGCCGCAAGATCGGCTATTCGATCGCGGGCTTCGACGAGGCGCTGCTGGGCGCAATGCTCGAAAGCGCCGGCCTCACGCTCAAGGACGTGACGCTGATCAACGTCAATTTCGCACTGACCACGGCGTTGATGAGCAAGCAGGTCGACGGCGTGATCGGTGCCTTTCGCAACTTCGAGCTCAACGATCTCGAATTGAACAAGGCCAAGGGCCGTATCTGGCTGGTCGAGAAGAACGGTGTGCCGACCTACGACGAGCTGATCCTGGTGGCCAAGCGCGAGACCATCGATGTTGCCAGAACGAGGAAGCTGCTGGCCGCGATCGCCGAGTCGACGGCATGGCTGAAAGCCAATCCGGCTGAAGCCTGGGGAATCTTCTCCAAATCCGGCAAGGAACTGGACAGCGATCTGAACAAGCTCGCCTGGAAGGATACGCTGCCATTGCTGGCCGACAATCCCACGGCCCTCGACCGGGCGCGATACGAGACGTTCGCGGCATTCCTGGTGAAGCGTGGCCTGATCAAGCAGGCGCCGGCACCCGACACCTATTTGCGCGACATGAAGTGAACCCGGTTCAGGCCGCCCGGATCTCGATGACCTGAAGGCCTTTCTGCCCTTCGGCGACGCGGATCATGACTTTCTGGCCGGGCGCCAGGGCGTCCATGCCGTGCCGACGCAACACCGCGGCGTGGATGAAGATGTCGCCGTCGGCGGCCTCGCGGGTGACGAAGCCATAGCCGCGTTCGTTATTGTACCATTTGACCAGGGCGACGATGTATTCGCCCATCGCGACGCCATCCGGAATTGGTGGCGGCTTGGGTGTAACAGCGACTGCGGTCGACAAATCGACATCGAGCACCTTCATGACCTGCCAGCCCTTGGGGCCGCGCACGCCGGCGCAGACGACGGTCGCCCCGGGCTTGAGATCCTCATGCCCGGCTTGCCGAAGTGTCGTCACATGCAAGAACGCGTCGCTATTGTCGATGTCGAGGGCCAGAAATCCGTAGCCTTTGACAGCGTTGAACCACTTTACTTTACCACGCAGCTCAACAGTACCCGCGTCCCCGCTCGTTTCCCCCTGGTGGGTCGTCATTCAACGATCCCGTGTTGTTATGCGGAAATCCTATCATTCCGGTGGGCGGACGCAACAGTCCTTGTGGCCGGTCCCCGGGTCCAGTTAGACGACAGGACCAGTGCAACAAGGAGACATCGTCCGATGTTCAAAGCCGATCTGTTCAAGGGAAAGCGCTTCCTCGTCACCGGCGGTGGGACGGGCCTCGGCCGGATGATGATGGAAAAGTTCGTCGAACTGGGCGCCGATTGCGTGATCTGCGGCCGGCGCGGCGGCGTCCTGGAAGAGACGGCCAAGCAGGTCATGGCCAAATATCCCGGCCGCCGGGTCGATACCCACGCCGTCGATATCCGGGTCGCCACCGCTGTCGAGGAGATGATCGAACGCATCTGGGCTACCGGACCGCTCGACGGCCTGGTCAACAACGCCGCCGGCAATTTCATTTCCCAGACCAAGGATCTCAGCCCCCGCGCCTTCGACGCGATCGCCAACATCGTGCTGCACGGCACGTTCTACATGACCAACGCCTGCGGCAAGCGTTGGATCGCCGAGAAGCGCAAGGCGAGCGTGCTGAGCATCCTGACGACCTGGGTATGGACCGGCAGTCCCTTCGTGGTGCCCTCGGCCATGTCCAAGGCGGGCGTCGCGGTGATGACGCAGAGCCTGGCCGTCGAATGGGCGCGTCACGGCATCCGCCTCAATGCCATCGCCCCCGGCCCCTTCCCGACCGAAGGCGCCTGGGCCCGGCTCAATCCGCTGAAGGAAGGTGACGACAATCGGTACAACACGCGCAACCCGATGGGCCGCGTCGGCCGGCCCCACGAACTCGCCAACATGGCGGCCTTCCTGATGAGCGAGGAGGTCGAGTACATCAACGGCGAGGTGATCGCGATCGACGGCGCCATGGGCATCATGGGCAATGGCACCTTCTCCAACATGATGGCCTACAGCGAGGACGACTGGCGCCGCATCCGCGAGCAGATCCAGTCGACCAACGCCACCGACAGGGCCAAGCGCAGCTAGGCCCCCCGACTAGGAACGTTCTAGGGCCGCCGTCAGGGTCTGATGGAAATGGACGATGGCGCTCTCGAACTTGCCGAAGGTGAAGGCCTCGTTGGCGCCGCTGCCGAGGCCGCGCTGGATCGCCTGCACCACCGCGCGGTCCTCGGCCGCTCCGGTCGTGCCGACGAACTCGGCGTCCCGCCTGGCTTCAGCCAGTGCCGCGGGATCGTCGCCGCCGCCGCCGTTGGTCAGCGTGTAGGTAATCTGCCGGGTACGGTCGATTGCCAGCGGCTCGAGGATCACGACATTGGTGTGACGCGATAGCACCGTGATCAGCACGTTCGGAAACAGCTGGTAGACATAGGTCAGCAGCCCTTCCACCCGGCGCTTTTGGGGCGGGATCTTGGCCAGCTTCTTGATGCGCTGGAACGGATAGGTCACGCGGCTGTTGCGGCCAAACAGGTCGATGACGTTGAGATTGTCGAATCCATAGGGGAGGAAACTCTCGGGGTGGGTCGACTTGATGTGATAGCCCTCGATGAAGCTCTCGAGCAGGATCTTCCAGTTGACCTCGAAGTCGCGCTCGGCGGTCGCGAAGACGCGCTGATCCGGGCCGATCAGCTCGTCCAGTTGATCCAGTGATTCGTCGCCAGGCAATGACTCGCTCTGCGTGACGAAGACGAGGCCCAGGTGCTCCCGCGCAGTGACGGGAACCAGAGGATGGGCCTCCTTGTCGAAACCGGGGAAGCCATCTTCATGCGGAATGTGCCGTAACCTGCCCTCGAGATTGTAGGTCCAGCCGTGGTAGCGGCAGACGAACGCCTTACTGCAACCCGAGCCGCCGGCGACCTGCATGCCGCGATGCCGGCAGGCATTGCGAAAGGCGCGAACCTTTCCGTCGGTGCCACGGACGACGACGAGCGGCGTCCCGGCGGCTTCGCGCGCGACATAGGAGCCGGCCTCGGGCAGCGCCGCCGAGGGACAGAACGGCGTCGGCGAGCGCTTGAGAACCTTCTCGATCTCGGCCACGAGACGCGCCTCCGACCGATAGTTCGCGACCGGCTCCCGCCAGACGCTCTGGCCGACGTCAGTTGTCCGATTGGCGATGTGATCGAGCACGCGTTGCGCCACCGACCGGTCGTCCATTCTTGTCGTCATCGCCGAATTCCTCTCCGCCCCAGCCAACCATACGCCAGGTCGGGTGTGGGTTCAGTCGATGTGTTGCACGAATGCAACATGCCGAGACGATTGATACGAAGGACCACCCCCGGCAACCCGCCATGGCCGCAATTGAGCCAAAGTGTCGGGGCTATTTGCTTCCTCCTCTTTCTCCAGTTTCGGGTTCCTGTGAGATCTTGCCGTGTGGTTGAGCAGTAAGCCGGTCTCCCGGACATCCACGGCCGTCGCCTATCGGCGCTTCGTGCCTGCCGGCATTCTGGCCGTGGGCTTGGCGCTGGCGCTGGCGATGGGCAGCGGTGTGCTGGCGCAGTCCGTCGAAGCCCGCCACTGGCGCGGTACCACGGCGACAATCCGCCAGCCTGAGCAGGTCGTGGCCGGCACTCAGGCCGAATGGCGCGCCCTATGGGGACGGGTCGGCCTCCCCGCCCCTGACATGTTCGAACAGGGCCGCATGAATGCGGTCGGGATTTTCCTCGGCCGCCGCGGCGGCGAGGGGTATGCCGTCAATGTTCTGTCGACCAGCCGCCGGCGCGACCGCATCGTGATCGTCTTCGAGGAACGGATGCCGCCCGAGATCATGTTGGCGCAGCGCACCGCGCCCAGGCCGGTAGCCAGCGGCCCGTCCCTCGGCGGCGCCGGCACGACGCTTGGACCGGCCGGCCCGGGCAGCGCGGGCTTTGCAGCCTCCGGCAGCGGCGGCGCCGCCAGCTTGCCCCCCGCACCCAGCCGCCCGATAGGACAGCCCACGTCGCCTTGGGCCATCATCCTGATTCACCGGGCCGACCTGCCCATCACGGTCGAACAGCGCCTGTTCCGCTGAACCGCCGGATCAATGGGAGTGCCGTGGCACGCCCTTCGTCTCGACGATCTTCTGGTAGTTGACCGCGAAGTCGAGGCAGGCGCCGCTGGCCAGTTGGCCCACGAACTTGCGCTGCAATTCCTGCCAGGGTGTCTGGCTCTCCGTGATATTGGGTTTCCATGCGGCCTTGCGCTTGGCGAGTTCGGCGGCCGAGATCATGATGTTGGCGGTCCGCTTGCCGATGTCGACTCGAACCCTGTCGCCGGTCTTGAGCAAAGCCAGGCCACCGCCGACGGCGGCTTCCGGCGAGGCATTCAGGATCGACGGGCTGGCCGACGTGCCGCTTTGCCGGCCATCACCGACGCAGGGCAGCAACAGCACGCCACCTTTCACCAACCGGTCGGGCGGCAACATGTTCACCACTTCGGCCGCCCCCGGGTAACCCACCGGTCCGGCGTTGCGGATGAACAGGATGCTGTTCTCGTCGATCGGCAGCTTCGGATCGTTGATCCGGTGATGGTAATCCTCCGGCCCCTCGAACACGATCGCCGTGCCTTCGAAGGCATTCTTGTCGCCCTTGCGTTCGAGGTACTTCTTGCGGAACTCGGGCGAAATGACCGAAGTCTTCATGATCGCCGAGTCGAACAGGTTGCCGGTCAGCACGGCGAATCCCGCCGTGTTGAGCATCGGCTTGTCGTAGGTCTTGATCACGTCGCCATCGGCTGGCGTCGCGCCCTCGAGGTTCCGCGCCATGGTCTTGCCCGTAACGGTCAGCGCATCGCCATGGATTTTCTTTTTGGCCAGGAGTTCGGCCATCACCGTCGGCACGCCGCCTGCGCGGTGGAATGCTTCGCCGAGATACTTGCCGGCGGGCATGCAATTCACCAGCAACGGGATATCGTAGCCGATCCTGTCCCAATCCTCATTGACCAGCTTCACGCCGATGTGACGGGCAATCGCGTTGATGTGCGGTGGGCAATTGGTCGAGGCGCCGAGCGCACTGGCTGCAACAATGGCGTTTTCGAACGCCTTGCGGGTGAGCACGTCCGACGGCTTCAGGTCTTCCCACACCATGTCGACGATGCGCTTGCCGGTCTCGTAGGCGATCTGGCCGCGCTCGCGGTAGGGCCCGGGAATGGCCGCGCAGCCGGTGAGCGACATGCCGAGCGCTTCGGCCATGCTGTTCATGGAGAGCGCCGTACCCATGGTGTTGCAATGTCCGACGCTGGGCGCGCTCGAGGCCACCATTTCGACGAACTGCTCCATGTCGATGCG
>MEMN01000190.1:545-5638 GCA_001767945.1 Alphaproteobacteria bacterium RIFCSPHIGHO2_12_FULL_66_14 | reverse complement strand
CCTGCGCCTCGAGACCGGCGTGCTGGTCGAGAAGGTGCTGTTCGAGGGCAAGCGTGCCGTCGGCGTGCGCTTCCGCCAGAACGGCCGGACCGTCGAGGCGCGGGCCAGAGGCGAGGTGATCCTGTCGGCGGGCGCCGTGGGCTCGCCGCAGATCCTGCAGCTCTCCGGCGTCGGCCCGACCGAGTGGCTCGGCGAGCACGGCATCGCGACCGTGCTCGACCGCCAGGGCGTCGGCCGCAACCTGCAGGACCATCTGCAGCAGCGCGCCATCTTCAAGGTGTCGGGCGCGAAGACCTTGAACACGACCTATCATTCGCTGCTTGGCCGCGCCCTGATGGGCCTGCAGTACGCGCTGTTCCAGACCGGCCCGCTCACCATGGCGCCGTCGCAGCTCGGCATCTTCACCATGTCCTCCTCCGACCACGAGCGGGCCAACATCGAGTTCCATGTCCAGCCGCTCTCCCTCGACAAGTTCGGCGAGCCCTTGCACCGCTTCCCGGCCATCACGGTGAGCGCCTGCAACCTCAGGCCGACTTCGCGCGGCACGATCCGGCTGCGCTCCGCCGATCCCGCCGACAAGCCCGTCATCGCCCCCAACTATCTCTCGACACCCGAGGACCGGCGCGTCGCGGCCGATGCGATCCGCGTCACGCGCCGCCTGATGAAGCAGCCGGCGCTGGAACCCTACCGGCCGGAAGAGTACCTGCCCGGCGCAGGCGTCGGCGACGACGAGGTCTCGCTTGCAAATGCCGCCGGCGACATCGGCACCACCATCTTCCACCCGATCGGCACGGCCAAGATGGGCCTGCCGTCCGACCCGACCGCCGTGGTCGACGCGCGGCTCCGGGTCTTCGGCCTGGAAGGCCTGCGCGTGGTCGACGCCTCGGTGATGCCCACCATCACCTCGGGCAACACCAACACCCCCACCATCATGATCGCCGACAAGGCCGCGCAGATGGTGATCGAGGACAGCCGGGGCCGCTAGCCGCGCCCCTCGTTCGGTGGCGGAATGCGGCAGCCGTCGACCCAGGTCGGCTCGGGATCGGCCTCGGTGCGGCCGTTCGGCACCATCAGCGCGTAGTCGCCGGGCGGCACGTCGAACACCGACACCATGATCCACGATTGCCCGGCCGGCAGGATCGCGCCCTCGTCGGGCGTCGTCTCGTCGGTCTGGATGCCGCCGACACCCAACTTCTCGTTGAACAGCTGGCCCTCCGCGTTCGTCACCGTGAGCCGGCGCGGCGTCACGATGATGTCGACACTGCTGCGGTTGGTGATCTCGTAGTCGACCATCACCAGCCCCTGGCCGGGCGACGGGGTGAGGCGGCGGCCGTCGCCGAACTCGTAGAAGCTGAACCAGGCCGTGTCGCGCACCAGCGTGACGGCGCGGCCGTTCTGCACGCCGTGGCTCATGCTGGCGCAGGGCGGGGCGCGCTCCCAGGCCGCGCGCGCGTCGCGCCTGAGCTTGTCCTCGCTGAACCAGGTGTTCATGGCGTAGTGGGTGCCGGCCGACGTCGCCATCGAGGCGGCGACGCCGAGCGGCGTGATCACTGCGCAACTGCCGCAGAGCACCGCGGCGAGCGCAAGGCCGAACCATGGAAGAGGGCTCTTCAATTGCGCGCCTTACACGGACCTGGCGTCGCGCCGGTCGAGGAAGCGATACCAGGTGACGAAAGCCTGGAAGTAGAGCTTGTTCAGGCCGTGAAACGGCAGCGGCCTCACTTTGTCCGGCGGCAGCGGCAGCGCCATCGGGTCGCCCGAAGCGATATAGGCCGCCATCGCCTTGCCCATCGCCGACTGCAGCGCCACGCCGCGCCCCATGCAGCCGATGTCGATCAGCAGGCCGGGGGCGGGTTCGTGCAGATGGGGCAGGTGATCACGCGTCAGCGCCACGCGGCCGCCCCAGCGGAAGTCGATGCCGGCGCCTTTCAGCTGCGGGAACATCTTCTCCATCATCGTCTCGATGTGGGCCCAGTCCTCGACGGCCCGGGGCTCGCGCATCGTCCCGCGGCCGCCCAGCAGGAAGCGGCCGGTGTGGTCGAGGCGGTAGTAGAGACCGATGCGGCGCGAATCGGAGGTCGACTGGCCGCCGGGCAGGATCGACTTCAGGATATTGTCCGACAGAGGCCTGGTCGCGACCTGGAAGGAATTGGCGGCGATGATGGTCTGGCGCAGATGGGGCAGGTGATCACGCGTCAGCGCCACGCGGCCGCCCCAGCGGAAGTCGATGCCGGCGCCTTTCAGCTGCGGGAACATCTTCTCCATCATCGTCTCGATGTGGGCCCAGTCCTCGACGGCCCGGGGCTCGCGCATCGTCCCGCGGCCGCCCAGCAGGAAGCGGCCGGTGTGGTCGAGGCGGTAGTAGAGACCGATGCGGCGCGAATCGGAGGTCGACTGGCCGCCGGGCAGGATCGACTTCAGGATATTGTCCGACAGAGGCCTGGTCGCGACCTGGAAGGAATTGGCGGCGATGATGGTCTGGCGCAGATGCGGCCAGAGATCGCCGGTGTAGCCGTTGGTCGCCAACACCACGCGGTCCGCCGTGACGGTGGCACCTTGCGCGGTGCCGACGATCCATTTGCCGTTCTCGCGCACCAGGTTGGTGGCCGGCGTGTTGCCGTGGACCGACGCGCCCGCCGTCAGCGCCGCGCGGGCGAGGCCCCGTGCATAGGCGAGCGGCTGCACCACGCCGCCGCGGCGATCGATCCAGGAGGCGAGGTACTGATCGTGGCCGACGTGCCGCGCCGTCTCATCCTTGCCGAGGACCTCGACCGGGGCGCCGCGCTTCTGCCATTGCGCGGCGCGCGCCTCGATCGGCCCGACCGCCTTGGCCGAGATGGCGCTCTGGATCCAGCCGTTGCGCGTGTTGGGAACGTCCATCCTGTGCTTGTCGATCAGCTCCCAGACGATATCGGCGGTGCGGCCGACGAAGTCGATGAGGCGCGGTCCCCGCTCAGATCCGTACATGGCCTCGAGCTCGTCGGGATCGAACTTCAGTCCCGGGATCACCTGGCCGCCGTTGCGGCCCGAGCCGCCGAAGCCCGGCTCCTTCGCCTCGAGCACCACCGCCTTGATGCCGCGCTCGGCCAGATGCAGCGCCGTCGACAGGCCAGCGTAGCCCGCGCCCACGATGCAGACGTCCGCCGTGACGGACTCCCGGAGCGCGGGTGTTGTGGCGGCAGCGGGCGCCGTCGCGGCCCACAGCGAGGGTTCGAGAGGGAAGGGTTCGGCCATGTTCGTCGCTATCTGGTCGCTCCTAGCTACGGGCCTTGAATGCAAACTCCGCGCCGGAGCGGATGCCGGTCGGCCAGCGCGCGGTGATCGTCTTGAGCCGGGTGTAGAAGCGCACGCCCTCCATGCCGTAGATGCCGTGGTCGCCGAAGATCGAGGCCTTCCAGCCACCGAAGCTGTGGTAGGCCACCGGCACCGGGATCGGCACGTTGATGCCGACCATGCCGATCCTGACGCCGCTCGCAAAGGCTCGCGCGGCGTCGCCGTCGCGGGTGAAGATCGCCGTGCCGTTGCCGTAGGCGTGGTCGTTCACCAGCCCGATCGCCTCGTCGAAGCTCTTGGAGCGTACCACCGAGAGCACCGGCCCGAAGATCTCGTCCTTGTAGATCGTCATGTCGGGCTTCACGTTGTCGAACAGGCAGCCACCCATGAAGTTGCCGTTCTCGTAGCCCTGCAGCTTCAGCCCGCGGCCGTCGACCACCAGCTTGGCGCCTTCCTTGACGCCCTTGTTGACGTAACCCATGACCTTGTCGCGGTGCTGGCGCGTCACCAGCGGGCCCATCTCCGACTGCGGGTCGAGGCCCGGCCCGACCTTGAGCGCCTGAACGCGCGGCGCGAGCTTGGCCATCAATTTGTCGCCGACATCGCCCACCGCGACCGCGACCGAGATCGCCATGCAGCGCTCGCCGGCCGCACCGTAGCCCGCGCCGATCAGCGCATCGGTCACCTGGTCGAGGTCGGCGTCGGGCATGACCACCATGTGGTTCTTGGCGCCGCACAGCGCCTGCACGCGCTTATTCTGCTGCGTCCCGGTGTGATAGACGTACTGGCCGATCGCGGTCGAGCCGACAAACGAGATCGCCGGCACGTCAGGATGCACGAGCAGCGCATCGACCGCCGCCTTGTCGCCGTTCACCACCTGGAAGATGCCGGGAGGCGCGCCGGCCTCGGCGAACAGCTCGGCCAGCAGCATCGGCGCCGAGGGATCCTTCTCCGACGGCTTCAGGATGAAGGCATTGCCGCAGGCCACCGCCATGGCGCCCATCCAGCACGGGATCATGATCGGGAAGTTGAACGGCGTGATGCCCGCCACCACGCCCAGCGGCTGGCGGATCGACCACGAATCCATGTCGGAGGCGACCTGCTCGGTGAAGTCGCCCTTCATGTGATGGGCGATGCCGCAGGAGAACTCGATCACCTCGAGGCCGCGGCCCACTTCGCCCTTGGCATCGTCGAAGGTCTTGCCGTGCTCGAGCGACATCAGCCGCGCGAGATCATCGGTGCGCTTCTCGACCAGGCCCTTCAGGTTGAACATCACGCGCTGGCGGCGGAGCGGCGGCGTCGCGGCCCAGGCCGTCTGCGCCTTCCTGGCGACCGCCACGGCTGCGTCGACCTCGGCCGCGGTCGCGAAAGCCACCTTGGCCGTCACCTCGCCGGTCGCCGGATTGGTGACTTCGCCGGTGCGGCCGCTCTTGCCCGGCGTGAGCTTGTTGCCGATGAAATGTCCGATGCTGGCGACCATGATTTCCTCCGAACGATTTGGCGCGTTCTAGCATAGTCCCCCGGACTTCTTCTCCTCCTCCGCTTCGCGGGGGACGCTCGCTTCTTCGACCCCCTCCGCCCCCTGCGGGGGCACCTGGTCGCTATGGCCATCGAGGCCATAGCGACGACCCGCGCTGCGCGCGAGGGAGGAGAAGATATCGCACCGCGCGACCTCCACGACCTCGGGAGGTGCGATGTCCGCCGGAACGGGCACCAAGCCGTTGATCCAGCTCGCGTATTCCGCGGCAGCTGCATCCTCCTCATGCGCGGCAGAAGCGGGCGTTTTGGGAATCCCCTTGGCACCCCTCTCCTTCTGAGAA
>MEMN01000190.1:0-367 GCA_001767945.1 Alphaproteobacteria bacterium RIFCSPHIGHO2_12_FULL_66_14 | reverse complement strand
GCGTCCGGGGTTCGCCCGACCGCAGCTTCAGGTCATCGGCATTCTGCCGGTGGCGCTCCTCGACGATCGCGGCGAGGCGCTTGGCGAACTTCGGATACTTGATCCGCCAGCGCCGCGCCGTGCTCTCGTCGATGCCGACCCGGGCCGCCGCCTCGCGCAGCGTGGTGCAACGGCGCGCCTGGTTGAGATAGCGCACCCGCAGCCGCCAGCCGCGCTGCGGCGGCAGGGCCCGCTTCGGCGAGGGCCCGTCGAGCAGCGCCCGCTCGATCGCCTTGGGCGCATTCTCGATGCGCGCCGCGCGCTCCTTGGCCTCCTGGGCCTCGCGCGCCTCCCGGGTCTCCTCGCGGGCATTGGCCTCCAGCTGCGC
>MEMN01000189.1:14687-15535 GCA_001767945.1 Alphaproteobacteria bacterium RIFCSPHIGHO2_12_FULL_66_14 | reverse complement strand
ATCCCGTGGGATCACTGCTTCTCGGGCGAGACCTTCCATCACTACAAGCCCGACCCAGAGGCCTATCTCGGCGTGGTCGACAGCATGTACCTGAAGCCGCACCAGGTGATGCTGGTGGCCGCCCACAACGGCGACCTGGCGGCGGCGCAGAAGTGCGGCCTGTCGACGGGCTTCGTGATCCGCCCCAACGAGCATGGCCCCGGGCAGAAGCGCGATCTGAAAGCCGAAGGCGAGTGGGATGCCGTCGGCAATTCGATCATCGAAGTCGCGAGGAAGATCGGCTGCTAGACGCCTGAAGCTTCGGCATCAGCCGCCGAACATTTCCTTCACCTTGCTGAAGAAGCCCTCGGATTCGGGGCTGGTCTTGCCGGCCTTCTCGAACTCCTTAAGCAGTTCCTTCTGCTTGGCAGTGAGGTTGGTCGGCGTCTCGACGTTGATCTCGATGTACATGTCGCCGCGCTGCGTGGAGCGCACGATCGGCATACCCTTGGCGCGCAGGCGGAACTGGTGGCCGCCCTGGGCGCCGGCGGGGATGTTGATCCGCGCCATCTTGCCGTCGAGCGTCGGCACTTCGATGTTGCCGCCCAGCGTCGCCTGCACCATCGAGATCGGCACGCGGCAATGGATGTCGGCGCCCTCGCGCTCGAACAATTGGTGGCGGCGCACGGACAGGAAGACGTAGAGATCACCCGGCGGACCGCCGCGGGAGCCGGCCTCGCCTTCGCCGGAGAGACGGATGCGCGTGCCGTCCTCGACACCGGCCGGAATGTTGACCTTCAGCGTCTTGTCGCGGCGGACGCGGCCCTGGCCGGCACAGGTTCGGCACGGCTTGTCGATGATCTGGCCGG
>MEMN01000189.1:8263-14675 GCA_001767945.1 Alphaproteobacteria bacterium RIFCSPHIGHO2_12_FULL_66_14 | reverse complement strand
CGCGTCCCTGGCAGGTCGGGCAGGTCTGCGGCTTGGAGCCGGCCTCCGCGCCGCTGCCGTGGCAGACCTCGCAGGAGACGGAACTAGGCACCCGCACCGTTGCGTCGGTGCCGCCGTAGGCCTGCTCCAGCGTGATCTCGAGATTGAACCGCAGGTCCTGGCCCCGGGTGTCGGCCCGCCCGCCGCGGCCACGGCCGCCGCCGCCGAACATCTCGTCGAAGATATCGCCGAACACCGAGCCGAAATCGAAGCCTTGGCCCTGCGGACCGCCGGGGCCGGCGGCGCCCTCGAATGCCGCCGCGCCGTAGCGGTCATAGGCCGCGCGCTTCTCGGGATCCTTCAGGATGTCGTAGGCGTGATTGACGGTCTTGAATTTCTTCTCGGATTCCTTGTCGCCCGGGTTGCGATCCGGATGGTGCTGCATGGCGAGTTTGCGGAACGCCTTCTTGATGTCGTCGGCGCTCGCCGTACGGCTGACTCCGAGCAGCTCGTAATAGTCTTGCGACATACGCTCTACGCAGCCCCCACTTGCCTCTCATACATCGGCCTCCCGCTCGCGCGGGAGGCCGGCTTTTCTTGCTTTTCGGCCCGGCTCAGCCGGAACCCGTCTTCTTGTTCTTGTCGGTGACGTCCTCGAACTCGGCGTCGACGACATTGTCGTCCTTCGCTTCGCCCGCGCCGCCGCCGGCATCGCCGCCTGCCGCCGCACCCGCCTGCGCGTCGGCCTGCTGGGCCTTGTACATCGCCTCGCCGAGCTTCATCGCGGCCTGGGCGAGGTCGTTGGTCTTGGCCTTGATCGCCTCGACATCCTCGGCCCCGAGCGCCGTCTTCAGCGCCTCGAGCGCACCCTCGATCGCGGCCTTCTCGGTGGGGCTCACCTTGTCGCCGAACTCCGCGAGGTGCTTGGTCGTCGAATGGACCAGCGCCTCGCCCTGGTTGCGGGCGTCGATCAGCTCGCGCTTCTTCTTGTCTTCCTCGGCATGCAGTTCGGCATCCTTCACCATCTTCTGGATGTCGGCCTCGCTGAGGCCGCCGGAAGCCTGAATGCGGATCTGCTGCTCCTTGTTGGTGGCCTTGTCCTTGGCCGAGACCTGCACGATGCCGTTGGCGTCGATGTCGAACGTGACCTCGACCTGAGGCATGCCCCGCGGCGCCGGCGGAATGCCCACCAGGTCGAACTGGCCCAGCATCTTGTTCTGGGAAGCGATCTCACGCTCGCCCTGGAACACGCGGATGGTCACCGCGGTCTGGTTGTCGTCGGCCGTCGAGAAGGTCTGGCTCTTCTTGGTCGGGATCGTCGTGTTGCGCTCGATCAGGCGCGTGAACACGCCACCCAGCGTCTCGATGCCGAGCGACAGCGGCGTCACGTCGAGCAGCAGGACGTCCTTGACCTCGCCCTTCAGCACGGCGGCCTGGACGGCCGCGCCGACCGCGACGACCTCGTCGGGATTGACGTTGCGGGCCGGCTCCCTGCCGAAGAACTGCTTTACGACCTCGATGACCTTCGGCATGCGAGTCATGCCGCCGACCAGGATCACTTCGTCGATCTGGCCGGCCTGGAGGCTCGCATCCTTGAGTGCGGCCTTGCAGGGCTCGAGCGTACGCTGCACCAGATCCTCGACCAGCGACTCGAGCTTGGCGCGCGAGAGCTTGATCACGAGATGCTTGGGCCCGCTCGCATCCGCGGTGATGAACGGCAGGTTGATCTCGGTCTCCTTGGAGTTGGAGAGCTCGATCTTGGCCTTCTCCGCCGCTTCCTTCAGGCGCTGCAGGGCGAGCTTGTCGTTGCGCAGGTCGATGCCCTGCTCCTTCTTGAACTCGTCGGCCAGATAGCCGATGACGCGGACGTCGAAGTCCTCGCCACCGAGGAAGGTATCGCCGTTGGTGGCCTTCACCTCGAACACGCCATCGCCGATCTCCAGGATCGACACGTCGAACGTGCCGCCGCCCAGGTCGTAGACCGCGATGGTGCCGCTCTTGCGCTTGTCCATGCCGTAGGCGAGCGCCGCCGCGGTCGGCTCGTTGATGATGCGCAGGACCTCGAGGCCGGCAATGCGGCCGGCATCCTTGGTCGCCTGGCGCTGGGCGTCGTTGAAGTAGGCCGGGACGGTGATGACCGCCTGCTCGACCTTCTCGCCGAGATAGGCCTCGGCGGTCTCCTTCATCTTGCCGAGGATGAAGGCGGAGATCTGGCTGGGGCTGTAGGTCTGACCCGCGGCCTCGACCCAGGCGTCACCGTTGGCCGCCTTCACGATCTTGAAGGGAACGAGCGACATTTCCTTCTGGACCATGGGGTCCTCGAAGCGGCGCCCGATCATGCGCTTGACCGAATAGAGGGTCTTGAGCGGGTTGGTCACGGCCTGGCGCTTGGCGGCCTGGCCGACGAGACGCTCGCCGCCGTCGGTGAACGCGACCATCGACGGGGTCGTCCGCGCACCTTCCGAATTCTCGATGACCTTCGTGTCGCCGCCTTCCATGACGGCGACGCAGGAATTGGTCGTGCCGAGGTCGATTCCGATGACTTTCGCCATGATGCTACTCTCTCGCTAGGCGGATCGGACCGGCCCCAAAGGCGCCAAGCCGACCCCCCAATATGTGATTACCTGCCGGATAAAACCGGGTCAGGACAGGGGCTATATAGGTCCTGCTGGGCCACCTGCAATGGCGCAACCACGCAAGGCCGCCGAAAATCGCACTGTCAGGGCCGCCTGGCCCGAAATTCGACTCCCAAACGATCGTTTCGCCTAGTTTTCGTTGCTTGGGGGACGAACCGCCGGACCGCCTTTGGAGACCGCCACCATGGCCGCACGCAGCAGGCGCCCGGCGATCAGGTAGCCCGGGATCAACTCCTGGACGACTGTGCCGGCGGGCACCGTGGGGTCCTCGACTTCCATCATGGCCTGATGGAATTCGGCGTTGAATGGTTGGCCGAGGGCCTCGACACGGGTGACACCATGACGCTCCAGCACGGACTGCAGCTCGCGATCCGTGGCCTGGATACCCACGATCACGTTGCGCAGCGCCGGATCGACCTGCTCAATGTCCGTCGGCAGCGCCGACAGGGCACGGCCGAGATTGTCGGCCACCGACAGCACATCGCGGGCAAAGCGCTCGATGCCGAACTTGCGCTCCTTCTCGATGTCCTGTTGGGCGCGGCGGCGCACGTTCTGCGCTTCGGCGAGCGCCCGCAGCTGCTTGTCCTGCAGGTCGGCCTTCTCGGCCTGGAGTTGCTCGACGAGCTGCTGGTACTCGGCCGCGCTCTCGGGCTTGGGTGGAATGTCGAGGCTCGAATCGGGCGTTTCGGTCGGCATCTCAGCCGGGGCGCCGCCCGCGGTTGGATCGCTGGCCATACGTCGTCCCTCGTTGTGCTCGGTTGCAGTGGTTTCTTCAGGCGGCCTTCAATTAGGGACGACCGCCGTCCCGGTCAACCACCTGCGTCACACCGCCTGAAGAGGCGCGTGCAGTTTGGTGCCGTGCACGATGATGCCGCCGCGATCGCCGACGGCCACGGTGCCGTAGCGCTGGGCGAAGATTTCGGGTAGCGGCCGGGCGTCGGATGCCGCCAGCCACAGGCGCAGAAGGTGGCGGCGGCGGTCGGGCTCCGGCCAGTCCACGAAGCTGGTGCGGTCGTGCAGCATGGTGTGGTTGTGCACGAGCTGGACGTCGCCCGGCTTGAATTCCATGAACAAATGGAGCGCAGGGTCGCCGGCCAGCGAATCGAACATGTCGAGGGCCTCGATCTGGACCGGCGACAGGCGCGGCGCATCGGCGAACCGCTGGGCCGAATCGACGTACTGGCGCTGGTAGATCGCCGTCAGGAACCCCTTGTGCCAGTTGAACACCGGGATCTCGAAATAGGGTTTCCGGCCCTCAGGCACCTCGCCGCGCCGATCGGTGGCGATCGGCCGGAACAGCAGCTTCAGAAGATCGGGCCGGCGGCGGCGCATCTCGTTGAAGATCGTGGTGGAACTCACCAGCGCCGACAGGCCGCCGGATTGCGCGGTCTTGAGGCAGAGCAGGCCGACGATGTCGCAGGAATCGGTGTGGTAGGTCTGGCGCTCGTTGGTTTGGTAGATGCGAACGTTGGGATCGTGCACGTCGAGCCCGAGGTCCTGTACATGGCCCAGCACGTGGCCCTTGCCGTTCTGCGAGCGCGCACTGCCGAGATGGGTGCCCAGGCCGAAGAACGCCGTTGCCGACTCGCGCATCGACCAACGCTCGACCGGCAGGCCGCGCAGCAGCAGGAAGCCGCGGCCGCTCAGCACCTCGTCGCGGACCCGCGCCTTGAGCCTGGGCCCGAGCGTCGGCAGCGGAAAGTCGCGGCAGGTGACGGCCGCGATATCGGCCTCGCGCGCCGCCAGCGCCTTGGCGGCGGTTTCGACTTCAGCGATTTCCACCGGCGACAGCGGCATCAGCCAGTCGTCGCGCTTGGCCATCTCGGGGCCATACCAGGCGGCAGCGTTGTTCTGTTCCGGCGGCAGCTCGAACGACATCAGCCTCGAATCTCCACTCTCAAGTCTCCCAGGGAAAGCGCGGCGCGAAGAGATCGTCGCTGGTCGACAACCGGAAGCTCTCGGTGGCGTTGACCAGCGCCGCCCGGATGCCGGGTTCCAGCGCGCTGTGGCCGGCGTCCGGAACCACGACGTAGCGCGCTTCGGGCCAGGCCCGCGCCAAGGCATCGGCGGTGACGGGTGGGCAGACGATGTCGTAGCGGCCCTGGACGATGGTCGCGGGCAACGGACGGATGCGGCCGAGATCCGACCACGGCCAGCCTTCGGGCACGAACGTGCCGTGGGCAAAGTAATGTGCCTCGATGCGCGAGAGCGCGAGCGCGAAGCCGCCGTGATCCGACTCGAACGGCGCCCGCACCGTCGGATAAAGCGTCGAGCAGGCCGCCTCGTAGCGGCTCCAGGCACGCGCCGCCGGACGGTGGCTGTCGGGATTGCGATCAGTGAGACGGCGATAGTAGTTGCCCAAAAGATCGGTGCGCTCGGTCTCCGGCAGGTGTTCGACGAAGTCGCGCCACGCTTCGGGAAAAACGGTGCGCATGCCGTGGAGAAACCAGTCGATCTCGGATCTGGCGCCGAGAAAGATTCCGCGAAGGATGAAGCCCGTCACCCGGTCGGGGTGCTTGATCCCGTAGGCCAGCGCCAGCGTGCTGCCCCATGAACCGCCGAACAGCAACCAGCGGGCGATGCCGAGATGGATCCTCAGCTTTTCCATGTCGGCGACAAGGTGGTCGGTGGTGTTGTCGTGTAATTCACCCAGCGGCATCGAGCGACCGCAGCCGCGCTGATCGAGGACCACGATGCGGTAGAACTGGGGATCGAAGAAACGCCGATGTACCGGCGCCGATCCGGCGCCGGGGCCGCCATGCAGGAACAGCACTGGCAGGCCGTCGGGGTTGCCGCTTTGCTCCCAATAGATCGTGTGCCGCCCATCGACCGCCAGCATGCCGCTGGCATAGGGCGAAATCTCCGGAAACAGATCGGAACGAAGGGGGGTCTCTGAGCGTGGCATGTTCGTATCTGCGATCATCACTGCCATAGCAGCGATCCCCGTTCCAGCCCTGTGGCGATTGCGGGTGCCGTGGCCCAGCGTCTAAGGTTGATCGGGCGTCGAGGAGGGTCAGTGGTTTTTCGCCGCATTCTGGCGCTGGTTGCGCTGCTCTTCGCCGCAGGCGCCTGCACGGCCGGCAACAATGTGCCGCAGACGACGGCCACTATCGCGTTGCCCCGCCCGGGCAGTGGTGTCCCGGTCCTGCCGGCCGCCGTCGAACGGGACGTCGGTGCTGCCTACCCTGACGCCGCGCTGCAATCCTACGTCGATGGTGTCGGCCAGAAGCTGGTCCGCGGCTCCGGCCTCGCGGGATCCTACCGTTTCGTCGTGCTCGACCTGCCGGTGGTCAACGCACATGCGCTGCCGTCTGGCTATGTCTTCGTGACGCGGGGCCTTCTCGCCGTGCTCGACGACGAAGCCGAACTCGCGGCGGCCCTTGGCCATGAACTCGGGCATCTCACCCAGCGCCATGCCGCCCAGCGTGCCCGGGCGCGACAAGGGGTTCTGGATGCCGCCGTCGAAGCAGCCGCCGTGACGGGATCGGTCACGGTCGGTCGCTCGGTGGCGCGCGATGGGCTGATTGCCCTGCGGCGCTACTCGCGCGAGCAGGAGCTGGAAGCCGACCGGATCGGCCTCGGCTATCTCATCCAGGCCGGATATCGAAGCGATGCGATGGCTTCGCTGATCGACAGGTTGCGCCAGCAGGCACGGCTCGAGGCCCACCTCCTGGACGAGGCACCGGATACCTTCGACCAACGCAGCGCGACTTCGACCCATCCTGCTCCCTTCGAGCGAAAGGACGCCCTGCAGACGATCGGCGTGTCGGCTGCCGGAGAGTCCGGCCGTCCTGCCT
>MEMN01000189.1:0-8225 GCA_001767945.1 Alphaproteobacteria bacterium RIFCSPHIGHO2_12_FULL_66_14 | reverse complement strand
CCCCACGAAGGCTTCGTGCGAGGTCGCGCGTTCCTGCATCCGACGTTGAAGCTCGCCTTTGACGCGCCGAGGGATTTCCGGCTGTTCAACGATCAGGATGGCGTCTTGGGTGTCGGTCGCGACCGGTCGCTGTTGTTCTTCGCCTGCTCGAGCGAGCCCGTGCCGGGCCGCCTCGACGAATGGATGCGCAACACGCTGAAGCCGACACCGACCGATATCCGGGCCATCGAGATCGACGGGGCGGAGGCCGCCATTGGCGCCCGGCCGCGCGGCTCCGATACCGGCCTCGGCCAGGCGCGCTATGTGATGGTGCGGCACGATGACCGCATCTGCTTCTTCAATCTGCTGAGCGAGGGCCCCGATCGCGATCGCCGGATCGAGGTGCTGGTCAACGCCGCGCGCAGCTTCCGAACGCTGTCGGATGCGGAGGCCGCAGCGCTTCGACCCTATCGGCTGCGGGTGATCCCGGCGGCCGGCGCTTCCCCCGCCCAGCTGGCGGCGCGGCTGCCCTACGGCGACTTCAGAATCGAACGGCTGCTGGTACTGAACGGCGTCGACACGCCGGCCGAACTCGCCCGTCTGCAGCAGGTCAAGATCGTCGAACCCTAGGTGCAGGCATGAAAAAGGCGGCACGACGATCGTCGGCCGCCTTTAGCCAGTCGGATGTCAGGGCGCCGTTAGGCAACCTTCTGCAACACGCTGTTCAGCTTCTGCGTGGCGAGGTCTTTGTCGATCCGCTCGACGGCGGCCAGCTCGCGCGCCAGCCGGTCCAGCGCCGCCTCGTAAATCTGGCGTTCGCTGTAGGACTGGTCGGGCTGACCGGCATTGCGGTGCAGATCGCGCACCACTTCGGCGATCGAGACGGGATCGCCCGAGTTGATCTTGGCTTCGTATTCCTGGGCGCGGCGGTTCCACATGGCGCGGCTCACGCGGCTGCGCCCTTTCAGGGTCACCAGAGCACTCTCCATGATCTTGCGGGAGCTGAGCTTACGCAGCCCGGAGATCTTGGCCTTGGCCACCGGCACGCGCAGCATCATGCGCTCCTGCTCGAACGAGATAACGAACAGGTCGAGCTTGTAACCAGCGATTTCCTTCGCTTCGATGTCGATCACCCGACCAACTCCGTGGGTCGGATAGACCACGAAATCGCCCTTCTCAAAGGCGAATTCCTTCGCCTTGGCCGGTGTCTTTTTCGGCTTGGCCATATCAAGTCCCTTCACGTCAAACCCCGCAATCAGCGATACCGCGGCCCACCGCACACGCTCCCCTGCGTGCTCGGCTCAGCAGCCAGTATCGGTAAGTTTCTTTCGGATACCGACAAGGACACCGAGCCTGCGGCGGACCGGACCCCGGACCGCTTCGTGCTCAACCCTTATACCAGAGATTTGGCTCGGAGTCGCGGGCGATGTTGCATTTCGGCAACGGTCTACCTATGCGAGAACCGCATAGCCCGACCAAAACTGCCAGAAAATGCTGCCGCGCTAGCGTTTTGCTGGGTTTTTGCTGAAATATTTGTCGAACTTGTCTTTTTCGTCTTTGAAATTGTCGGCGTCAGCCGGGGCCTCACCCTTGCGCGTGATGTTCGGCCAGTCGGCGGAGAGGCTGCGGTTGAGCTCCAGCCACTTCTCCAGGCCCTTTTCCGTATCAGGCTGGATGGCCTCGACCGGGCATTCGGGCTCGCAGACACCGCAGTCGATGCACTCGTCCGGATTGATGACCAGCATGTTCTCGCCCTCGTAGAAGCAATCCACGGGGCAGACTTCAACGCAGTCCATGTACTTGCACTTGATGCAAGCCTCGATCACGACATAGGTCATCAACGGCTCCCGAAACGAGCGGCCGGCTGATTAACGCGTGGCACTGGCATGCGCAAGGCTGCCAAATCACGCGGAGTCGATTTCGTCATACAACGAGCGGGCTTCGGAGGCAGGCCCTCGGCGATCACCGAGGGCCACAATGCGCACGACCCGCACGCGGGCACCAAGTGCAAACGTCAGTACCATGTCGGGCGCCACCGTCGCATGGGGCTTGTCGACGACCCGACCATCTATGCGACAGCGCGACTTTTCAATGTATCGTGCGGCCAGAGTGCGGGACTTGAAGAAGCGCGCCTGCCAGAGCCATTTGTCGAGCCGCATCGCGCGTCAGGGTCTCAAGAGGCGGCTATTTCTTTCCGCCGAGCTTCAACTCGAGCAGCTTCGCGAAAGGCGAATCGGCCGCTGGCGCGTCGCTCTTCGTCTCGGTCGTGGCATAGAGCCGCAGCGCCGGGCCGCCGCCATCGCGACGCGGCGGCCGGGAGCCCCGCGGCCGGTCGCCGTGGCCGCGATCCTGGCGTGGCCCTTCCTGACGGGGGCCGTCCTTTCGAGGCCCCTCGTTGCGCGGACCCTCCGTCCGTGGTCCGTCGCTTCGCGGCGCGCTGTTCCGCGGGCCATCGTGCCGTGGCCTGTCGTTGCCGCCCGGGCGGGCCGCGTCGGCGAAGAACTGGCGCTCGTTCGGCGGTCGCTCTGGTCGATCGCGACGCTGCTGTTCGCGTTGCTGGCGCTGCTGGAGGCGCTGACGTTCGCGCTGCTCCTCGCGCTCGCGCACGAAACGCGGTTTCATCGAGAAACTATGCAGCGGCCCAGTGGCCTCCGACGGCGGATGCACGCGATAGCCGAGCGCCAGCATCACGTTGGCCATCTCAGGCTCGGAGCAGCCGACCAGCGACATCATCTGCGGCGTGGCGCGGAAGTGACCGGGCTGAAGTGGACGCGGGCCTTCCGATTTGGGTGCCTCCTTCGGCGCTTCGGCGGCGACCGCGGCTTCCGCCGTGGGTTCGGAAGTAGCGGTCCCAGGGTCATCGCTCGTAGACTCGTTGCTTGCAGGCTCATCGCCAAGGGGCGTGTCGCTGGCGGGCAGGGCTGCGATCGGCGTCTCGACAGCTGCGGGCTCAGGCTCGGGCACGGTCTCGGGAGCCGGTGTGGGCTCGCTCTCGCCGAAGGCCGCGGCCACGATCGCCCATTCGCTGATCTCGTCGGTTGACGGTGCGGTGGCTGGCACGGCGGAGGGGGCGACCGCGTCCGGCGCGTCCGGCGCAGGCTTCCTCACTTGCTGGGCGCGGCGCGCGGCCTCGCGGCTCTCGCGCACGGCTTGGCGTGCCATCGCGGCCAGGCGCTCGACCATATCGGCGCGGATCGCGTGGTCCCCCAGCGGCAGGTAGCCGATGGTGGCATAGAAGTCGCGCTCGGCGTCGCGCGGCAGGTCCATCGAGGTGCGGCCTTCGGCCGGCAGTGGCGGAATGTTCTCGCGGTTGCGCGCGATCATCCAGAGGCCGGCGCGCAGACGAATGGGTACCGGCTTCAACATGCTCGGGAAATAGATCGAATAGACGCCGACCCTGACGCCGAGTCGCGCCAGCGCTTTGCGATCGTCCTCGCCCAGCTGAGCGAGCTGATCTTCGATCGGCCGGCGCGACAGGACGCCGAGACTTTCGCAGAGCTGGAAGACGACGCCTCGGGCGCCGGCCGGCAGCTCCGCCGTCGCCCGCGCGTCCATCAGCTCCGAGAGGCCGAGGCGAATACGGGTCTCGACCCAGGTGGCGGCGCGCTTGCGCACGTCCTCGCGGGCCGGCCCGTCGAGTAGGTCGGTGGCCAGCGCCTCGATCTTCGGGGCCAGGATGTCGCCGCTCGGCAGCAGACGGGCCACTGGACCGCCACCCCAGCACACGCGCAATTGCGAATCGAACACGATCTCGCCGTCGGCCGAACCGGCAAAGGCCTGCAGGCGCGCCGGCAGATCCTGACGCAGCGCACGGAGCGCGGCGCTCATCACCGCCTTCTGATCGGCATGGCTCTCGGCCGCGTCGGGAACGAAGCGAAAGCCCTCGATCCGTCCGAGATGCTCGCCCTCGACAGTGACTTCGCCTGCTGCGGCGACCGACGTCGTCATTTCACCCTCATCGCGCAATCTTCTTACAAGCAGGGCCGCCCGTCTATCCACAAACCTTTGCGTCAGACGCTGGTGCAGGACGTCAGAAAGCTTGTCCTCGATGGCGCGTGCGCGCTCCTGCCAGTGGGCCGCGCGCTGAATCCAGTCCGGCCGGTGCGAAATATAGGTCCAGGTCCGGACATGGGCGATGCGCGCCATCAGCGTGTCGATGTCGCCGTCGAAATGTTCCAGCCGCTTCACATGACTGTCGATCCAGTCCTCCGGCAGCCGTTCGCCGCCCTGCGTCAGATGCTCGAACAGCTGGCCGAGCAACCGCGTGTGCTCTTCGGTCATGGTCTTGCGGAAGTCCGGCACCTGGCAGACCTCCCAAAGAAGTCGCACGCGTTGCGGCGTGCGCACGCGCGGCAGGAAGTCCGACTGCGCTGCCAGCGTCTGAAGCGCCAGCTGATCGTCCTGCTCGCGGACCCGCTGCAGCGCGGCATGCGACGGCGCCACGTTGAGAGAGGCGATCAAGGCCGGCACCGTACGGAAGTCGAGATCGCTGTTGCGCCACTGCACGTCGCGTAACGGATCGAAGCGGTGATTCTCGATCGCGTCGACCACCTCGGGTTCGAGGCCGCTGACATCGGCCGTCGTACCGAAAGTGCCGTCGTTCATATGGCGGCCGGCGCGGCCGGCAATCTGCGCCAGTTCAACGTCGCGCAGCGGCCGCGAGGTCCGGCCGTCGAATTTGCGCAGGCTGGCGAACCAGACATGGTTCACGTCCATGTTGAGGCCCATGCCGATCGCGTCGGTCGCGACCAGGTAGTCGACCTCGCCCGACTGGAACATGTCGACCTGCGCATTGCGCGTGCGCGGGCTCATGGCCCCCATCACGATCGCCGTGCCGCCGCGCTGGCGGCGGACCAACTCGGCGATCTCATAGACTTCGCTCGCCGAGAAGCCGACCACGGCCGAGCGGCGCGGCAGGCGCGTGGCCTTCTTGGGCCCAACATAGGTGAGTTTCGAAAACCGCGGCCGCGCCACCATGTCGATGTCGGGCAGCAGGCGGTTCAGCACCGGCCGGACCGTGTCGGCGCCCAGCAACATGGTCTCGTTCATGCCGCGCGCATGCAACAGCCGGTCGGTGAAGAAATGGCCGCGCTCGGGGTCTGCGGCCATCTGGACTTCGTCGACGGCGAGGAACGACACCGGCCGTTCGACCGGCATGGATTCGACGGTGCACACGAAATAGCGCGCACCCGGCGGCGAGATCTTCTCCTCGCCGGTGATCAGCGCTACCTGCTTGGCGCCCTTGATCGCCACGATGCGGTCGTAGTTCTCGCGCGCCAGCAGGCGCAGCGGAAAGCCGATCATGCCCGACTCGTGGCCGAGCATGCGCTCCATCGCGAGATAGGTCTTGCCGGTATTGGTGGGACCGAGAACCGCGGTCAAGCGGCCGGAGGCGCTGGCGGGCGGCATCGGGACACCTTCGCCCGCACCCGTGGCGGAAGCAAGGCGCCTCCCAAGCCGCCTTTTAGCCGGAGTAGGCTGGCTCCAGCTTGTTACAGCCGATCATCGGCCCGCACCCGGCATGCTGGACCAGCACGGCAACCCCCTGCGCGGCCTGGATGCGATCGGCGGCGATCGTCCAGCTGGCGGGCGAACCATTCCAGCGGCTCACCAATTCGAAATGGCGCACGATATTGAAGTTCTCCAGCGTGCGGCCCTGATTCTCGCCGTTCGCCACCGCCGTATTGTTGCGCCGGTCGTAGACGGCGAGGGTGACGTCCGCCGGGCCGCCGTCGAGGGCGAAAGCGGCGAGCTTGATAGTGAGCGGTCCGCCGACGGTGCGCGAAAGTTCCGGTGTGGCTCGCCGCGGCGAGAGGGTTTGCGCCTTGGCCAGCAACGCCTTGATCGGGCCGGGCTCGCGGCCGGTGTCGTGGCCGATACCGTCGACCACCATTTCGGGCGTATAGACGTAGCGTTGCTTCAGGGCTCGGGCATAGCTGCGCTGGCGTTCGGTGCTCTCGCGCGATGCGAAAGGATCCTTCCAGCCGATATAATCCCAATAATCGACGTGGAACGACAGCGCCACGATGTCGGAACGCTTGGCCAACCTGCCGAGGAAGGCATCGGCGGGAGGGCAGGAACTGCAGCCTTGGGAAGTGAAGAGCTCGACCGCCCAGGGCCCTTCGGCCGCGCGCGCGCTGGCCTCTTCGGGCCGCCCCGCGACGAGCGCCGCGCCCGCCGCGGCGGCACCGCCCATCAACACCGATCGCCGGCCAGGATTTGTCGTCTTCACCATGATCGCAACATGCGCGCTCGAGCGCATGCTCGCTAATCAAGAAACGGTTAGCGGCTGGTAACGCGGCGCTCGCGGTCCGCTCCTGCCATGCTGGACTCTGGTGACGTAATATTATAACAATCCAGCATCAGCCTTGCCCTTTCCCGGTCCATGCACGATCCCGTTTCGCCCGGCACCACCCTGCTCGCCATGAGCGCACCCGCGCGCATCGCGATGGCGCTTGGCGTGTCGGCCCTGTTGTGGCTCTGTGCCTGGTGGGCCCTCTCATGAGTACCGCGCCGTGAGTGCCGCCCTTCGCCTGGTCGACCTGACCGTGAGCTACGACCGCCATCCCGCGGTCCATCACGTGTCGGCCGAGATTCCCGCCGCCGAGATGACCGCTATCGTCGGCCCCAATGGCGCGGGCAAGAGTACGCTCCTGAAGGCGCTGCTGGGCCTTGCCCCGCACATCGAAGGCCGGATCGAGTGTTCGGCCAAGCGAATCGCCTACCTGCCGCAGCAGGCCGAGATCGACCGCAGCTTCCCGATCTCGGTGTTCGACACGGTGCTGCTCGGCCGCTGGACGCGCTTCGGTGGCTTCGCTGCCGCCGGCCATGCCGACATCCACGATGCCCAGCACGCCATCGAAGCGGTCGGGCTCGCCGGCTTCGAACGCCGGCCGATCGACACGCTCTCGGTCGGTCAGTTCCAGCGGGTGCTGTTTGCCCGCTTGCTGCTGCAGGATGCCGATCTCGTGCTGCTGGACGAGCCGTTCGCCGCCATCGATTCCAAGACTGTGGCCGACCTCATGGTGGTGATCCGCCGCTGGCAGGCCGAGAAGCGCACCGTCGTGGCGGTGCTGCACGATCTCGACCAGGTCCGTCGCGACTTCCCCAATTCCCTGCTGCTTGCCCGCGAGCTGGTCGATTCAGGCCCGACGCTGCGTGTCCTGTCGGCCGAGAACCTGCTGCGCGCCCGTGCCATGGCCGAGGCCTGGGACGAACACGCCGGCGCCTGCGAAGCGCCGATGCGGCTGAGCGCCTGATCGTCCGATCGCGATCATGCTCTACGAATACCTGTTCCAGCCGTTCGTCGAGTTCGGCTTCATGCGTCGCGCCCTGGTGGCGAGCCTGGCGTTGGCCGTCGGCGGCTCGGCGATCGGCGTATTCCTGATCCTGCGACGCATGAGCCTGATGGGCGATGCGCTGGCCCATGCGCTGTTGCCCGGCGCGGCACTGGGCTTCCTGCTGGGCGGCCTGTCGCTGCCGGCCATGAGTCTCGGCGGCTTCCTCGCCGGCATCGCCACGGCGCTGGCGTCGGGCGTCATCGCGCGCTTCTCCAACATGCGCGAGGACGCGAGCTTCGCCGCCGCCTATCTCACCGCCATGGCGCTGGGTGTGCTGATCGTGTCGCTCAGGGGCTCGGCGGTCGACCTGATGAACATCCTGTTCGGCGCCATCCTGGCGGTCGACGACATGGCGCTGTTCCTGGTCGTCTCGACCGCCACCCTCACGCTGGTCGGGCTCGCCGCGATCTATCGGCCGCTGGTCGTCGAGTGCTTCAACCCGGGGTTTCTCGCCGCCATGGGCGTGCGCGGTTCGCTCTATCACTATCTCTTCCTGGGCCTTGCGGTGCTGAACATGGTGGCGGGCTTCCAGGCGCTGGGTACTTTGATGGCGCTCGGCATTGTGCTGCTGCCGGCGGTCGCCGCGTCGTTCTGGGCGCGCGAGGTCTGGTCGATGACATTGATCGCAGCACCCATGGCGTTCGCGTCAGCCGCGGTCGGCCTGCTGGTGTCGTTCCATGCCGGTCTCCCGTCAGGGCCGGTGATCGTGCTGTTCGCCAGCCTCTTCTTTCTGGGTTCGCTGCTGCTAGGCTCGCGCTCCTCGGTCCGCACGCGCCTGTCGCGGCCGGTTCACCTGCGCGGGTAACCCAAATGACTGCTTCGCCTGTTCCCGGCGTCACGCTCAAAACGACCACGGCCAACAACATCCACATGCGCTACGCCGAGGCCGGTACCGGTCCCTTGGTG
>MEMN01000188.1:15518-16028 GCA_001767945.1 Alphaproteobacteria bacterium RIFCSPHIGHO2_12_FULL_66_14 | reverse complement strand
CGACCGGCCGGCGCCCTTCGACGTCTATGACGAGAACCGGGATACCGGGGGCTTCATCCTGATCGACCGGACCAGCAACGCGACCGTCGGGGCCGGCATGATCCGGTTTCCGCTGCACCGCGCCTCCAGCCTGCCCTGGCAGGTCTTCGCCGTCGACAAGGCCGCGCGGGCGCGACTCAAGCAACAGCAACCCTGCGTCCTGTGGCTCACCGGCCTTTCCGGTGCAGGAAAATCGACGATCGCCGATGGCGTCGAGAAGCGCCTGCTCGCGCTTGGCCGTCATACCTACTCCCTGGACGGCGACAACGTCCGGCACGGCCTCAACCGGGATCTGGGCTTCACCGATGCCGACAGGGTGGAGAATGTCCGGCGTGTCATCGAGGTCGCCCGGCTGTTCTGCGAGGCCGGGCTGATCGTGCTGGTGTCGGTGATCTCGCCATTCCGCAGCGAGCGACAGCTCGCCCGCGAGCGCATGGCCGAAGGCGAATTCGTCGAGATCTTCGTCGACAC
>MEMN01000188.1:15013-15491 GCA_001767945.1 Alphaproteobacteria bacterium RIFCSPHIGHO2_12_FULL_66_14 | reverse complement strand
TCCCAAGGGCCTCTACCGTCGCGCGCGCGACGGCAAGCTCGCGAACTTCACCGGCATCGACTCGCCGTACGAGGCGCCGGAGGCGCCGGATATCCATATCCATACGACCGAAATGTCGTTGGACGAGGAAATCGAGGCTGTCATGAAAGTACTGCGCGACCGCGGCGTCATCGACTGACGTGTCTCAACCCTCGTTCTTCGTCTTCGCGTCGTTGGCAATCGCGCGGGCGAGCTGCTGCAGTCGACGGCCGAAACGGGAGCCCACTTCCACTTCGGTCATCACCGAACTCGGGAAGCGCATGGAAAGGCTGCCCATCACGCGCGCTCCCGCGCCACTTCCCTGGCGAATCGCGACGGCAATGCCGTGCAGGCGCGTCGGCCGCGCCAGCCGGGTGAAGGCGTAGCCGTCGCGACGGATCTGCTCGAGGGCGGCGCCGAGTGCGGTTTCCTGCCGGGGCGTGAAGCCGCCGCCATCTCG
>MEMN01000188.1:0-14955 GCA_001767945.1 Alphaproteobacteria bacterium RIFCSPHIGHO2_12_FULL_66_14 | reverse complement strand
AAGGCGAGCCAGACACGGCCAAGTGCGCTGGTGAGCACCGGCCGCCGCAGGTTCAACCCGGCGGCCTCGAACGACATCGGGCTTTCAGGTGCCGTCGAATGGCGGATCGAGATGGCACCGTAGCTCAGCGTCGCCAGATAGAGCGGCCAGCCATGCTCCGACGTGAAGCGGCTCATGTGCGGTATGGCGGCATCCACCAGGTGATCGACGAAGCGGATCGAACCCGCAAGGCCCAGCACGCGTTCAGTGAGGCGATAGCCCTGCTCGCGCGAGACGCGCGCGGCATAGCCCAGAGCGATCAGTGTGTGCAGCAGGCGCACCACGGTGGGCCGCGGCAGGCCGGTCTCCCCGGTCAGCACGCCCACGGTGGAGCTGCGCCGGCGACTGAGCGCCTCCAGCACCGCGAAGCTGCGGCGCACCGGCTCGATGACTGCCCCCGAAGCCATGCGGCAACCCTAGTCCGCAATACGGACTTTGTCGACTTTGCGCGGGCGCCGTGCCGCCACTGGCGTAGGTTGGCGCCACACGAGCCCGAGCTCGGGAGGAAACGAAAATGACCTATCAGTCGATCGATGTGCGCAAGCTGACGCCCACTATCGGTGCCGAGATCTTCGGCGTGGACCTCGCCAAGCCGCTGGGCAACCAGCAGTTCCAGGAGGTGCACGATGCGCTGATGGAGAACCTGGTGATCTTCTTCCGCGACCAGAAGATGACGATCGACCAGCACAAGGATTTCGGCCGCCGCTTCGGACCGCTGCACACGCATCCCAATGCGCCGATCGAGTTCAAGGACCATCCCGAGATCCTGGTGATCAAGGCCGACGAGAAATCCAAGCATGTCGCCGGCGAGGAATGGCACAGCGACGTGTCGTGCGACACCGAGCCGCCGATGGGCTCGATCCTCTACCTCACCGAGGTACCGCCCGACGGCGGCGGCGATACGCTGTTCGCCAACATGTACCGTGCCTACGAGACGCTCTCCGAGCCGGTGAAGCAGATGCTGCAGGGCCTCACCGCGCTCCACGACAGTTCCAAGGCGCACTACTATCGGGTCAAGGCCACCGACCGCGACGAGATGAAATTCCCCAACGCCGAACATCCCATCGTCCGCACCCATCCGGTGACCGGACGCCAGGGACTTTACGTCAACCGCGGCTTCACCTTGCGCATCCCGCAGCTTCGCCGGAACGAAAGCGACGCCCTGCTCGAGATGCTCTATCGCCACATCGAGACTCCCGAATTCCAGTGCCGCTTCAAGTGGCAGCCCAATTCGGTGGCGTTCTGGGATAACCGCTGCGCCCAGCACCATGCGATGTTCGACTATTACCCACATCGCCGTTACGGCCATCGCGTGACAGTCTGCGGCGACAAGCCGTTCTATCGCGCGTAGCTCCCCATCGGGCGTAATCGCCCGTAACCAGCGCGAGACGCTTGCCAAGAGGCGGCCTTGACCCCAACTGTTCGGGATCATGACCTCTCTACAGTTCAGCCTGCTGCCCCATCGCAGCGTCATCGCCGTCGGCGGCGCCGACCGGGTCGAATTCCTGCAGGGGCTGATCTCCAACGACACCACCAAGGTAACCCCGGGCCGTGCCATCTGGGCGGCACTGCTGACGCCGCAGGGCCGCTTCCTGAACGACATGTTCGTCGTCGATGCCAGTCCCGGGGGCGAGGCCGACACCCTGCTGCTCGAAACCGAGCGCGAGCGGGCATCGGTACTCGCCAGGAAGCTCACGCTCTACAAGCTGCGCTCCAAGGTGACGGTGGAGGATCGAAGTGCCGCGCTGGAAGTCGCCGTCGTGTTCGGCGCCGGCGCCGACAAGATGCCTTCGATCACCAATGCTCCTGGCGGCGCGATCGCCTTCGTCGATCCCCGGCTCATCGAACTCGGAGTCAGGGTGCTGGCGCCGGCCGGCACAGCGTCCGCATTGCTGCAAGCGCGCGGCATCGCCGAAGCGTCCCTCGAGGCCTACGACGCGCTGCGTCTCAGGCTGGGCGTGCCCGACGGCAGCCGAGATCTCAAGGTCGACAAGGCCCTGCTGCTCGAGAGCGGCTTCGACGAACTGAATGGCGTCGACTGGAAGAAGGGTTGCTACATGGGCCAGGAGTTGACGGCCCGCACAAAGTACCGCGCCCTCGTGCGGAAACGCCTGTTTCCTGTCAGCGTCGAGGGCACGCTACCGGCACCCGGAACATCAATTCACCTTCATGGGCAGGAAGTGGGCGAGCTGCGCTCCGGCTCGGGCCGGCACGCGCTGGCGCTCCTGCAAACGGAAGCCGCCCGCGGCCCCGGGCCATTGACCGCAGACGGCGTGCAATTGGTTCCCACCATCCCGCCGTGGATGCGCCTCGCCTAGCTGGCACCGCCGCATTGTGGCGAAATTTGGACAGCGGCTGGAATTCGCCTATCATGCCGGTACATGCGGACATTCGGAATCGTCATCGTCGTTGCCGCTCTGACGGCGGCGATCCCTGTTGCTGCCCAGCAACCCGTGCCGGTGACGGATACACGCGCCGCATACGACGCGGCCTTTGAGGAGACACTGCGCAAGCCCGCCGATCCGCAGACCCTGCTGCGCTATGCCGAACTTGCCGTGCAGGTCGGCAACCTCGAAGGGGCAATCTCGGCGCTCGAGCGGCTGCTGCTGATCGACAGCGACCAACCCAAGATCAAGCTCGAACTCGGCGTTCTCTATTCTCGTCTGGGTTCCTACGAAGCCGCGCGGGGATATCTCGAAAGTGCGCGCGCCTCGCCGCGCGCGTCGCCCGAAACGAAGGAGCGCGCAGACCAGTTCCTGAGGGAGGTCGACAGCAGGAGCGGCAAGTCGCAATTCTCGGGCGACCTGTTGTTCGGCATCGGCTATTCGACCAACGCCAACACCGGCCCGGCCGGCGCGATCCAGTCCTTCGGCGCCACCGTGGTACCGACACCCACCGTCTCCGGCCGGCCCGACTTCAACGTCATCGGCGCAGGCACGCTCCGGCATCGCTACGATCTCGGTCGGCAGGACAATGGCGCATTCGAAACCGACCTCGGCTTCTATGGGTCACGACAATTCCAGATTTCCGAGGCGAACGTCTACCTGCTCGATCTCACCACCGGCCCACGCATGTCGCCTTTCGAGGAGGGATTGCTCGACGACATGACGGTGAAGCCGTTCTTCACGGGCCGCTACGTTTCCGTGAACAGCCTGCCGAGCTATTGGGCATGGGGTGCAGGCATGGAGGCGACGACGCCGATCGGGCCGCAGATCAACAGCGCGCTGACGGTGTTCGGCCGCCGTCGCGAGTTCCTGAACAACAACGACGCGCCGACCAACGACCTGAGTTCCGGCAACGAAGCCGTCGCCGTCCTGGACTTCCGCGTCGAACTCACAAGGTACATGACCCTGTCGCTCAACGGCGCCGTCACGCGATACATCGCTAACGCAGATTTCGAGAGCTACACCGAGTTCGGCGTCGGCGGCGCCATGCAGGTCCGCTTTGCCGATCCGCTGGGCATCAACGGCCGCATCTGGTCGGCCACGGCCAGCGCCTCGACGACCCAGGCGGCCTACGATGCAGCCGATCCGACGGTCAATCCGTTGATTGCGCGCAGCCAATTCGACGTCAACCTCGGCTTTGTCCTGCTGGTCCCGCTGGACGACCGGCTGACCCTGGTCGGCCAGGCGAACTACACCCAGCGGACGGCATCGCTCAGCAATTATGCCTACGAGGCCTTTACAACCCTTGTGGGCATCGGGTGGCGCTTCTAGACTTGATGTGGGCATGACACCCTTGGAGTTGGCATGACACGCTGGGGCACACGGATCGTCTTGGTGGCGTTTGCGGTCGCTCTCGCGGCCGGGCCGACATGGGCGCGCGTCGGCGTGACATCGGTCACGGACGGCGACCCCTTGGGACAGCCGCCCGCCGAGCCGGAGCGCGTCCTGCGCATCGGCGTCGACGTGCAGGCGAACGAGCGGATCACCACCAGGGCCAACGACCGGGCGCATGTGGTCTTTCTCGACGGAACGGCCCTGACGATCGGACCGAACAGCGCGCTGGTGATCGACAGGTACGTCTACGATCCCAACCGCAAGGCAGGCGACATCGCCCTCAGTGTCACACGCGGCACCTTCCGGTTTGTCGGCGGCGCGATCAGCAAGAACAACGAGGTCACGATCAAGACGCCGTCGGCCACGATCGGCATTCGCGGCGGTATCGTCACCTTCTCGGTCAGCGATTCAGGCGCGACCACCGCCAACTTCCTGTACGGCGACTCGATGCGCGTGACGGCTCAGGGATCGACGCAAACGGCCACGCGGAGCGGATCGGAGATCACGGTGCCTGTCGGAGCGCGGCCGGCGCCGCCGACCCTCATCCCGTTCGGCAGGATGATCGGCGAGCGGCCGTTCGAACAGAACAAGGTCGGCCCGATCCAGCCCGCTTCCGCACCTCAAGGGCAGACAACGGCAAACCAGCCCTCTCCGCCACCGAGCGGCCCCGGACCCCAACCTCCAGGCCCATCGTCGACCACCCAGCCGGTGACGACGTCGATCGAGGAGGCGTTCGATCGTTCCGGGTTCGGCAGATCCAACTCGCTCTTGGGGCCGCAACTGGCCCTGACCCGTGGGATTCGAAGCGACGCCAAACAGAACAAACCAGGCCAGGGCGGCAACAAAGGCGCGTCAGTTTCCAGTCTCCGGCTAAAAAATATCGCGGGCCGCGCGATCACCCAGCAAAACATCGTGTTCAATACCACCGCCACCACCAAGGCAGACCCTGGCAATAGCGCCTTCGGCCGCGCTCAGGGCAACAGCGGCGGCAACAACAAGGGCAAGGGCAGGGGCAAAAACAATTAGGCGCCGCGCCCTTCGGGATCCCTCCCTCTAGCCGCCCTGTCCCGCCGGGCCTAATGTCCCCTCGCGCGCAGGCACGCGAGGAGATCGCCCGTGAAACTGATCAATCCCAACCCCTTCACCACTCGGCCGGAGATCGTCGGCACGTTCGGCGTGGTCGCCTCCACCCACTGGATCGCCACCGCGGTCGGCATGGGCATCCTCGAGAAGGGCGGCAACGCCTTCGATGCCGCCGTCGCCACCGCCTTCACCCTGCAGGTGGTCGAGCCGCATCTCTGCGGCCCGGGCGGCGACGTACCGCTGATCCTGCACGACGTCAGGCGCGGCAAGACCGAGGTGGTCTGCGGCCAGGGCTCGATGCCCGCCAAGGCCACCATCGCCCACTACAGGGGACTCGGCCTCGACCTCATCCCCGGCACCGGCCTGCTGCCGGCCTGCGTACCCGGCACCTTCGACGCATATATGCTGGTATTGCGCGACTACGGCACGATGCGTCTGGCCGACGTCCTCGCGCCCGCGATCGGCTACTGGCTGAACGGCTTCCCGCTGGTCGAACGTGCCTCGGCCACCATCGCCACCGTGGCCGACCAGTTCCGCAATCACTGGCCGACGTCCGCGGCGGTCTTCCTGCCGGGCGGCAAGGTGCCGGCGCCGATGTCGACGTTCCGCAACACCGCGATCGGCAACACCTATGTCCGCATCCTGAAGGAAGCCGGCAGCGGCGGGCGCGAGGCCGAGATCGAACGGGCGCGCCGGAGCTGGAGCCAGGGCTTCGTCGCCGAGGCGATCGACCGCTTCTACACCCATGAGGAGATCATGGACGTGTCGGGCCAGCGCAACAAAGGCGTGCTGCGCGGCAGCGACATGGCCAGGTGGCAGGCCACCGTCGAGACGCCGCTCACCTACGACTACGGCCGGTACACCGTTTGCAAGGCGGGGCCCTGGACGCAGGGCCCAGTGGTCCTGCAGCAGCTCGCCCTGCTCAAGGGCTTCGATCTCGATGGCATGGACCCGACCAGCGCCGATTTCATTCATCTCGTGGTCGAGGCGAGCAAGCTCGCCTATGCCGACCGTGAGGCCTTCTATGGCGACCCGGACTTCGTCGACGTGCCGATGCAGACGCTGCTGTCGGATGCCTACAATGCCGATCGCCGCAAGTTGATCGACGCCGGGCATGCTTCGCTCGAGCAGCGCCCGGGCAAGCTCGACGGTTATGGCGGCGTGGTGAAACTGCGCCGCGCCGATGGCACACGCAGCGCCGTGGCATCGAGTGGCGCCGGCGAGCCCACCGTCGGCCGCCTCGGCCAGACCACCGGCGACACGGTGCATTTCGACATCGTCGATCGCGACGGCAACATGATCACGGCCACGCCCTCGGGCGGCTGGCTGCAGAGCTCGCCGGTCGTTCCCGAACTCGGCTTCCCCATCAGTACGCGCGGCCAGATGTTCTGGCTGGAAGAAGGCCTGCCGGGCTCGCTGGCGCCTGGCAAGCGGCCGCGCACCACGCTGACACCGACGATGGCGCACCGCGACGGCAAGCCGTACATGGCCTGGGGCTCGCCGGGTGGCGACCAGCAGGACCAGTGGATCACCCAGCTTTTCCTGCGCCACGTCCATTGCGACATGAATCTCCAGGAGGGCATCGACGCGCCGGCCTGGCACAGCGAGCACTTCCCCAGCTCCTTCTGGCCGCGCACCGCGCGCCCGGGCGTCCTGGTGCTGGAGGGCCGGATTCCCAAGGCCACCGTCGACGAGCTGAAGAAGCGCGGCCACGAGGTCGAGATGAACGACGAATGGTCGGAGGGCCGGCTCACCGCGGCCACACGCGACGATCCCTGGCGCAAGGCCGCGGCCAACCCGCGCGGCATGCAGGGCTACGCGGCCGGACGTTGATACCGGACGTTGATAGAGGAGCGCTGACGGCGGCATGACCTGGTCGATCATTTTCCACGAGCGCCCGACGGGTCGCATCGGCATCGCCGTCGCGACCAAGTTCTTTGCCGTCGGCGCGCGCGTGCCCAATATCGAGCCGCAGAAGGGAGCGGTCTGCACCCAGGCGCTGACTAACCCGCTCTATGGCCCGCGCGGCCTCAGGCTGATCCGGGAGGGCATCGGCGCCGCCGACATCGTGCGCCTCCTGACGACGCCTGACGCCGGCCGCGAGCACCGCCAAATCCATGTCATGGGCGCCGACGGAAAGTTCGGGGCGCATACCGGCGCCGAGTGCGTGCCGTGGTGCGGCCACTGGATCGGCGACGACTATTCGGTCGCCGGCAACATGCTGGCGGGGCCGGCCGTCGTATCGGAGACGGTCCGGGTCTTGCGCGAACGCACCGACCTGGCCTTGCCGCGCCGCCTGATCGCGGCCATGAGGGCTGGCGAAGCGGCCGGCGGCGACAAGCGCGGCAAGCAGTCGGCCGCGCTGGTCATCTATGGCAACCAGGAATATTCCGAGCTCGACCTCAGGGTCGACGACCACATCGAGCCGTTGCTGGAGCTCGCGCGACTGGAGGCGGTGAGCCGGGAGCGCTGGACGCACTTCCGCGCCTTCGTGCCGACGCGCGAGAACCCGGCCGGCATCTTCGACCGCGCCGAGATCGACGCCGGCATCGAAAGGAGCCTGGCGGCCGAGCGCAAATGAGCAAAGAGCTGGATCCGGGGCACGGATTGCTGGCAATCCCCCCGAGAAGCGGCCGAGCCTTTGGTAGGCCCCGCGCGACGCCCGCCCCCTCGCGGGTGATCAGTTCGTGGCGGAGCCTCGCGGCAAGCCGGAGGAATCGAGCTGCGGTTCGGGACGCAGCACGATCGACTCAGGCGCCTCGACCTCGGGCAACGGCTTGCTCGGATCGACGGCCTTGACCATCGCCACGATCCGCTTGGCCCCGGAACTTGCCTCTTCGGAGACCAGGCGGCGCCAGCCCTGCTTCTCCCAGTACTTCACGTCGCCCGGCAATGCCTGGACGTACAGCATGTTGCAGCCCCGGCCATCGGCCAGCTTGCGGCAACGCTCGAGCAGCATCTGCCCGATACCGTGCCCGCGGTAGCGCTGGATGACGGCCAAGCGCTCCGGCATGGCGAACGACTGGAACCAGCGCACGCGGACGGTGCCTGCCGGCTCGTCGCCGACATAGGCGATCACATGGGTGGCGCCGAAGTCGTGGCCGTCGAACTCCTCGGAGTACGGCATGTCGAGTTCACCGATGAAGCAGGCGGCCCGCACGGCGAAGGCGTGCAGCGAGTCTTCCATCTTCATGGCGAGCTTGGTCGTGATCGTTTCGCCGCCGATCGATTGCGCGATTGTGCTCATCTCACATCTCCTCAATTCACGCGTCTTTCGGGTCGCGGTGCGTGTGGGTTGGAAGCGCCGCGCGCTGCCGACTTCTCGAGAATACCTAAGGCGTCGAGACGATCCTCCGGCCGGTTCATTACCATCGGTTCGGTGTCGAGCCTCACCGCATCCGCCACCGGCTCGAGTTCGCAATAGACGGCGTAATACTCGTGGTCGGAAAAGTTGAAGACCCTGTCGTCGACGCGACGGAACCCCTCCTTCTCCATCATCGGCATGTGCCGCCGCTGGAGATGCAGATAGACCTTGGTGTAGCCCTTGCGCCGCGCGAATTCCTTGCACCAGGCGTTGATCTCGTGGTGGATGCCGAGTCCGCGAAAGGGCCGCAGCACGACGCAGCGTTCGAACTTGCAGAACGACTGGAACCAGCGCAGCCGCATCGAGCCGGCCGGCTCGCCGTCGACATACATGATGACATGCGACGCCGTGTAGTCGTTGCCGTCGAACTCCTCCCCGTAGGGGCAGTGCTGCTCACCCATGAACACCGCGGCACGCAGCATGTAGCACTGCATGAGTTCGTCTGAAGTAGACGCAAGCTTGATAGTCACGACGGGATGGTTTGCGATACCCACCGCCTGTTGCACGGCCATGTCAGTCCCCCTCGGTCAGTACTCCGTTGTCATTCCGGAAGCGGCGGCCCCCAGCCACCACCATCGGTACGTTTGCAGACAGTTGCTCGAGCACGTCGGTCACGACGGCCGACGTCATTCCCTTGGCGCCTCGCCGGATCGCCGTCGCTGACACGCCGTCGCGGCGCAGCACGCGCCACGGATAGATCCAGCCACACTCGTCGTAGATCTGGCGCACGTACATGCCGCCGTTGTCGGTGCCGTGCAGGCCATGCAGGCGGACTCCCGGGTGAGCCTTCTTGATCTCGGCGATCACGCCCTGGAAACCCTTCGTGTTGTAGATCTCGCGGAAAAAGACGACTTCGACGCGATTGTGCAGGCCGGCCTCGGCCATCGCGAGGTCGATCAGCACCTTCCGCGTTTCGGGCGGCAGGAACATCCGGCCGGTGGGAAAGTAGTCGACATTCGAGTCGGCCTTGTCGGTGGTCTCGTAGATCTGGAAGCCGCTCTCCAGCCGCGCCACCCGGAGTTCGCCCTTGCGGAACGCATCGGCATGTATCCGTGGCACGAGAGTCGGATGGATCACGATCTTGTCGAGGCCGCGCTCGTCGAGTGCCCGCCGCACTAAGGCCAGATGGGTGTTGTGGAAGGGATTGAACGTGCCGAAGAAGAGCCCGATCCCGCCCTTGGGCGCAAACTGCGAACGGAGATCCGACAAGAGCCCGATGCCGAACAGCAGGATGCCGAAGCCGAAGCCCATGATCAGGAAGGCCTCGCGGGCGATCGGCAGGCCCGCGGTGCCAAACGAGGTCAGGACGATGTTGATTGAAAGCCCTACCAGCACGTTGCGGTTCGCATCGCCGATGCCGCGCGAGACCAAGTACATGCCGAGATACTGGAGCCCCTGCGAGGCAAGCGTCGTGACGAGTGCGGCAGAAGCAAACCCGCCCACCGATGCCACGCCATCGCGGTTCAGCGCACCTCCCCAAAGCAAGACCCCGAACACCGCCAGATTGAACGCGTACTGCGGGACGAACCGGCCGAGCCGGCCGGCCGTGACGAACCCGAACCGGTTGTTGGCCCACAGGTCGGCCTTGTTGCTGAGCTTGGCGTAGCTCGGCATGAACGCCCCGGTGAAGACTGACACGCCGATCAGGGCCGGGTTAGCCCAACTGCCGTGCGCGTACGCATAGCTCAGGTATGAAAGAAGGGCAGCAAGCGCCGCCATGCGCGTCGAGGGACTGCGCACGTAGCGGACGAGCCTGTCGATGAACATCGACAGCTTCCTTGCCTCACCGTCTGAGCCTATTACGGCCACAGAAGCACCCTGCCCCGTTACGAACCGTCAATCGGGATATCCACAACAGATAGATTGACTAACGAATGCGAGGACTAAATAACCGCTCCTGAGGCCTATACGGCTGGTGAAAAAAGCCGTCTAATACCCTACGATTGAGACAGAAAACGACGTTTCATCGGCAATGACGTAAGATAAACCACGAGGCCTCCACCAAGTAAACTTTGGGCCGACAACCTTATTGTATCGATTGTTACGATGGTCACGACTCCCCCACGCAAAAGCAAAGCACCGAACATTCTCGGCGACTGGGATGACGTGCGTTTTTTCCTGGCCGTTGCGAAAACCGGCAGCTTCAGCGCCGCCGCCACCCAGCTCAATACCAAGCAAACGACGGTCGGTCGACGTATCCAGGCACTGGAACGCCGGCTGGGCGCCAAATTGTTCGACCGCCACCGCCACGGCATGGAGGTAACACCGGCCGCCCGCGGCGTCCTCATGCAGGCCGAATCGATGATGTCGAACGCCACGTCGATCGAGCGGCATCTGGCCGGACTCGACCGCGAGATGGCCGGCATCGTGCGCGTGGCGGCCACCGAGGGTCTCGCCGCGCAGTGGCTCGTGCCGCGGCTGTCCGAACTGCGCCGGCTTCATTCCGACATCGTCGTGCAGGTGATCGTGGGCGACCAGGTGCTGGACCTCGCCACGCGCCAGGCCGATCTCGCCATCCGTTTCTTCCGTCCGACGTCCAACCAGCTCGTCGCCGCCCGGGTCGGGCAGTTCAGCATGTCGATCTTCGCCGCGCCGGCCTATATCGAACAGTACGGCCTGCCGCAGAGGCTCGAAGACCTGAACGAGCACCACATCGTCGACCACACAACGCTGCACAGCCTGCCAGCGATGAAAGCATGGACGGAGGTCGTCGAGCGCAGCTCCAGCGTCGTGCTGCGCACCAACTCCTCGCACTCGGCGATGGAAGCCGTGAAGGCGTCGTGGGGATTGTCGGTCTTCCCGAGCTATAGCCGGAAGGGGGAAAATCTCATCGAAGCCCCCATCGACCTCAACATCACCCGCGATATCTGGCTGGTGTCACACGAGGAAACCAACAAGGGCGCCCGTATCCGCGCTGTGATCGACTATATCCGCGAGAGATTCCACCAAGACGAACGCGAGTGGTTCAGCCTCTCCCAGCACCGCACCACCGCCCTTGTAGCTTCCTGATTCACGTCGCTTCTTGATCTACAGCGCTGCCTTCAGCCGCTTGTAGATCGCCTCGATCTCGGCCTTGTCCGCGGGCTTGTAGTCCCAGTTGAGCGCCACCCCGTCGTTCGGGCGACGCGGCATGATATGAAAATGCAGGTGCGGTACGCTCTGCCCGGCGCCCACGCCGTTGGCCTGCAGCAGGTTCACGCCGTGCGGCTTCAGCTCGCTTATCACCGCCTTGGCGACGCGCTGCGCGGTCCTGGCGACCGCCGCCAGCACCTCGGCCGGAATGACGTCGACCGTCGGCCAGTGCCCCTTGGCCACGCTGAGCGCATGGCCCGGGTTGACCGGGTTGATGTCCATGAAGGCGATCGTCGCGTCGTCCTCGAGCAGCTTGAAGCACGGGATCTGGCCCGCGACGATCTTGCAGAAGATGCAGCTTCCGTCGGTCGGATGGTTCGCCGAATTGCTCATCGTGCCTCCCCCAGTGCCTTGCCCAGCAGGCGCAGCCGCTCGAACGGCTGGCCGCCGGGCGCCAGAGCGAGATCGAAGCCGAGACGGCCGAGCCTGGCAATCCCCTCGCTGCCGAAGCGCTCGCGCAGCTGCTCGGCGACCCAGCTTTCGCTCTGGCGGTGGCGGGCGATCGCCAGCCGACCTTCGGCGGCGAGATGCCGGCGGTGCGCCTCCAGCGCCTCGATCAGGCCGTCCATGCTGGCGCCGCTGCGCGAGGACACCGCCAGCGCCTTGAGCGGCCAATCGCCAGCGCCGTCGACGGCGAGCGACAGTGCCCCCGCCACGTCGGCCCGCGCCCGCTCGGCGGCACCGCCGAGGTCGGCCTTGGTGACGGCAATCACATGGGGAATCTCGACGATGCCGGCCTTCATGAACTGCAGCGAATCGCCCGAGCCCGGCTGAACGCAGAACACCACCGTGTCGGCGACGCCCGCCACATCGGTCTCCGACTGGCCGACGCCCACAGTCTCGATCAGCACGCGGTCGAACAGGGCCCGCATCAACACCATCGCGGCCAGGGTCTGGCCGGCGAGCCCGCCCAGACGGTCGCGTGCCGCCATCGAGCGCACGAACACGCCGTCATCCGCCGAGTCGTGAACGATGCGGACGCGGTCGCCCAGCAGCGCGCCGCCGCTGATCTTCGAGGAGGGATCGACGGCGATGACGCCGACGCTCTCGCCGCCCTTCCGCCACGCCGCTACCAGCGCCGCGCAAAGCGAGGATTTGCCAACGCCGGGCGGGCCGGTGATCCCAACCACATGGCCGCTCGGCTGGCGCCAGGCGGCATCGAGCAGAGCCTGGCTCGTGGTGTTCTCGGGATCGCGCTCCAGGGCGGCCAGCGCCGAAGCGAGCGCCCGCTTGCCGCTGTCACGGAGCGCCTGCAGCGTCATTCGGTCTTGAGCGGACCACCCAGCGCCGCCTGGGCCGCGGCCAGCCGCGCGATCGGCACGCGGTAGGGCGAGCACGAGACATAGTCGAGGCCGGCCTTGTGGCAGAAGAACACCGAGGCCGGATCGCCGCCATGCTCGCCGCAAATGCCGAGCTTGATGCTGGGGCGGGTCTTGCGCCCGCGCTCGCAGGCGATCTCGATCAGCTCGCCCACGCCTTCGATGTCGAGCGAGGCGAAGGGATCGTGCTCGAGGATGCCACGCTGCTGGTACTTCTCCAGGAACGAGGCCGAGTCGTCGCGACTGAGACCAAACGTGGTCTGGGTGAGGTCGTTGGTGCCGAAGCTGAAGAACTCCGCCGATTCGGCGATGTCGGCGGCGCGCAGCGCGGCACGCGGCAGCTCGATCATGGTGCCGGTCAGGTATTCCAGCTTCTGGCCCGAGAGCTGGCTCACCTCGGACGCCACCTGGTCGATCACCACCTTCATCAGGTCGAGTTCCTTCCGGGTCGCGACCAGCGGGATCATGATCTCGGGAATCACCGTCTTGCCGTGCTTCTTCTGGACCTCGGCCACGGCCTCGAAGATGGCGCGGGCCTGCATCTCGTAGATCTCGGGATAGGAGATGCCGAGCCGCACGCCGCGATGGCCGAGCATGGGATTGAACTCGTGCAGCTTGTGGGCGCGGGCCTCTATTTCGGTCACCGGAACGCCCACGTCCTTCGCCACCTGCTCCATGTCGGCGTGGGTCTTGGGCAGGAACTCGTGCAGCGGCGGATCGAGCAAGCGGATCGTTACCGGAAGTCCGGCCATGATCTCGAACAGGCCGACAAAATCCTGGCGCTGCATCGGCTGGATCTTGGCCAGCGCGATGCGCCGGGCCTTCTCGTCGTCGGCCAGGATCATCTCTCGCACCGCCGCGATGCGGTCGCCCTCGAAGAACATGTGCTCGGTGCGGCATAGGCCGATGCCCTCGGCGCCGAACTTGCGCGCCTGTCCGGCATCGAGCGGCGTCTCGGCGTTGGCGCGGATGCCGAGGGTACGGAATTCGTCGGCCCAGGCCATCAGCTCGGCGAAATCGCCCGACAGCTCGGGCTGCACGGTGGGCACGACGCCCAGCATGATCTCGCCAGTGGTGCCGTCGAGGGTAAGGAACTCACCGGCCTTGACGGTCGTGCCACGGACGCTGAGCGTGCCGGCGGCGCCATCGATGCGCACGTCACCGGCGCCGGCGATGCAGGGCTTGCCCATGCCGCGCGCCACCACGGCGGCGTGACTGGTCATGCCGCCGGTCGAGGTCAGGATGCCCTCGGCGGCATTCATGCCGTGGATGTCCTCGGGGCTGGTCTCGCGGCGCACTAGGATGACTTTCTCGCCGACGCGCGCCTGCTTTTCCGCCTCGTCGGCGGTGAACACGATCTTGCCCGAGGCCGCTCCGGGCGAGGCCGGCAGCCCCTTGGCGATCACCTTGCGCGGCGCCTTGGGATCGAGCGTCGGGTGCAGGAGCTGGTCGAGCGAGGCCGGCACGATTCGCGCCACCGCCTCTTTCTTGTCGATCAGCCCGTCGCGGACCATGTCGACTGCGATCTTCAGCGCCGCCTTTGCCGTGCGCTTGCCGTTGCGCGTCTGCAGCATGTAGAGCTTGCCGCGCTGCACGGTGAACTCGATGTCCTGCATGTCGCGGTAATGCGTTTCGAGCCGCTCGCGGACGCTGGCGAGTTGCTTGAACACCTCAGGCATCACCTCTTCCATCGCCGGCGCCTCGGACTTCTGCGCCTGCTTGCCCTGGATCGTGAGGTGCTGCGGCGTGCGGATGCCCGCCACCACGTCCTCGCCCTGGGCGTTCACGAGATATTCGCCGTAGAACAAGTTGGCGCCGGTCGAGGGATCGCGTGTGAAGGCGACACCGGTGGCGCAGTCCTCGCCCATGTTGCCGAACACCATCGCCTGGACATTGACCGCGGTGCCCCAGCTCTCAGGGATCGCATGCAGGCGGCGGTAGGTGATGGCACGCTGGTTCATCCACGAGCCGAACACCGCGCCGATCGCACCCCAGAGCTGCTCGCGCGGTTCCTGCGGGAACGGCTTGCCGGTGCGCTTCTCGACGATCTTCTTGTACTCGGTGACGATCGCGCGCCAGTCCGCGGCCTTGAGGTCGGTGTCCATCTGGACGCCGAGATCCTCCTTCTTGAGTTCCAGCGCCTCCTCGAAATAGTGGTGCCCGACGTCGAGCACGACATTCGAATACATCTGGATGAAACGGCGGTAGCTGTCCCAGGCGAAACGCTCGTCGCCCGACG
>MEMN01000187.1:6476-8491 GCA_001767945.1 Alphaproteobacteria bacterium RIFCSPHIGHO2_12_FULL_66_14 | reverse complement strand
AGTGGCGCTTCATGAGTCGTGAGCGCCACTGGAGTGGCGCGCTCCGCCGAGGATTGCTTCTAGACGACGAGGACGATCTTGCCAAAATGGGCATTGGCCTTCATGTGCGCAAGCGCTTCGGCCGCCTGGGCCAGCGGGAAGGTCTTGTCGATCGGCAGGCTGAGCTTGCCCGCCTCGATCGCCGGCCACAGGTCGGCGCGGGCGGCCTTGACGATGTCGCGCACCTCCTCGGGGCTGCGGGTGCGGAAGGTGACGCCGATATAGTCGATGCGCTTCAAGGCATGCAGGTCGTAGTTGAACTCGCCCTTCATGCCGCCCAGCCGCCCGACATTGACGATGCGGCCCAGGATGGCGGCGGCCTCCATGTTCTGGTTGGCGACGCTGGCCGAGACCTGGTCGACGATCAGGTCGACGCCCTTGCCGCCGGTCGCCTCCTTGACCTGGTCCGGCCATTTCGGATCGCGCGTGTCGAGCGCCAGGTCGCAGCCGAACTCTTTCAGCCGTGCGCGGCGGCCATCGTTGGTCGAGGTGCCCATGACGATCGAGGCGCCGAGGAATTTGGCGATCTGCATGCCGAGCAGCCCGACGCCCGAACTCGCGCCCTGGATCAGGACCGATTCGCCCTTCTTGAGGCGGCCGGCGCCGACCAGCGCGTTATGCATGGTCTGCACGGCCACCGGCATGCAGGCGGCTTGCTCGTAGCTCATATTGTTGGCGGGAATCTTGTGGGCGCGTCCCCAATCCGCGACGGCATACTCGGCGAAGCCACCGGCGGCGGAACTCATGACCCGGTCGCCCGGCTTGAAGTCCTTCACGTCGGCGCCGACCGCCTCGACCTCGCCGGCGCACTCCAGGCCGACGATGGTGCCCGGTCCGCCGACCCGGCCGTGCGCCTGGCCCGAGGCGACGGCGAGGTCGGCGCGGTTGAGCGAGGCCGCCTTCACCTTGATCAGGATCTCGTTGGATTTGGGGGCGGGCTTGGGCGCGTCCTTGTACTGGACGCCGCTCTCGGTAACGACTGCTGCCTTCATGGCGGTTCTCCCTAAAACAGGGAGAATCAATAGCACGGTCCCTTACGGCAGGGCTTTGCCCTTGACGTATTTCTTCACGATGGTTTCGTCGGGCGGGTAGTTGGCGGGTGCTACCGGCGTGATCTGCGCCTGGATGCACTTCCACGCGCCGTCCTGGTGCACATAGGTGTCGGTGTACATCGTCATGCCCGTGGTCTCGACGCCGTCGACCATCCTGATGCTCTTGTTGGTCGAGCGCAGCAGCGCCGTCGCGCCGAACACATGGATCAGCTCGTCGCGATAGTCGAAGTAGGGGATGCGCTCGGGGTCGAAGCCGGTCGCCCAGGCCTTCAAATAGTCCGCCCGGCCGACGCGGCCGCCTGTCGGTGTGATGCAGATGAAATCCTTGTGCAGGATGGCGTCGTGCGAGGGCACGTCGTTGGTGATGAAGTTATGGATGAACCTGGCGTTGAGCGCGCGCAGCTCTGCCGTCATGGCTGGCCTCCGTCGATCGGATATGTCGATCTCCATAACCATATAACTGGTTATGACAGGGAGTCGAGTCAGATCCTGGCCGTCCGGCCCTGCCAATAGCGGTCGCGCAGCAGGCGCTTGTAAAGCTTGCCAGTGGGGTGGCGCGGTAGCTCGGCCTCGAAATCCACGCTGCGCGGGCACTTGATGGCGGAGAGGTGCTGCTTGCAGTAGGCGATCAACTCCTCAGCCAGGGCAGGGCCGGCGTCGGCCATGCTGCGCGGCTGGACCACCGCCTTCACTTCCTCGCCGAAATCGTCGTTGGGCACGCCGAACACCGCGCAATCCATGACCCTGGGATGGTTGATCAGCAGGTTCTCGCACTCCTGCGGGTAGATGTTGACGCCGCCGGCGATGATCATGAACGCCTTGCGATCGGTCAGGTGCAGGAAGCCATCGGCATCGACGTAACCAACGTCTCCCAAGGTGGTCCAACCCTTGGGGTGGCGGGATTCGGCGGTCTTCTTCGGGTCG
>MEMN01000187.1:5259-6391 GCA_001767945.1 Alphaproteobacteria bacterium RIFCSPHIGHO2_12_FULL_66_14 | reverse complement strand
CCATCCATTCCCGGGCGTTGCACATGGTGAGGCCGTTGCCCTCGGTGCCGCCGTAGTACTCCCAGATGATCGGGCCCCACCATTCGATCATCGCTTCCTTGGTCGGAATCGGGCAGGGCGCGGCGGCATGGATCGCACACTTGAGCGAGGACACGTCGTATTTCGCGCGCACCTCATCGGGCAATTTGAGGAAGCGCACGAACATGGTCGGCACGACCTGGGTGTGCGTCACCTTGTACTTCGGCACGAGCTTCAGGAATTCCTCGGCGTCGAAATGCTCCATGACCACCGACGTGCCGCCCAGCCGCATGACGCTCATGTTGAAGCGCAGCGGAGCTGCGTGATAGAGCGGTGCCGGCGACAGATAGATCGTGTCCTGGTCGATGCCGTAGAGCTTGCGGCTGATGGTGAGCAGCGGGTTGTCGTAGTCGATCGGTTGCGGTTCGACCACCGGCATGACGCCCTTGGGTTGGCCGGTGGTGCCCGACGAATAGAGCATGTCGTGGCCCGCGGTCTGGTCGGCGATCGGCGTTGCCGGGAACCTGGAGACCGTGTCTTCCCACGGCTGATAGCCATCGATCGTGCCGCCGATCATGTAGCGATTCTTGACGCCCGCGAGCAGCGGCGCCAGCTCGGCGGCCCGCTCGGCGAGGTACTTCGAGGTGACGAACAGTCTGGCGCCGCAGTCGGTCACGATGTAGTCGACCTCGGCCGCCGTCAGCCGCGAGCTGATCGCGGTGTAGACCAGGCCCGAGCGCTGGGCGCCCCAGCAGATCTCGAAGAAGCGGACGTTGTTTTCGAGGAAGAGGGCGACGTGGTCGCCGGCCTTCAGCCCCAGCGAACGGAACAGTTGCGCGATGCGGTTGGATTGTTCGTCGAGCTGCCGGTAGGTCACCGTCTCGCCGCTGCCGGCCATGATGTAGGCGGGTTTGTCCGGATTATTCTGGGCGTGGATGTACGGGTGCACTCTAAAATTTCCTCCGGCGGCGTTTCCTGGGTGGCGGCGCCATAAAACCGGACGAATAGGGGCCTCGCAAGCGTTGACCCGGTTCCGCCCATCGGCTTTATTCGCGCCGCACGACAGCGTGCCCCCGTGGCGGAATTGGTAGACGCGCCTGACTCAAAATCAGGT
>MEMN01000187.1:3754-5219 GCA_001767945.1 Alphaproteobacteria bacterium RIFCSPHIGHO2_12_FULL_66_14 | reverse complement strand
CATCGTGAAATGCAAGCGGGCGGAGCTTGAATGTCTCCTGCCTTCGCCGGCCGCCCAGACGGCGCTGGCCGAGAACGACGTCGGTTTGCCGCTCCGGGCTATGCGCCGGCGACGCGACGTAGCGCCTCGCAGAACTGTCGGCGCTCGCCGGCGCTCAGCGCCTGTGTCAGCCGCTGGTCGATCACGCCGTCGAGTCGGTGAAGCCGCGACATCAAGGCGTTGCCCTTCGGCGTGAGGAAGAGGGCGCGCGAGCGGCGGTCGTTCGCGGTCGGCATGCGCCGGGCGAGCGAGCGCTCCTCCAGTTCGTCGATCATGGCCACGAGATTCGTCTTCTTGATGCCAAGGGCATCGGCGAGCCGGGTCTGACTCAGCCCCGGATTGTGCTCGATTACCGTCAGAACCGAGTATTGGGCCGGTCGCAGCGCCTCCTTAGCGAACAGCTCGAAGAATCGCTGGAACACCACGATCTGGGCGCGCCGCAGCAGATAGCCGACGCTGTCCTCGAGGGGGCCGAAATCGATCGCAGCCGCCGTTTCCGGTGCAGCCTGCCTTTCCTTCTGTTTGGCGGAGTTCACGTTCCAACACCTCTCGGCGCAGTGCTTGCGCAGGATCGCCCGATGGCCGTCAATGAAGCTGTTGACGAAGCAAGGTAGTTATGTAGCATAACTATCAACCTCCGGAGTAACGAGAGGAAATGGTCGGCCTGGGAGGGCGCCCATGATCGCGATCGAATTCGAGAGCGGCGTTGCTGTCCTGTCTGTCGACAATCTGCCGGTAAGCGTGATTGCCACGGAAGGTTGAGCCGTGCCCGCTCGGGTGCCCGATGCGTGGACGATGGGACCTGCCCAAGGAAGACGGATATCGCGAAGTGTACGGCTATCTTGAGAAACTGCCGATGCCCGCAGTCGCCGCGATGATGGAGGGCTTGTGAGTCGTGTCGTCGCTGAACAACCTGGGAGGAAACACAATGTCCAAGTATAGCCGCCGCGGCCTGGTCCGCGCGTCGGGCGCCGCCGCCGCTCTCGTCACGCTGGGGTCGTTCGCCGGCCGCGCCGGGGCGCAGGGCGCCCCGGCGCTCGACGTCGTCAAGATCGTCACCGGCTTCCCGCCGGGCGGCACCACCGACACGCTCAGCCGTCGCGTCGCCGAGCATCTGCGCGGCGGCTATGCCAAGACCGCACTGGTCGAGAACAAGCCGGGGGCGGGCGGCCAGATCGCGGTGCAGGGCATGAAGGGCGCGCCGACCGACGGCAGCGTCCTGCTGCTGACACCGGCCTCGATGCTGATGATCTACCCGCACATCTACAAGAAGCTCGCCTACAACGCCTTCACCGACGTGACCGCCGTCACGCTCGGCTGCGTCTTCGACTTCGGCTTCTGCGTCGGCCCCGCGGTGCCCGACAGCGTCAAGGACATCAAGGGCTTCCTCGCCTGGTGCAAGGCCAACCCCGACAAGGCCAACTAC
>MEMN01000187.1:0-3666 GCA_001767945.1 Alphaproteobacteria bacterium RIFCSPHIGHO2_12_FULL_66_14 | reverse complement strand
TGCAGCAGGCCAACGCCGGCAAGATCCGGTTCCTGGGCGTCTCCGGCGCCACGCGCAGCCGCTTCGCACCCAACGTCCCGACCTTCGCCGAGCAGGGCTACAAGGACCTGGTGTTCTCCGAGTGGTTCGGCTTCTTCGCGCCGGGCGGGACGCCGGCGCCGGTCGTGATGCGCGCCAGCGAGGCGATACGCGCGGCGCTGGCCAAGAAGGACGTGATCGATGGCCTGGCCGTGATGGGCCTCGAGGCCAAGTCGTCGACGCCGCAGGAACTCGCGACGTTGCTGAAGACCAGTTACGACCGCTGGGGCCCGATCGTGAAGAAGATCGGATTCAGCGTCGACTCTTGATCGCAAGGCGGCCATGGCCGCCATTGCAGGACGCCTTCGGGGGCGACGTCATTTTCCTGAGGTGTCGCCCAGCTTGTTTCCGGCATCGGGTTCGCAGGCGACGCCTGCAACCGGCGTGCATCAGGCAACGACTTTTCATACGACCGTAGGCCACGGCATGGACTGACGCCGAGTGATGCCGAACAAGCACGTCGCCGCACAGCCGCAGCAGGCCAAGCCCGACCTCGTCGTCACGCTGGCCGTCGATCAGTTCGGCTCGTGGCCGTTCTCCGGCTGGAAATCGAATAGAAGCGTTGGTTTCCAGGATCAATAGAAGCCTTACATCGCGGCAATTCACGGGTGTTGCCGGGCCTGACTCAAAATCAGGCTTCCTCACGGAAGTGTTGGTTCGAGTCCGACCGGGGGCACCATCTCTATAATGCAAGCGGGCCGGCGTTTGATCTTCGAAGATTGGACGAGTACGTCAATGAGCGGCGTGACAGAGCGGAATAGGGCCAAGTGCAAACTAGGTGCAGAGTGCGAATGTTGCTCCCGCCGGCGGTAGGCGGGCGTGGCGGAACTGGTAGGCGCGCTGGGACGCGCTACGGGCGTCTTCGCCTGGGCGCCCAACGGGCCTGCAAGGGCGCTCAACCAGAGCCCACTTAAGATCCGGTAACCTTCGTTGCCATTGCGGCCGATCCCCGGACTCAGTGTTTCGGCGGCCCGTGACGAACCAGTCATCTCGATGCCGTCGGGCGAGGTTTTGAGATCGCCACTTGGCTGATTGTGTACCAGAATCAGCGCGGCGACTGCTTGACACTCAGTTCACGGAACAAACTGAGGCGGCTTGCCGATTTGCGCAAAAGCGACCTGAGCGCGGCAGACAGATTTCCAAGAGAATCCGCTGCAAGTTGTGGCAAGCTTGGACCGAATACGATGCACATCTATCGTCGAACCACGTCCGACAACGGGGAGGAGCTGGGGCGCGCGATTCCCGGAGCAAATTTCTGTTGCGTGGCCGATTCGGGGCCATCGTTCGGTGGACGGTACTGGCACTTGCACGTGGACGGGGTGGTGCTCAGCCGCCTGGAGGTCGATCAGGCAACCGTCGTGACGACGGACGAGAGGGTGCCCGATTTCAGCGTTTGGCACGTCATGAGCCCGCGTTGTTCGGCGAACGGCGATGACGTCGCCGGCACCGACCTCGTCGCGGTGCGGCCCGGCGAAGGCGGCACGATGCGCAGCGCCGCCGAGGCGCAGGTCACGACGTTCGGCCTGGAGGCGTCGCTGTTCGCCCAGGCTCCGGAGCTGGAGCTGCCGTTTGGACCCTCGACGGCACTGCGGGCAGGCCGCTGGCGCGTTACATCGGAGGCGCCGCGGCATCAATTCGTCGCCCGCTACCAGGCGGTCTTGGCAGAACTCGATGCCCAGCCTCGGGCGATTGAAGCGCCCGCGATTCGCACGGCGCTGCGCAACACCATGTTGCGGGCGATCATGGCGCTCGGCGAAGCAGGCACCTTTCGGCCTGACCGGGCTACGGTCGGCCGCCATACCAGGATCATGCTGCGCTTCGAGGACGCCATCGAGGAAGCCGGCGACGAAGCGATCGGCATGCTGGAACTCTGCCGCAGGTGCGGAACATCGCGGCGCTCGCTCGAGGCGGTGGTTCAGCTCAGGACCGGCAGGTCGCCTTGGGAATATCTGCGCTGGCGGCGCCTATGGCGGGCGCGATTGATGTTGCGTCAGCCGACGGACGATACGACGGTGACCGACGTCGCCTTCAGGCTGGGCTTCTGGCACCTTAGCCGGTTCGCCGCCGCCTACGCGTCGACCTTCGGCGAACGACCAAGCATGACCCTCGCCAGGGCGCTCGGATCGGAGCGCCGCACGAGACCGGAGGGTTCTGCGCAAATCGGCTAGCGGGCCGGCCGCACCTGCCGATAGCCATATCTGGTCCAAATTGGGGATCAGACGTGCCGCCACCCGATGGAGTCTTGTCGCTCGCAATCAGACGGACGTTGGCCGTGCTATCGGCAGCGGCCGTGATCTGTGCCGCAAATCTCGCCGTTGCCGCCGATGAGACCTCGACACCGGCCTCGACCCCGGCCTCGATCCTGGCCGCGGACCAGGCCCAGGCAGGTCCCGTAGCGCCCGATCCAGAGGCGTGGCGCTTGAGTTGGACCGGCTACGGCTGGCTGATGAGCGTCGCCGGCAACCTCACCGCGCGCGGGCAGACGGTCGATGTCAATGCCAGCTTCATCGACCTCCTGCAGAAGAGCGATTCGATGACCGCCTTCATGAGTTATTTCGAGGCGAACAAGGGGCCGGCTGGCCTCTACGCCGATTTGGTGTGGACCAAGCTCGGCTTTGCGCGATCGATGGCGAGCTATCGCAATCCATTGCCCGGCCTGCAATTGAGCGTCAAGGCCAATGCCGCGCTCGTCACCGAGATGACCATCGCCGAGATCGGCGGGCTCTACGAACTCCATCGCTGGCCCGGCTCCGCAGGCTCGTTCACGGCCGTCGATGCTCTGGCCGGCTTCCGCTACTGGAACATGTCGGCCAGCGCTTCGGTCGACGCGCTGGCGACGGCGACCTACACGCCGCTCGGCATCGGCGCATCGCGCCAGCTCGGCGTGTCGCTTTCCAACACCACGCAGTGGGTCGACCCGCTGATCGGCCTGCGCCTCAGACATCGGTTCACGCCGCATCAGGACGTCCTGGTGCGTGGCGATATCGGCGGCTTTGGCCTCGGCAGCCAGATCACCTGGCAGGCGCTCGCCGTCTATAGCTACGAATGGAAGGTGGACGGCCTCGGCTTGGCCGCGGTGCTGGGTTATCGCGCGCTGGGCGTGAACTACGGCACCGGATCCGGCTTCGACGCCGCCGGCATGAATCTCGTGTTCCATGGCCCGGTCGTCGGGCTCACTTTCCGTTTTTGAGCCGTGCCTCTTCGCGTGCAGATCCAGTTCTTGTTCTCGAAACAACCGACCCTTGAGGAGAGATGATCATGCCAGGGCCAGTCACCGTCTTCAGCGCCAGGAAGATCATCACCATGGATGCATCGGTCGGCGAAGCCACGCACGTCGCCGTGCGGGATGGCATCATCCTCGAGGTCGGCGACGTCGATGACTGCGCGGCTTGGGGACCTTACGTCCTCGATGATCGCTTTTCCGAGTACGTCCTGATTCCGGGTCTGATCGAGAGTCACGCCCATCTGCTCGACGGGATGCTGTGGGCCAAATCCGAGTATGTGGGCCCGGTCGACCGGCATGATCCGTCGGGCAAGCTGCGCGAGGGCCTGAACAACGTGCCGGCCCTGATCGGCCGGATGAAGGAG
>MEMN01000186.1:3997-7116 GCA_001767945.1 Alphaproteobacteria bacterium RIFCSPHIGHO2_12_FULL_66_14 | reverse complement strand
AGATCGACCTATCGCCATCTACATATTGAAGCACCTTGCGATTGAGCACGAAAAATCCGCCGTTGATCCACCCCATCTCGTTGTCCGGTTTCTCGTGAAACCGCGAGACAGACTGATTGCTCTCGATATCGAGGATCCCGAACCGGCCCGGCGAAGGAACGGCGGTCACGGTTGCGGCCCTGCCGTGCGAAGCGTGAAAAGCAACCAGAGCCTTGACGTCGACGTTCGAGACACCATCGCCATAGGTCAAGCAGAAGGTATCGCCGTCGATGAACTCCGCGACCCGGCGCAGGCGGCCGCCGGTCATCGTCTCGAGCCCGGTGTCGACCAGCGTCACCTTCCAGTCGATGTCGCTCGACGACAGGTAGGACGTCGAATTCGACTTGAAATCGAACACGACGTTGGAGCTTTCGAGAAGGTAATTCGCGAAATACGACTTGATCGACGAGCCCTTGTAGCCGCAGCAGATAATGAAATCCCTGAAGCCGTGCTCAGCATAGATCTTCATCACGTGCCACAGGATCGGCCGACCGCCGATTTCGACAAGGGGCTTCGGGCGGACATCGGTCTCCTCCGACAGCCGCGTGCCGTAGCCCCCCGCCAGGATCACCACCTTCATTCGCGCGCCTCTCCGATTTCGAACACTTTGTTGCGCATGTTCTCCACCCCGTCGTTTATGGTGCGCTCGATCACGACAAAGGGATGGCCGCGAACGTTTTCGGTCACGCGCGCGAGGTACTCCCCCAGGACGCCGAGGAAGGCCGCATTGAGACCAATCGTGACGAGTTGCAGCAACACCATCGTCGTGAAGCCGGCTGCGATGGTCTTCCAGTTGGCCGCCCAGTAAATGATGTAGCCGATCGAAACGACTCCCGACAGCGCGCAAAGCGCGAAACCGAAGAAGGTTATGTAGTGCAAGGGGGCGGTCGACTGACTGACGACCCCGTCGATGCCGAGGCGCATGAGCCGCAGGAAATTGAATTTTGTCGATCCCGCCGTCCGTTGCGCACGATCGTATTCGATACCGATCTGTCGGTGGCCGAGCGCGGCAATGAGGCCACGGAGGTAGGGGTTCTTGTCCTGGATCGTGCGCAGGTGCTCGATGATGGATCGATCGATCAGGCGGAAGTCGCCGGCATCCTTGGGCAAGTTGACTTCGCTGATGCTCCGGATGAACCGATAGTAGAGCTTCCGGCACGCCTCCATCAGCCTCGCCTCGTCACGTCGCCGCCGGACCCCGTAGACCACCTTGTAGCCCTGCTCCCAGTACTGGATGAATTGGGCGATCATCTCGGGAGGATCCTGGAGGTCGGCGTCCACCTGCACGGCGGCGTCACCCCGCGCCAGGAGAAAGTTGGTGAGGATCGACCTCTGATAACCGAAATTTCGCGAGAACCGCACGACCCTGACTCGAGGGTCCGATTTCGCCTCTTCGGCCAAACGCTCGTAGGTTGCGTCTTCGCTCGCGTTATCCGTGAACAGGAACTCGAAATCGTAGTCCGGCTGCGTCGCGGAAAATGCCCTCAGCCGGTTCATCAGCGAAGCGATGTTGTCCTCTTCGTTGTAGACTGGCACCGATATGGTGATCAGCTTCCGCCGCTTCCCCTGTGCTTCCATGACCTAGCCTGCGTTCCCGATTTTGGCCGACAACTCGGCCACGGCCATCGCGATGCCGCGCTCCAGAGTATAGGCCGGACGCCAGTGCGTCATCGAATTCAAGCGGTCCACATCCCCGACCAGATAGGCGATTTCCCGGGGTCGCATCGGTATGGCGCCGAACCGCAGAAGCGCTCGAGAGGCGCCCAGCGCGTCGGCCACCGTCTCGGCGAATCTCCGGACGGTGACCTCTATACCGGAGCACAAGTTCACGACGCTCGCCGCTTGGGATCCGTCCGAAATCGCGGCTGCCAGAGCGACCAGGCCGGCCGCAGCGTCCTCGATGTGAAGGTAATCCCGTACCTGCGAGCCTTCTGACAGGGCCACCGATTGACCACGCACAAGGTTGCCGTGAAGCGAGGGCAGCAGGCGCCAGGGCCGCTCCCCGGCACCGTAGACGCCAAAGAGCCTGGCCACGACGGCATTGTTGTTGCTTTCGCGCGCAGCTTCGATGACCGCCCGCGAGCCCGCGGCCTTGCTGGCGGCGTAGGTCTTGACGGTCTCCAGGGGATCGCTTTCACGCAACGGCCGGCGCTCGGCCAGTTCGGCATACTCGAAGCAACTACCCACGTGGACGAGAGCACGCGCCCCGGCGCGTCGCGCCAGATCGACAAAGGCCAAAGGGAGTTCGGCATTGGCCAGCTGTGCGGCTTCGGCGTCAACCTGGCTTGGGTCGACGCCGTAGGCGGCCGCATTGAAAATCCAATCGTATCGGGGATCGGGCTCCGCTTCGACGACCCTATGAGGATGCCACTGGTCCAGCCTGAGGACGCGAACGGAATGTGGCAAGGTCGACGAGCCGGCCGTCATGACCGATACATCATGACCACCGTGGGTCAGTGCGCCGACAAGTGCCGCCCCGACGAAGCCGCCACTACCTGCCACCAGCACCCTCGACATCATCTCCCCCTGGGCCAAGGCTGCAAAGATCGCATACCGCCCGCCGCTCGCCCCCGCAGACCGCCAAACCAGATCACGCCAACGTAAGTTGTCCCGGAGCGTTAATGATCCGCCGCGGAGAAGCGCCGGACGTCATCCTGTTCGGATCGTGTCGCCTGCACATAGGACCGGATGACCCGGTGCGGCTCGCCCTGCTCGCGGATGCGGCCATTGTCGATCCAGATCGTGTGATCGCAAAGCCGCCGCACCTGATCCAGCGCGTGACTTACAAAAAGGAGCGTGCCGGTCTTCTTGAAATTGTCGATCCAGTCGAGGCACTTGCGCTGAAAGGCAGCATCGCCGACGGACAGCGCCTCGTCGACGATCAGGATGTCCGCCTCGACATGGGCGCAGATCGCAAACGCCAGCCGCGTCCGCATGCCCGTCGAATAGTGTTTGAGCGGCTGATCCATGAAGGCGCCGATGCCGGCGAACTCGGCGATCGACTCGAACTTGGCGATCACCTGGGCGCGCTTCAGCCCCATCACCGCGCCGGCGATCAGGACATTCTGCCGGCCCGTCGA
>MEMN01000186.1:3654-3990 GCA_001767945.1 Alphaproteobacteria bacterium RIFCSPHIGHO2_12_FULL_66_14 | reverse complement strand
TCGAAGGTGGCGCCGAGGGCCAGGACCGGGGCGACCCGCCCCTTGACCCAGACCTCGCCCTTGGTCGGGCGGGTCATGCCGCAGATGATCTGCAGGAGCGTCGATTTTCCGCAGCCGTTCCTTCCCAGGATGCCGACGCTGTCCCCCCGGCGGACCTCGAGGTCGATATCGCGCAACGCCCAGAACGGCCGGGAGTAAGTCTTGAAGCTGCCAAACAGGGCCTGCTTCACCCAGGCACCCTGGTCGGCGAAGAGCGGATAGGCCTTGGCCAGATGGCGCGCCCGTATCACCGTAGCGGCATCAGAGGACATCGGCGATACCGGGCCTGTTCCGATT
>MEMN01000186.1:1964-3486 GCA_001767945.1 Alphaproteobacteria bacterium RIFCSPHIGHO2_12_FULL_66_14 | reverse complement strand
GGGGGAAATCGTCATCATCAGATACGAGACGTCCCGGGTGAACGCGCCCAACGCCGACAGGAACCAGGTGAGGCCGATCAGGAACGCCATGAAGAAGACCGCCCAGACGGGCAAGAGGAGCACCGTCCAGCTCAAGGTATGGGTGAAGGCGAGCTGGGCCGCCAGCATCAGCGTCACGCCGATCCCGGCATAGGCGGAGGCCCGCAGGGTCGAGATGACCGCGAGCATTTCCGCTGGAAACAGCGTCTGCTTGATGAAATGCGCATATTCCTGAAGCAGCGACGGCGCCCGGTAGGCCATTTCGGCGAAGAAGTTGAAGGCGATCAGGCCGCCGAAAACGAAGAGCGAATAGTCGTAGGCCGACTTGGCAGCGGTCTTGTTGGGCAGCACGGCCGAGCCGCCGAAGGCGAAAGTGTAGATCAGCAGGGACAGCAGGGGCGCGGTGAGTGCCCAGATCCAGCCGGCCTGGGACCCCTTGAAGCGCTCGTCCAACTCGCGCTTGAGGATCACCCGGATGAGGTCCCGATGACGATAGGCCGAGGCAAACGGCGCCCGCAGGAACCGGGCGACCCTGGCCCAGACGCCCAGATCCCCATCGATGACCGACTCACCGTCGACGACATGCAGCAACAGCGCGTCGCTATCGTCCGTGTTGTGCCCGATTTTCTGGTTCATGAAGAGCGTGGCACAGCCTGAGGGGCCGATTGCGTTCCCACCGGACATGGGTTTGTGTAGACGCTTTCGTGCTCGGCGGAGCAGGAAAGGCACGGTTCCGTCATGGGGAGTGCCAACTCAGCTGTAACTGCAAAATTCCCGAATTCGAGGTGACCTTCTACTGGAGAATTTGCGCTCTTCCAACCTTCCAGAACACGAATTCGCACCGGAAATTGCACGCCCCGGGCGCCTTCAATGCCGCATCGCCGCCCGCGCTTGCGAAAATCTAGCAGCAGTTGGCAAGGCGCGGTGAAGCCACCATAAACGGGCGGGAAGATGGGCTTGCCGGGAGTTGTCGAGGCGTGGAACGACCCGAATACGAACTCATGCACGCGGTCGAAGACCGCATGTGGTGGTATCGCGGCCTGCGCGCCCTGGCCAAGAGCCAGCTCGATCGCGCCCTTGCTGGCTCACCGGCGGGCGGTCCGGTGCTCGACGCCGGCTGCGGCACCGGCGGCATGCTGCGCGTTCTGGGCGCAAGCGTGGCCGGAAGGCCGACCCTGGGGCTTGATTTCAACCCCGTGGCGGCCGGCATGGCCCTCGCCAAGGCTGGCCGACCGGTGATGTCGGGCTCGGTCAACGAAATGCCGCTCGGCGACGGCACGCTGGGCGGCTACGTGTCGCTCGATGTCCTCTGCCATGCAGCCGTCGAACCGGAACGGGCGCTGGGCGAGGCGCATCGCTGTCTTGGGCCAGGCGCCATCGCCGTATTCAACCTGCCGGCCTATGCCTGGATGTTTTCGGCGCATGACAGGCGCACGCACAATGCCCGCCGTTTCACACGTGGCGAGGCGCGGGCCCTCATGGC
>MEMN01000186.1:1812-1940 GCA_001767945.1 Alphaproteobacteria bacterium RIFCSPHIGHO2_12_FULL_66_14 | reverse complement strand
CGCGAGCTACTGGAACACGCTCCTGTTTCCCCTGATGCTCCTGCATCGGCTGATCGAGCGCGACGATGCCGAGAGCGACGTGCGCGACTACCCGCGCTGGCTCGATGCAATTTTCTCAGCGGCCTTGG
>MEMN01000186.1:525-1800 GCA_001767945.1 Alphaproteobacteria bacterium RIFCSPHIGHO2_12_FULL_66_14 | reverse complement strand
TACCATTCGGCGGTGCGCGCCAGGACGGTCCCGAAGCCCCAGGGCGGCCGCCATCCGAGCCCGACCCGCGCCTTGGTGCTGTCGAGCGCCAACAGCTGCGCCTCGGCAAGATTGGCCGGTTCGATCTTCACCTCCGGCGCCCGCCAGGTTCGGGACAGCCTCTCGACGACGGCGCCTACCGGCACGATCTCCTCCGAAGCCGGGCCGAGGTTCCAGCCGCCGACATGCTCGGCCGGCCGGTCCAACAGGGCGGCAGCCAGCATCAGGTAGCCGTGGCACAGCGACAGCACGTGCTGCCACGGCCGCGTCGCCTTGGGATTGCGCAAGACGATCGGCTGGCCCGCGAGAATGGCCCGGACGAAATCGGGGATCAGCCGGTCTTCCGACCAGTCCCCGCCCCCGATGATATTGCCGCCCCGGGCTGTCGCGATGGCGAGCCCGCCTGGCCCATAGCTCGCCTGGTAGGAGGCGGCGACCAGTTCGGCGCACGCCTTCGACGCGCTGTAGGGGTCCTTGCCGCCGAGTTCGTCGACTTCGCGGTAGGACCACATCCATTCGCGGTTGCGATAGACCTTGTCCGTCGTGATGACCACGGCCGCGCGCACGCCGCTCGACCGCGCGGCTTCGAGCACGTTGGCGGTGCCGATCACGTTCGTGGCAAACGTATCCACCGGCTCGCGATAGGACCGCCGCACCAGGGGCTGGGCAGCCAGATGCACAACCACCGAGGGCCGGATTTCATTCACGCAGCGCAGGACGTCGGCTGTCGAGCGAATGTCGAGCAGCCGGTGTCGCACGATCTCGCCGATCCGCGCCGCGTCGAACAGGTTGGGGCTTTTCTCCGGCGCCAAAGCGAGCCCGTGGACCTCCGCCCCGATGCCGGCAAGCCACGCCGTCAGCCAGCTACCGGTGAATCCGGTATGGCCCGTGACAAGGATGCGCTCGCCCGCAAGGCGCCGCTCGAAGGGCAGAAGGTCGATCGCCACCCGCCCGCCTTTACCCGCGGCTCTTGCAGAAGGCGCGGATCACATCGAGCACGTAGGAAAGCTGGGCCTGGCCCAGGCCGGGATAGACACCGATCCACAACGTGTTGGTGACGACGAGGTTGGCGTTCGGCAGATCACCGATGGTGCGGAATTCACGCCCGATCATGTAGGGCTGGCGGATGAGATTGCCGCCAAACAGCAGCCGCGTGGCGATCTTCTTGTCATTCAGATGCAGCACGAGTTCATCCCGCGTGAACGGCGACCCCGGCTGCACCGTGATCGGGAAGCC
>MEMN01000186.1:0-429 GCA_001767945.1 Alphaproteobacteria bacterium RIFCSPHIGHO2_12_FULL_66_14 | reverse complement strand
CTGCATGTCGGTGATCTTCAGGTTGAAGCCGAGATGGGAGTAGATGTACTTGTGGTCGTAGCCGTGCGGCAGGTCGCCCAGCTTCCACTTGAAGCGCTTCAGGCAGGTATTGTCCTTGCCCGGCTCACAGTAGCAGTCGCGGCCCCAGTCGCGGAACGACTCCGCGATCCGCTTGAAGTTGGCGTTGTTCATGAACACCGCCCCGCCCTCGCCCATCGTGATGTGGTGGGCGGGGTAGAAGCTGCAGGTGGCGACGTCGCCGAACGTGCCGACGTGCTTGCCGTCGTAGGTGGCGCCCAGCGCGTCGCAGCAATCCTCGACGAGGAACAGCCCATGCTTGTCGCAGAGCGCCTTGATGGGCGCGATATCGAACGGGTTGCCCAGCGTATGGGCGATCATGATGGCGCGCGTCTTGGGCGTGATCGCGGC
>MEMN01000185.1:21286-21428 GCA_001767945.1 Alphaproteobacteria bacterium RIFCSPHIGHO2_12_FULL_66_14 | reverse complement strand
TGTCGGCGCCGGGCTGGGGCGGCATCGCGCTCGCCTTCGCCGGCGTGGTGCTGGTGGTGAACAACAGCCTCACCGCCCTCACCCTCTCCTTCGGCAGCCTCGACGGCGCCTTGCTCTGGATGCTCTCGGCCTTCGCCTGGGC
>MEMN01000185.1:11369-21258 GCA_001767945.1 Alphaproteobacteria bacterium RIFCSPHIGHO2_12_FULL_66_14 | reverse complement strand
AATATCCGCCTGGGGGCACTCAGGGTGATGGCCTGGACGACCCTGCTGGGCTCGCTGGTGCTGCTGCCGATCTCGCTCGCCTTCGACTCGCTCTCCGAGTTCGCCCGGCTCGACGACCGACTGCTGGGCTTCTGGCTCTATACCGCCATCTTCCCGGTGGGCGTGGCCTTCCTTGGCCTCACCGCCGGGCTCGATCGCCTCGGGGTGAGCCGGGTCATGGTCTACATGTACCTGATCCCGGTGGCGGGCGTGGGCCTGTCGGCGGCGTTTTTCGGCGATCCGCTGACCGTGGCCCGCGTGCTGGGCGGGCTGATCGTGCTGGCCGGCGTCATTCTGACGCGCGTCGCGCTCGACCGCGCCGCCCGCCTTCCTGTATGACCTTCCCATGGCCTCGACACTCGAAACCCTGAAGACACCCGGCAGCGGCGGCCGGCGCGCGGCCGTCAGCCGCGTGACCAAGGAAACCCGCATTTCCGCCGCCATCAACCTCGACGGCACCGGCGCCTACGACATCAAGACCGGCATCGGCTTCCTCGATCACATGCTGGAGCAGCTCTCGCGCCACAGCCTGATCGACATCACGCTGCGCGCCGAGGGCGACCTGCACATCGACTATCACCACACCACCGAGGATTCGGGCATCGTGCTGGGCGAGTGCCTGATGAAGGCGCTGGGCGACCGCGCCGGCATCCGCCGCTACGGCAGCGCCGTGATCCCGATGGACGAGACCCTGACCGAGGTGGCGCTCGATGCCTCCAACCGTCCCTACCTGATCTGGAAGGTTGCCTTCTCCAAGCCCAAGCTCGGCACCATGGACACCGAGCTGTTCAAGGAGTGGTTCCAGGCCTTCGCCCAGCAGGGCGGGCTCACGCTGCATGTGTGGAACCACTACCGCGACAACAATCACCATATCGTCGAGAGCTGCTTCAAGGGCATCGCCCGCGCACTCCGCGTCGCCGTCGAGATCGATCCGCGGCAGGCCAAGGCAGTGCCCAGCACCAAGGGCGTCCTCTGACGATCGCACGATGACCGTTGCCATCGTCGATTACGGCTCGGGGAACCTCCGGTCCGCCGCCAAGGCCTTCGAGCGCGCCGCCCGCGAGGCGGGCACGCACGAGCGCGTGCTGGTGACATCGTCGCCGCGCGAGGTGGCCGCGGCCGACCGCATCGTGCTGCCGGGCGTCGGTGCCTTCGCCGACTGCCGCGCCGGCCTCTACGGCGTGTCGGGCATGGTCGAGGCGCTTCAACGCGAGGTGATCGAGCGCGCAAAGCCGTTCCTCGGCATCTGCGTCGGCATGCAGTTGATGGCCACCCGTGGCGTCGAGTACGGTGTCCATGCCGGCCTTGACTGGATCAAGGGCGATGTGATGCGCATCGAACCCGGCGCAGCCCACCTCAAGATCCCGCACATGGGCTGGAACGAGTTGCGCGAGCTCAAGCCGCATCCGCTGCTCGAGGGCATTGCCGAGCGCGACCACGCCTATTTCGTGCACTCCTTCCAGCTCCAGGCGAGCCGGCCCGAGACGGTGCTGGCGGTCGTCGACTACGGCGGGCCGATCACCGCCATGGTCGGCCGCGACAATCTTGCCGGCACGCAATTCCACCCGGAGAAGAGCCAGGCGACCGGCCTGCGGCTCATCGCCAATTTCCTGCGCTGGAAGCCGTGACTTGAGAGCCAACTCGCGGGGCTTGCGCCACAGCAACCGGCATGACCTGATGACTTCTCACGGGCTCGGAGGTCGCCATGGACAATAGGCAGGTCGAACTCAGCCCCAACGAGGCGATCACGCTCCGGCGCATCGCCTATGGCGTCACCAATCTCGATACCCTCCGCCCCGATGACATCGACCGGCTGAAGAAGCTCCTGCTGGTCGAGGAGCGGCGCAGCGGGATCGTGATGACGGCGCTGGGCCGCAGCCGCATCGCCAAGTTGCCTGCCCTTCGACTGATCGTGACGCCGCCTGCCTACGACGAGCACGTCGTCGCCTTCTCCCGGATCATCCGCAGAACCAGGCTGCATTGAGCAGTTGCGACGGCCTGGCCTTCAGGCCACGGCCGACGTCGGCGTCCGGGCACCGAGCGACAGGAACACGGTTAGCGAGCGCTCGATCGCGGCGCGGTCCAGCCCGTCGACGACGAACACCAGACGCGAGCGGCGGTCGCCGTCCGGCCACGCCGCCATGTGGACCGGCGGGTGAACGAGATGCTGCACGCCATGCACCGCGACCGGCGTCGGCGAGCCTTCGACATTGAGGATGCCCTTTACCCGCAGCATTGCGGTGCCATGCCGGTGGAGAAGCATGGTCAGCCAGAGGCCGAACAGGGTCCAGTCGACCGGCCCGTCGAACACCAGCGCGAAGGCATGGATGCCGTCGCCGTGCCGGTTGCGATCATGGACATGAGACTGGCCCGCCACCTCGTCGGCGAACCAACGCCGCGCGATCGCGCTCTTGCCGCCCAAGGCAAAGAGATCGTGGGCGAGCAGCGCCTGGGCGTCGAGCCTGTCCTCCGCCGCGCGCCACAAGGGCGCCGAGGGATTGAGCCGGCGTAACCTCGCCACCAATGCCTCGGTCGTCTCCGCAGCGGCGAGATCAGTCTTGGTGAGTACCAGCCGGTCGGCCACGGCCACCTGCTTGATGCATTCGGGCTGGCGGGCAAGCTGGCCGGCGCCGTTGACCGCATCGACCGTCGCAATGACGTTGCCGAGGCGGAAGTGATGCTTCAGCACCGGGTCGGTCTGGACCGTCGAAAGAATGGGGAACGGATCAGCCAACCCGGTGCTCTCGATCAGCAGCCGTCGGAAATTCGGCACCAGTCCGCGCGCGCGCCTGGAATGCAGGGCCTTGATGGCCTCGCTGAGTTCGCCGCGGATGGTGCAGCAGAGGCAGCCGGACTGCAGCAGCACCATGGTGTCGTCGATGCGTTCCAGCAGATGATGGTCGAGACCGACTTCGCCGAACTCGTTGATCAGAACCGCCGTGTCGCCGAGCGCCGGATCGCCGAGCAGGCGCTGCAGCAGGGTCGTCTTGCCGGACCCGAGAAAGCCCGTGATCAGGTTGACCGGCGTGATGGCCGCGACATCAGTCACCATCTGCCTCCAACCGGCGGATGAGAGCCGGATCGAGCGGATCGCAGGGCCGGCCTAGCAGCTTCTCGGCCGCCGCCCAGAGGTGGCCGAGGTTGTCGACGAGTTCGGTCTTGCCGGTCGCCGTCGACAGCACGTACGACGAACTCTGCCAGTCGCTGAGCGTCAACCCGTAGTGCCGCAGCACCCGGCTGGCGGCCGTGACGCGGTCATAGCGCTCACGCCGACGCTGAACAGGGTCGGTGTTGCGGCTAAAGACGCCGGGCCGCGCCGCCGCGTCTGTCCAATGCCCGGCTCCGCCAAGGACACCGCATAGCGCGCACATGGCGTCACTTCTTCCGTGGAGAGCGCCTGGCGAAGTCGTCGGCCATCTCGTTCATGGTGACGAAGCGCACGCCCGGGTGGCCGATCATGTGGTGATAGAGGCGCTCCAACATCATCAGCACGTGCGGCCGGCCCGACACGTCGGGATGGATGGTCATCGGGAATACGGCGTAGTCGTATTCACGGTAGACCCAGTCGAACTGGTCGCGCCACATCTGCTCGATGTCGCGCGGATTGACGAAGCCGTGGCTGTTCGGCGACTTCTTGATGAACATCATCGGCGGCAGGTCGTCGAGATACCAGCTCGCCGGGATCTCGATCAGGTCCGTCTCCTTGCCGCGCTTGAGCGGCACCATCCAGTCACGCGGCCTCTTCGAGTAGTCGATCTTCGTCCAGCTGTCGCCCACCCGCACGTAGTAGGGCTGATGGTCGTGGTGCATCAGCGAATGGTCGTACTTGATGCCGCGTTCCAGCAGCAGCTCGTTGGTGACGGGCGAGAACTCCCACCACGGCGCGACATAGCCGGTCGGCCGCTTGCCCGAGAGCCTGGTGACCAGCGAGATGCACTTGTCGAGGATCTCGGTCTCCTGCTCGCGCGTCATGGCGATCGGATTCTCGTGCGAATAGCCGTGGATGCCGATCTCGTGGCCGGCCTTGGCGACGGCCTTCATCTCCTTGGGGAAGGTCTCGATCGAGTGGCCGGGAATGAACCAGGTGGTCTTGATCCCGAGCCGCTCGAACAGCTTCAGGAGGCGCGGGCTGCCGACCTCGCCGGCGAACAGGCCACGCGAGATGTCGTCCGGCGAATCCTCGCCGCCGTAGCTGCCGAGCCAGCCCGCGACCGCATCGACGTCGACGCCGAAGCCGCAAAGAATCTCCTTGGTCATCGTCGGTTGTCCTCCCGTTCAGGATCGCTCCTGCATTATAGCAAGAAGCGTTCCGAAGGAGGCCTATCGCACTGCAGCCGCCCTGCCGCGAAGTGCCTGCCGCAACGTGAAGGGGCGGTGCTCGTTGCGGGCGGCTGCATCCCACATCAGGCGCGGATCGAAGGCCTCGGCGGCGATGATGGTGATGAAGACCACGGCGCAGAAGGCGAGCGCGCCCGCGCCGGGCTCGATGGTCACCACCCGGCCGAACTGGACCAGGGCGCCCAGCAGCGACTCCATGAAGATATCGACCATCGACCAGCGCCCGATCCAGGCGACGATGTAGTAGAGGGCCGTGCGCTGGCGAAGCAGCACGGCGGCGCCCGCCTGCGTCGTCACGATCATGGTGGCGCCCAGCATGACCGCGAGTCCGATCAGCTTGAACATCGGCACCATGATGCTGGCGAAGAAGACCAGCAGCGCCAGCGGATACATCTTGGAGTCGAGCAGCTCCTCGACACCGCCCAGAATGGTGCTGGGCTGGCCGGCCCCTCCCTGCATCACCGTGAGCACGGGGTAGAAGTTGGCCGGGATGTAAAGAATCGCGCCGGCGATCACCAGGGCCCAGGTACGGTTGAGACTGTTCGGCTTGCGTTCGTGCAGGGCCGCACCGCAGCGCGGACATCGTCCGTCGTGATCGGATGGCATCGAGACCAGGCCGCAGCTCTCGCAGCCGACGGCGCCCGGCCGGAAATCGAGCGGTCGCGCCTCGGCGGCCTCGGCCGGCATCGGCGCGTGGGTCTGTCCGCGGCGCTCGATCGCCTCCCACACGGCGTGGGGGTCGAGGGCGGTGTCGGCCCAGACGATGACGATGGAATAGAGGCCGAGCGCATAGACTGCCGGACCGACCTCGATATGGACCAGGTCGCCCAGCTTGGTGTAGGCGACGAACACGCCCAGCAGCAGCACCTCGACCATCGCCCAGGTCTTGAGATAGCGGGCGAGCCGGAAGACGCCGCGCAGATTGGGTGGCGGCGTCGGCAGCTTGAGGCCGATCAGCACGTAGAGCATGCCGGTGAGCCGAACCAGGGGGGCGAACGCCGTAGTGAAGGCGACGGCGAGCGCCAGTGGCCACAGGCCGCGCGCAATGAGCTCGAGCGGCCCGGAATTCAGCGTCGTCTCGCGCACGATGCCGGCCGTCGACACCTTCATCAGCATGGCGAGCCACAGGACCGCGAACAGCACCAGGGCGGCGGCGGTGAGTGCCAGGCAACGGTCCAGCGGATCGGCTCGGGTAAGGCGCAACGCGGTGCCGCAGCGGCCGCAGTTCGAGCGCATGTCAGGGCCCAGAGCCGGCACGATCTGGAACAGGCCGCAGCCCGGACATTCGCGGAGTTCCGGAGCGGTCACCGGCGCTTCGGGCTGGGGCGGAAGGCGGCTGGCGCGCAGCATCTAGGGCTGCAGGAGAGCGGCGATCCCGTCGGCGAGTTCGGCCACCGCATCGCTGGTCGCCGCCACCTGGCCGGCCACGTCCGGTGTCGGCAGCGGCTTGGTGATGGCGAAGTTCCGTGCCGCCGAGCGCTTCGGACGATTGAACTCGACGGCGGCCTGGGCCAGCAGCACGAGGGTGCCGGCCTTGTCGGTATCGAGCCGCTGGATGTTGACACCGACCACGGCATTGGGATCGGCGTTGATGGCGCCACTCTCGCTGTAGATCTTGCTGTTGGGCAGGCGCTGCGACAGCTCGACGACGAGGACGCGGCCGAGCAGCGAGCCCAGCGGTTCGCCCCACCAGGCGTTGGCCATGACGCCGAGCTTGTAGTCCTCGGACGAGCGCACGATCTCCTTACGGTCGAGGTAGCTGGCGAGGCCGATGTCGCGCAGCTGCACCACCCGCGGACCGGCCGGCCGGGCCGGGCCGGGCCGGACGGCGACGGTGTAGAGGACCGGATCGGGCGAGGCGCCGCAGGCGCCGATGAAGCCTGGAAGCGCGAGAATGGCCAGACGGCGGCGGCCGAGGATCATGTCGTTCATTCCTTGCCGGTGTTGGTGCGACCCTTGATCAGGGCCTCGGGATGCCGCGCCAGCAGGTCGCTCAACGCCCGGATGGAGCGCGCCGTTTCGGTGAGCTGCGGCATCAGGCGATCGATGTCGCGATGAAACTTCGACTGGTCACCGTATCCTTTGTCGAGAGAACCGATCAGGCGATTGGCCTTGGTCAGAGAATCCTGGAGCTGGACTGCGATGTCGGGGAGGCGCTTGAGCGCCGGCGTGGCGCCGTCGTCGAGCTTGCGGGCAACGTCCTGGACGTCGACCATGGCCGCCTCGAGGGCCGCCAGTGTCTTCTTGAGTTGGGCACCGTTGATGATGCCGTCGAGTCCCTTAACCGAGCCCGCCAGGTTCCGGCCGATCTGATCGAAATCGATACGATTGATCTTCGACAGCAGCTCGTTGGCCGATCGCGTGATGCTGTCGAAGCCGCCGCTTTCGTAAGACGGCACGACAAAGACGTCGCCATCGCGGCCGAGTTCGGCCGGCGGTGCGTCTGGAAACATCTCCAGCGCCACGATCTTCTGGCCGGTGATCAGGCTGGGCGCCTGCAAGGTGGCGCGCAGCCCGCGCTTGACCAGATCCGCCGCGAGCGCGCCCGGGGCGAGCCCTTGGGCAGCCGAGATGCCGGTGACGCGGTCGGCCTCGATGCGATAGTGCACCGGCGCCACGATGCGATCCTTCTTCGGCTCGTAGACCAGGCCGACATCCGTGACCTCGCCGATCTTGAGCCCGTACAGCGTCACATCGGCACCGACCGACAGGCCAGCGACGGAACCGTCGAAGTTCGAGACCAGCTGCAGCTGCCGGCCGAACCCCGCCGACTTCGCCACCTCGAGGCTGGGGTACAGCGGAAAGCGCTGGTCGGGCTGGCTGACCGGCGACTTGGGATAGGTCGGCGTGTCGAAGGCGATGCCGCCCAGCAGCAGCGCACGAAGCGATTCGAACTGCACGGCAATGCCGCTGGCGCCAAAGTTGATCGACACGCCCGAGGCGTTCCAGAACGAAGAATCGTCGTGCACGTACTTGTCGTAGGGAGCACGGATGAAGGCATGGATGGTGACGTCCTTGGCGAGGTCGCCGAGTTCCCAACCGAGCACGGTGCCGACGTCGAGGTCGCGGAAGAAGATCGGCGAGCCGAGGCTGATCGAACCCAGCCGCTTGCTCTCGAGCTTGAAGGTGGTGCCGCGGGCCGAGGCCTGGAGGATCGGCGGATCGGTCTGGCCGGTGAAGCTGCGCTGTAGCGCGCCCTTTTCCGTCGAGGGTCGCATGCCGATGTAGGAACCGGACAGGATCGTATCGAGGCCCGTGACGTTGCCGGCGAAGAGCTGCGGCTTGACCACCCAGAAGATCGTCTTGTCAGTCAGCAAGTCCTCGGCCTCGCGCACCGTTTCAATGGTCACGAGTACCTTGGTCAGATCCGGCGCGATGGCGATGTCCTTCACCGTTCCCATCACCACGTTCTTGTACTTGAGCTGGGACTGGCCGGCCGTGAGACCGGCCGCACTTTCGAAGGAGACGGTGATGGTCGGGCCGCGGCGGGAAAACGTGTCCCAGGCCAGCCATGCCGCGATCAGGCCGGTGAGGAGCGGAACGATCCAGACCAGCGGGATGCGGCGCCGGCCGTGCACGCCAGCCATTGGCACCTTTGCCGGCTCAATTTGGTCGGTCATCGTCCCCAGTTCCGCGGCGATTGCCCGCCGATGTTGCCCGAAAGTAAAGGATTCCGGCCTTGCCGCAACCACCGGCCACGGGTTGCGCTGGCAAATTTCGGTGCCGCGATGTCACCGCGTCGCGGGCAGTGGCGCCAGGGCGTCACGCAGGCCTGCGTTTGGAAGCTGCATCAACCCGTCGAACGGCTGACCCAGCTCCAGAATGAGAAAGATCGCGCTGGAGGCCGACAAGACACAAATGAACAGGACCGTGACGATCGTGCGGTTGGGCGGCGCGGACACGGCGAAACTGCCGAAGATGAAGGCGAGCCACAGGACCAACGCCGTCATGAACGGCCGCGAGATCGAATCGACCGGCTGTGCAAACAGAATCAGCCGGGTCTGAGCCATGTCGATGCTGAGCTTCAGGGCACGGGCCTGTAGCGAGACCTGGATGGGATTGCGCGGGACCAGGGTCCGAATTCCAAAGGGAACGGTCTCGTTGTGAGAATAGGGTTGAACGGCCCGCGACCTGCCGCCATCGGCGCGCCAGATCGAGTCGATCATCGGGACGATACTGGCGCGCAACAGCTTCCGCAGAGGCACGGCTTCCGGACCATATTCCTCCAGAGCGTGGTCGAGCTCGATGATATCGGCCGTCAGGCGGGTGACGGTGGCGCTCGTCTGTTCATAGGATGCCCGCGTCGAGGCAAACAGCAGGGCCAGCACCACCGCCGACATCGTGGCAATCAGCGCCGTCGCCAGCCTTATGACGTCCTTCGAATCGCCCGTGAGGTGGGCGTCCGGCACCCTCGAACGCATGAACATGCCGAGCAGCGTGCAGCCGAAGATGAGCGCGAAGGCGATCGAGGCGGCACCGATCGCCGGCATGCGGTCAGCGTTCCCGGTCGTCGATGTCGCGCGCCAGAACCTCACGCTTGCCGACATGGTTGGCGGCGCTGACGACGCCCTCGCGTTCCATGCGCTCGACGATGCGAGCGGCGCGATTGTAGCCGATCTGCAGATAGCGCTGGATGAAGCTGGTGCTGCACTTCCGCTCGCGTGCCACCAGGGCGATCGCCTGATCATAGAGCTGGTCGCTCTCACCCTCCTCGCCATCACCCGGCAGACCAAGCCCGCCGGCGTCGGCATCGGGATCGTCGGTCACCGATTCGATATAGGCAGGCGCGCCCTGGGCGCGCAGGTGGCGCACCACTTCCTCGACCTCGCCATCCGACACGAACGGGCCGTGGACGCGTGCGATCTTGCCGCCACCGGCCATGTACAGCATGTCGCCCTGGCCCAGCAGCTGCTCGCCGCCCTGCTCGCCCAGGATGGTTCGGCTGTCGATCTTGGACGTCACCTGGAAAGAGATGCGGGTCGGGAAGTTGGCCTTGATGGTACCGGTGATGACGTCGACCGATGGCCGCTGCGTCGCCATGACGACATGGATGCCGGCGGCGCGCGCCATCTGCGCGAGACGCTGGACGGCGGCCTCGATTTCCTTGCCGGCCACCAACATCAGGTCAGCCATCTCATCGATGATGACCACGATGAAGGGCAGTGGCGTGAGGTCGATCTCCTCGTCCTCGAAAGTCGGCTTCCGGGTCTCGGGATCGATGCCGGTCTGCACCTTGCGGGTGAGCGACTGGCCCTTGCGCGCGGTCTCGACGAGCTTCTCGTTGTAGCCCGCGATGTTGCGCACGCCGACCGAACTCATGGCGCGATAGCGATCCTCCATCTCGCGTACCACCCACTTCAGTGCCACGATCGCCTTGCGCGGCTCGGTGACGACAGGTGTGAGAAGGTGCGGGATATCCTGGTAGACGCTGAGCTCCAGCATCTTGGGATCGATCATGATGAAGCGGCAGCGATCCGGCGGCAGCCGGTAGAGCAGCGACAGGATCATGGTA
>MEMN01000185.1:6424-11350 GCA_001767945.1 Alphaproteobacteria bacterium RIFCSPHIGHO2_12_FULL_66_14 | reverse complement strand
CCGAGCCGGTGGTGCCGCCGATCAGCAGATGCGGCATGCGAGCGAGATCGGCGATGACGGGGTCACCGCCGATGTCCTTGCCCAGCGCCAGCGGCAGGCCGAGCCGGTTGTCCTCGTAGTGACGCGTCGACAGCAGCTCGCGCAGGAACACAGTCTCGCGCCGGGCGTTGGGCAGCTCGATGCCGATCACGTTGCGGCCCGGCACAGTGGCGACGCGCGCAGACACCGCGCTCATCGAGCGGGCGATATCGTCGGCGAGGCCGATGACCCGACTTGATTTGGTTCCCGGCGCCGGTTCCAACTCGTAAAGCGTCACGACCGGACCTGGCCGCACCTTCACGATCTGGCCCTTGACGCCAAAGTCGTCGAGCACGGTCTCGAGCAGGCGGGCGTTCTGTTCCAGCGCCTCCTCGTCGATCTTGGTCTCGGTGCTGACCCGCGACGGCAGCGACAGGATGTCGAGCGGCGGCAACTGGTATTCGCCCGACCCGAGATCGAGTTCGCGCTGGCCAGCCTTGGCGGCGCGCTTGCCCTGGGTGAGTCCTCCCGCCTTGCGCGGAATGATCTTCACGCCGGATGTCGACACGCCGGCGGGCGCCTGCTCAGCGGGCAATGCATCGGGGGTAAAAGGATTTTCGTCATCGGTTTCGGCGGTCGGTTCTGCCGTCGAGGGTGTCGGCGGCAGCGGCGCGAAGGCCGCGGCTTCCTGAGATGGCTCCGCCGATGGCTCGGTCTCCGCGGGCTCTGCAGGCTGGCCGGCGCGACGGGCGAGGAACGGCTCGATCCGCTTGCCGGCCAGGCGATCGAACAGGGTACGCTCCCGAACCGAGTCCGCGGCCACCCCGGCGACAGCCGGCGCGTGGGGACTGAGTGGTACCGGCGCGTCGGGAATCTCCGGCGCCGGCCGCTCGATCGGGGAATAGGGTGCGTCGACCAGCAGGGAGTCGCGCGGCGGCATCGGCGTACCTTCGTCGGGGATCTGCTCGATGCGCGCCTCGAACCGGCTGGGATCGTACTGACTGGCATCGATCTCGCCGGGAATTTCCGCATAGCCGATCGGCGGCGCCGGCAGGTCGGCATTGTCGTCCAGCACTTGCGGCTTGCCGCGCCAAAGGGCAATCCCGGCGCGGACCAGCCACGTGGACCACAGGAAGGGCGCACGCAGAATTCGGAAGATCAGGGGCAGATCGGTGCGGTTCATGCCGAGCGCCGGTGCCATGGCGATGAAGGCAAGTGCCGCGCAGGCCGGTTCGATCAGGGCGAGGCTGCCGCCGCTCGAGTGGGTGAGGACCAGCTCGCGAAACCGGCCGACGAGGGCGAGGCCGACCAGTCCGCCGGGCCCGGCGTGCGTCGCGGCTCCACCGACGTCGCCCAGGCCGACGCAGGCCACGCTCATCATCAGCAACGCCAGCAGCAACAGCGACAGCCGGAGCCCGAAGAAGCCGAGATGGTGGGTGCGCAGCATCCGCACGCCCCAGGTGATCAGCGCCACCGGCACCAGGATGATGGCAAGCCCGAACGTCTGCAGCAGAAGGTCTGAAACGTAGGCGCCGGTCACGCCCACGAGGTTGTGTGGCGCGCGACCAGTGGCGTGATTGAGCGACGGATCGCCCGGACTGTAGGTGAACAGCGCCAGCAGCAGCAGGACGCCCGACGCCGCGACGCCTGCGCCAACCAGCTCCATCATGCGGCGGCGCAGGAAATCGCGTCCGCCTTCCGGCAGAATCGCCGTTTTGCGGGACATCGCGGAGGTGACGCCGATCATCGCCATCGCGCTGTTGCGCTCCCTACAGTACCGCGGCGAGGCGGGTCATCGCCTCGCGCGTGGTCTTCTCATCGTGCACCAGCGCCACGCGGATGTAGCGATGCGCGGTGTTCACACCATTGATTTCGCGGCAGGCATAGGCGCCCGGCAGCACCTTGAGGTGCGCCTCGCCCCACAGCTTGCGTGTGGCTTCCTCGCCATCACCGACGTCGAGCCACAGGAAGAAGCCGCCGCCCGGCGTGTAGTAGCTGAAACGGTTGTGCAGAATCTGCCCGGCGACGCGAAAATTCTTGCGATACCACTCGCGCGTCTCGACAGGATGGGTCTCCTCGCGCCACAGCGCCGCCGACGCCTTCTGGATGGCGAAGGGAATCTGCGGCCCGCCGTAGGTGCGCCAGCGCAGCATCATTGCCACCAGCTTGGGATCACCCGCCATGAAGCCCGAGCGCAAGCCGGCAGCATTGGACCGCTTGGAGAGTGAATGGAAGACCGCGAGGTTGCGGAATGGATCCTTTCCGCCCGTCTCGTCCATCGCCAATGCCGCCTCGAGACCGCCTGCCGGCGGCTGGTCTGTGTAGATTTCGGCATAGCACTCGTCGAGCGCGAGCACGGCGTCGTACTTGCGGCAGAGCCGAAGCAATTTCTGCAGGTAATCCATGCTGGCGATGGCGCCCTGCGGATTGGCCGGCGAGCAGAGATAGACGACCGAGATGCGCTTCCACGTCGCCTCGTCGATCTTGTCGAACTCCGGCAGGAAGCCGTTCTCGGCATTGGCGTTGACCAGCAGCGGCTCGCCGCCGGACAGGACCGCACCACCGAGATAGGCCTGGTAGAAGGGGTTGGGCAGCGCCACGACCGGCTTGCCGCCGCCCTTCTCCTGCGGCGTGGCGATGGTGGCGATGACGTAGACGCCTTCCTTGCTGCCCGCCGTCGGATGGCAATGCTGCGCCGGATCGAGCAAGCCTTTGGGCAGCCTGTAGCGCCGCGTCAGCCACTCGCAGATCGCGAGGTTGAGATCGGGCAGGCCCTGGTTGGGTGGATACCTGTTCCAGCCATCGACCTCGTCCATCACGATCTGACGGGCGAAGGCGGGCATGGCGCCCTGCGGCTCGCCCACCGACATGTTGATCATCGACAGATGCGCCGGGGGCACGACAGGGGCCAGCAAGGCGTTCAGCCGTGCGAACGGAAAGTCGGTCAGCGTCTCCGTCAGGCGCGGATTGAACATACTTAAGCCATCCACTGGGCCACAGCCGGCCGAAGCAAAGCAGCAGGGCCAGCCGAAGGGGTTCGGCCGGACTCGCTATTGGCTCATTGTATGAAACAAATTAACCAATAACAACAATGGAATAGGTCGCTTTCTTCATACGGTAGAAGGGCTTGGGACCTGGCGCTGTATAGACCACAAGCAATTAGAGTGTCGCTACTGCACCCGCTCCCCATGCAGGGCGGTATCGAGGCCTTCCACCTCCTCGTCGCGCGTCACCCGAAGCCCGACCATGGCGTCGACGATTTTCAGGATCACCCAGGTGGCTACAGCGCAGAAGGCGCCGACGGCGACCACGCCGTAGAGCTGGGTCAGGATCTGGCCAGCATTGCCGTCCACGAGACCGACCGGGCCACCCTTGGCGACGTCGTTGATGGCCTGGGTAGCGAAGACGCCGACCAGAATCGATCCCAGGATGCCACCGACACCATGCACGCCGAAGACATCGAGTGAATCGTCGTAGCCGAGCCGGGTTTTGAGAACCACCGACGCCCAGTAACAGACCGCACCGGCCGCCACGCCAATCAAGAGCGCGGCCCAGGGTTGGACGTAGCCCGCGGCGGGCGTGATGGTGCCGAGACCCGCTATGGCACCCGTCAGGATACCGAGCACCGACGGCTTGCCACGACTCGCCCATTCGACCGCCATCCACACCAGCGCGGCCGTGGCGGCAGCAATATGGGTGTTGAGCATGGCGCTGCCCGCCAACTCACCCGACGCCAGCGCCGAGCCGGCATTGAAGCCGAACCAGCCGACCCACAGCAACGAGGTGCCGATCAGGGTGAGCACCAGATTGTGCGGCGCCATGTATTCGGTGCCGTAGCCTTGGCGTTTGCCGATCACGATGCAACAGACCAGACCGGCGATGCCGGCGTTGAGATGAACCACCAGGCCTCCGGCGAAATCAAGGACGCCCGCGGCGCCGAGGAAGCCTCCACCCCATACCCAGTGAGCCACTGGAACGTAGACGAACAGGACCCACAGCCCCATGAACCACATCATGGCCGAGAATTTCATGCGCTCGGCGAAAGCGCCGGCAATGATTGCCGGCGTGATGACGGCGAACGTCGCCTGGTACATCAGGAAGACGTTCTCCGGCACGGTCTTGGCGAGATCGTGGACACTGCCCAGCAGACCGGCGCCGACCGCCCTCGACAACGAGCCGATGACACCGTTCAGACCGCCGCCGTCGGTGAAAGCCAGCGAATAGCCGACCACGAACCACAACACCGTTACCAGGGCGGCGACGGCGAAGGCCTGGACGGCGGTCGCAAGCACGTTCTTCTTGCGCACCATGCCGGCGTAAAACAGTGCCAGGCCCGGAATGTTCATCATCAGGACCAGTACGGTCGCCATCAGCAACCAGGCGGTATCGCCGGTGTCGATTTGCGGCTTGTCCGCGGCCCAAGCCGCCGTGCTTGCCGTAGCGGCAAGCATCGTCAGCGCACTCACGCGCGCAATCGCCTTCAGCATCGTTTCCCCCGTGTCGTCTTCTTATTTGCGAATTGTCTTGTTCTTGAGCTAAAGCGCGTTGGACCCCGACTCACCCGTCCGGATGCGCAGAGCCTGCTCGACCGCGGTGACGAATATCTTGCCGTCACCGATCTTGCCGGTGTGTGCGGCCTTCTGGATGGCCTCGATGGCCCGTTCGACCTGGGCGTCGTCGACCACGATCTCGACTTTGACCTTGGGCAAAAAACTCACGAGATACTCGGCACCACGATAGATCTCGGTCTGACCCTTCTGCCGGCCGAAGCCCTTCACTTCGCTGACCGTCAGTCCCGAGACGCCGACGCCGGTCAGAGCGTCACGCACCTCGTCGAGCTTGAACGGCTTGATGATGGCGGACACGAGCTTCATACGCTTCCCTCCTGCCTTTTCGGCTTGTCCACAT
>MEMN01000185.1:679-6391 GCA_001767945.1 Alphaproteobacteria bacterium RIFCSPHIGHO2_12_FULL_66_14 | reverse complement strand
GTCCCCGCCGCGACACGGAGCGGCGGGAGAGAGGGAACCAGGGAGGAGGCGGGTTCCCGACGACGATCGACGGAGGCGCCTAGTGCACCGTCTCTCCATGCAGGTTGATGTCGAGACCCTCGATTTCCTCTTCGTTGGTCACGCGCAGCCCGACCAGGGCATCGACGACCTTGAGGATGATGAAGGTAGCGATCGCGCACCAGGCGATGACGACCAGGGTGCCCCAGAGCTGGGTCAGGACCTGGCCGGCGTTGCCGTCGATCAGGCCCTTCTTGCCCTCGCCACCGATCACCTCGACAGCGAAGACACCGGTCAGGATCGCGCCGACGAAGCCGCCGACGCCATGAACACCGAAGGCGTCGAGCGAGTCGTCGTAGCCCAATGCCTTCTTGAGGCCGGTGGCGCCCCAGAAGCAGACCAGGCCGGCGACGATGCCGATGACCAGCGAGCCCATCGGAGTGACGAAGCCGGAGGCCGGGGTGATGGCGACGAGGCCTGCCACCGCACCGGAGATGATGCCGAGCACCGACGGCTTGCCGCGCGTCACCCACTCCGCGAACATCCAGGCAAGTGCCGCCGCCGCCGTGGCGAACTGGGTCACGGCCATCGCCATGCCGGCGTTGGCGCTGGCACCGACCGCCGAGCCGGCGTTGAAGCCGAACCAGCCGACCCACAGCAGCGCGGCGCCGATCACCGAGTAGACCAGGTTGTGCGGCGCCATGTTCTCGGTACCGAAGCCCTTGCGCTTGCCGATGACGAGCGCGCAGACCAGACCAGCGACGCCGGCGTTGATGTGCACGACGGTGCCGCCGGCGTAGTCGAGCACGCCCCAGTCGCCGAGGAAGCCGCCGCCCCACACCCAATGGGCGATCGGCGCGTAGACGATCAGCGACCACAGCGCCATGAACCACATCATCGCCGAGAACTTCATGCGTTCGGCGAAGGCGCCGGCAATCAGCGCCGGCGTGATGATGGCGAAGGTGAGCTGGAAGCAGATGAACACCGATTCCGGAATGGTCTTGGCGAGATCATGGACGCCATCGAGCGTCAGTCCCCTCAGGAAGGCGCGGCTCAGTCCACCGACGATGGTGCTGCCGGACGTGAAGGCGAGGCTGTAGCCCACGATCAGCCAGAGTACCGAGATCAGGCAGGTGATGGCGAAGCTCTGCATGACCGTGGCGAGCACGTTCTTCTTGCGCACCATGCCGCCGTAGAACAGCGCGAGACCCGGAATGGTCATCATCAGGACGAGCGCCGTCGAGGTCAGCATCCAGGCTGTGTCGCCGGTGTCGAGCTTGGGCGCTTCGTCGGCTGCCAATACCAGGGCCGGAAGGAGCAGCGTGCCGGCCGCCCCCAGGCCAGCAAACGCCGTATTGAGCTTGAGTCGCATCGTTCTTCCCTCGGATCTTGAGTTGGTTGAGTTGGTGCGCGGGATCACAGTGCTTCCGCCCCGGACTCGCCGGTGCGGATGCGGATCGCCTGCTCGATGGACAGGACAAAGATCTTGCCGTCGCCGATCTTGCCGGTGCCGGCCGCCTTGCGGATCGTCTCGACCGCACGCTCGACCATGGCGTCGTCGATCACGACCTCGATCTTGACCTTCGGCAGGAAGCTCACGGCGTACTCGGCGCCGCGATAGATCTCGGTCTGACCCTTCTGGCGACCGAACCCCTTGACCTCGCTCACCGTCAAACCCTGGATTCCGAGCGACGTCAGCGCGTCCCGGACCTCGTCCAGCTTGAACGGCTTGAAGATTGCCATGACCATTTTCATTTCGGCTGTCCTCCACCAGGCGGAACGCCCGCCCCCAAAGTTCAATCGTGAGGACAGCAAACTCCGTGCCAATGCCCCCGGCGCGCGCTCCCGGGCGACGACACACGCCTGTGGCGATGTTGGCACGTGTTTTGCGCCCCACTTGGCGCAATGAAGCTTTTAGATATCGGGGGTGGTCGTGGTGCTTAAGAAATTTGCCACTTTGGGATTTGTGCTGGTCACATTCTGTGCAACGGGCATTGCTCATGCTCAGGGCACGCCGGATCCGGCGACACCGCCGGCGACCGAGAAGGAGGCCTGGAAGGGTCCCTTTGGCGGTACCTTCACTGCCGGCATCGGCTTTTTCACCGACTATTCGTATCGCGGCATCTCCCAGACGCAACGTCAGGTCGCCGGCCAGGCCAGCGTCGGCTACGAAACGCCGACCGTGAGCGAAGCCGTCCCGGTCAGTGCCTACGTCGGCGCCTGGGGCAGCAACGTCTATTTCCCCAATACCGGCACCGTCGCCGAGATCGACCTGCTGACCGGGCTCAGGCTCAAGACACTCGAGGACAAACTCACCTTCGACCTGGGTTACATCCGCTACAACTACCTCGGCGCACCCTCCAACCTGTTCTATGACTTCAACGAGTTCGGTCTGGTAGGCGGCTACGACTTCGGCGTCGCCCAGCTCAGTGCCGCCGTGCGTTACAGCCCCAACTTCTACGCCAACTCGGGCATCGCCTGGTACAAGTGGGCCCAGGTCACTGTTCCGCTGCCGTTCATCAACATCAACGAGAACGTCGCCTTCAAGGTCTTCGGCAATATCGGCAATCAGTACGTCGAGCGCTTCGCCAACTACGGCATTCCCACCAACAACTACTGGGACTGGCAGCTCGGCCTGGTCGTCTCGGTCTACGGCTTCGACCTCTCCGCCGCCTATACCGACACCAACGTCGACGTCCAGGGATGCCTCAACACCCAGAATTGCCAGGGCCGCGTCATCTTCGGCATCGCCAAGGCGTTCTGAGCGACGTTCTGCAACAGCCATAGAGGGTTGCCGTCCGGCTTGCAGTGTGGCCGGGCGGCTGCCATCTATGGCCGATGGACAGCCGACAGTTCGATCTCGCGATCGTAGGCGCCGGCCTCAACGGCAGCCTGCTGGCGCTGGCCGCCGGCGAAGCCGGTCTCAGCACGGCCCTGATCGACCGGGTGCCGCTGAAGTCCCTCACCGAGGCTGGCTTCGACGGACGCACGACGGCGATCGCCTACAGCAGCCAGCGACTCTTCGCGGCGCTGGGCGTCTGGAACGACGTGGCCGGCGAGGCCGAGCCGATTCGCGATATCCGGATTTCCGATGCCGGCCACGATGGCCGGGCGAGCCCGCTCCATCTCCATTTCGATCACCGCGAGGCGGCGCTCGACGCCCGGGATCCCGCACCGATGGGGTGGATCGTGGAGAACCGCTTTCTGCGCACGGCGCTGCTGAGGCGGCTGGCAGACTGCCCTCAGGTTGAGCTGGTTGCACCCGACGAGGTAATTGAAACCAGCCGCACCGCGGACCACGCCGAGCTCACGCTCAAGAGCGGCCGCCGTCTTTCGGCGCGACTGGTGGCGTCGGCCGAGGGCCGCTTCGGCTCGATGCGGGAAGAAGCCGGGATCGGCGCCCAGTCGTGGTCGTACGGCCAGATCGCGATCGTCCTGGTGGCCCGCCATGAGCGGCCGCACCGCGGCGTGGCGCAGGAGAAGTTCCTGCCCAGCGGCCCCTTCGCCATCCTGCCCATGACGGACGGACCAATTCGCGACGGACGGGCCGGCGAGCATCGTTCGTCGATCGTCTGGACCGAGCGCACCAAGCTCGCGCACCGGCTGCTCGAACTCGACGACGCCCGCTTCCAGGCCGAGTTCGCCCGGCGCTTCGGCGACCATCTCGGGCGGGTCGAAGCCGTCGGCCCTCGCTGGTCCTATCCGCTCTCGCTGGTGCACGCCCACCGCTACATCGATACGCGGCTGGTCCTGGTCGGCGACGCCGCCCACGGCATCCATCCCATTGCCGGCCAGGGCTACAATCTCGGCGTGCGCGACATCGCCGCCCTCGTCGAGGTGCTGGTCGATGCCAAGCGGCTCGGCCTCGACATCGGCGCCGCCGACACGCTCGAACGCTATGTGCAGTGGCGGCGAACCGACAATTTCACGATGGTCGCCGCGACGGACGTGCTGACCTGGCTGTTTTCCAACGACATCAAGCCGCTGCGCCTGGCGCGCGACCTGGGAATGGCGGCCGTCAATCGCGTGCCGCCGCTGCGTCGCTTCTTCGTCCGCCATGCCATGGGGCTGGTCGGCGACCTGCCCAAGCTGATCCGCGGCGAGAGGCCGTAGAGAGGCATTCCCGACGCACGCGCGTGGACCATTCCGTGCCTCGCCTGAACGGGGTCTGTCTGTTCACCATCGGTGTTCGGAATATCTGCCCAACACCTTGATCCGGCATTGGAATCACTGCGACACCTGCCACGGATTCAACGCACATCGTTCTCGAAATGCGTGTCCGATATCTGTTTCGACGCATGGACCATGACGTGGACCATTGCGTGGACCACGAAACCGCCCGGGGCCGGGAACTGGACTAATCGCGACCACCACCCTATCTCAGGGGCCAAATCTCGGGGAATTCCATGTCTCAAGCGCAAGTGCCCGTCACCGTGCTCACCGGCTATCTCGGCGCCGGCAAGACCACCCTGCTCAACCGCATCCTGAGCGAGCAGCACGGCAAGAAATACGCCGTCATCGTGAACGAATTCGGCGAGCTCGGCGTCGACAACGACCTCGTGGTCAATGCCGACGAGGAAGTCTTCGAGATGAACAACGGCTGCATCTGCTGCACCGTGCGCGGCGATTTGATCCGCATCATCGAAGGCCTGATGAAGCGCAAGGACAAGTTCGACGGCATCCTGGTCGAGACCACGGGCCTCGCCGATCCCGGCCCGGTGGCGCAGACCTTCTTCACCGACGACGACGTCAAGGCCAAGACCAAGCTCGATGCCATCGTGACGGTGGTCGACGCCAAGCACTTCCTCGACCAGCTCGGACAGGGCGACGAGGCCGAGGAACAGGTGGCCTTCGCCGACGTGATCCTGCTCAACAAGACCGATCTGGTGGGCGAGGACGACCTCAAGAAGGTCGAGAGCAAGATCAGGTCGATCAACCCCTATGCCCGCATCCACAAGACCGAGAAGAGCCGGATCGACCTCGCCGCCATCCTCGACAAGGGCGCCTTCGACCTCAAACGCATCCTCGAGTTCGAGCCCGACTTCCTCACCCACGGTCACGATCACGACCACGAGGAGGAAGTGACGAGCCTCGCCATCACCGCGGACCGGCCGGTCGACCCGGAGAAATTCCAGAAGTGGATGGGCGCTCTCCTGCAGTTGCGCGGCGGCGACATCTTCCGCAGCAAGGGCATTCTCGCCATCGACGGTGCGCCCAAGCGCTACGTCTACCAGGGCGTCCACATGATGATGGACAGCGACTGGGGCTCGCCCTGGAAAGAAAGCGAGAAGCGTGCGAGCAAGCTGGTCTTCATCGGCCGCAACCTCGACGGCGACAACCTCAGGCGCGGCTTCGAAGACTGCCTGAAGTAAGCGCGTGAAGATCGACCTTACCAATCCGGCCTGGCGCCAGACCCTGCCGCCGGCCCGTTCCATCGCGGCCGACGCGCCGGTGGCGGCCTGCGCCTTCAGCCGCGACGGCACTACCGTGGCCTTCGCCCTGGGCGATGGCAGCGTGCGCATTCTGCCCGCCGACATCGCAGCCCCTGCACCCGACGCACCGTCGCCGGTTCATGGCGGCGCCGTGCTGGCGCTGGTCGCCGACCCGGCGGGCGACGGTTTCGTGAGCGGCGGCGACGACGGCCGCCTCCTGCGGATCAGCACCGACAGCACGGCGACCGAGCTCTTCAACCAG
>MEMN01000185.1:0-666 GCA_001767945.1 Alphaproteobacteria bacterium RIFCSPHIGHO2_12_FULL_66_14 | reverse complement strand
ACCGCGCCACCGGCGCGGTCGCGGCCTCGGTCGGCAAGAGCGCGTTCGTCGTCAAGGATGGCACAGTCCGCGAGTTCGGCCCGCACCAGAGCACGGTGGCCGATCTCGACTTCAGCAAGGACGGCAGCCGCATCGCCTGCGCCCACTACGGCGGCGTCACGGTGTGGAGCATCGGACAAATCACCCAGGGCCAGGCGACCCCGCCGCCGCGCCGCTTCGCCTGGCGCGGCAGCCATGTGGCGCTGCGCTGGAGCACCGACGGCAAGTTCATCGCCACCGGCACCCAGGAAAACGACATCCACGTCTGGCGCATGGCACAGGCCACCGACATGCGCATGCAGGGCTATCCCGCCAAGGTGAAGTCGCTGTCGTGGACCGCCGACGCGCGCTTCCTCTACACCTCCTCGCAGCCCGTGTTCACCGCCTGGCCGTTCTCCGGCAAGGGACCCGAAGGCAAGCCGCCGCTGCAGTTCGGCGAGGAGGGCGCGGGCCTCTTGAGCGTCGTGGCGGCCCACCCCGCCGCCGAGTTCGTGGCCGGCGGCTACGATTCGGGCGAGCTGCAACTCGGCGACATCAAGACGAAGCGCTCGGTGGTGCTGAAAATGGCCGACGGCTCGGCCATCACCTGCCTCGCCTGGTCGCCCGACGGCTTTAGGCTGGCCGTCG
>MEMN01000184.1:28215-30586 GCA_001767945.1 Alphaproteobacteria bacterium RIFCSPHIGHO2_12_FULL_66_14 | reverse complement strand
GTCGTGCTTTCGCGCAGGTTGCCCTGGATGGCGGCCTCGAGCGGGATGACGGCATTCTTGTCCTCGATGAAATCGCCCAGATGCGAATCCTCCTCGTCGCCGATCGGCGTCTCGAGGCTGATCGGCTCCTTGGCGATCTTCAGCACCTTGCGCACCTTCTCGAGCGGCATGCCGAGCTTCTCGGCCAGCTCCTCGGGCTGCGGCTCGCGGCCGATCTCGTGCAGCATCTGGCGGCTGGTGCGGACCAGCTTGTTGATGGTCTCGATCATGTGCACCGGGATGCGGATGGTGCGCGCCTGATCGGCGATCGAGCGCGTGATGGCCTGACGGATCCACCACGTGGCGTAGGTCGAGAACTTGTAGCCGCGGCGGTACTCGAACTTGTCGACCGCCTTCATCAAGCCGATGTTGCCCTCCTGGATGAGATCCAGGAACTGCAGGCCGCGGTTGGTGTACTTCTTGGCGATCGAGATCACGAGGCGCAGGTTGGCCTCGATCATCTCCTTCTTGGCGCGCATCATCTCGCGCTCGCCGTCCTGTACGGTCTTGACCATGCGGCGGTACTCGAAGATCGGCGCGCCGGCATGGTCGGAGATGACGCGGATCTCCTCGCGCATCTTCTCGACCTCGGCGCCCTTCTTCTTGGCGAAGTCCTTCCAGCCCTTGCCCGGCAGCTTGCCGACCTTGTCGAGCCAGTTCGGGTCGATCTCGTGCGTCAGGTAGTGATCGAGGAAGTCCTGGCGCGGGATGCGGAAGCCTTCGGCCAGTCGCAGCATCTTGCCTTCCAGCATCATCAACCGGCGATTGAGGTCGTAGAGCTGGAGCTTGAGCTGCTCGATGCGATTGGCGTTGATGTGGATCTGGCGGACCAGGTCGACGATCTTCTTGCGATGCTTCTCGTAGCTCTTCTCGAATTCCGGGCTGGGCTTCTGGCCGCGGTTGAGCGTCGACAGGCGCCGGTTCTGCACCTTCGACATGTCGAGATAGACGCGGGCGATCTTGGTGAGGTTGCGCAGGACCTCGGGCTTGAGCTTCTCCTCGAGCGCCGACAAAGACAGCGCGTTCTCCTCGTCGTCCTCGGCGCCCTCGGCGGTAGCTTCGCCCGGCGCCCCGGCCGCGCCGTTGACCGCGGGAGCGGCCGGTCGCACGAGTTTGGGCATCGCCGGACGCGGCATCGCCGGCGGTGGCGGGTTGGCCGCCATCGCGGCCTTGGCCTCGCCGGGCGCGCCGCCCTGGGTCGCCTCGAGGTCGATCACGTCGCGCAGCAGGATGCGGCCCTCGTTGATCGCGTCGCGCCAGGCCAGCAGCGCCGTGATCGTCATCGGGCTTTCGCAGATGCCGCCGATCATCTTGTCCTGGCCGGCCTCGATGCGCTTGGCGATCTCGATTTCGCCCTCGCGGCTCAGGAGCTCGACGCTGCCCATCTCGCGCAGATACATGCGGACGGGGTCGTCGGTGCGGCCGAGTTCCTCGTCCTCGCCGGTGGCTTCCGCGGCGACCACGGCGGTCTTTGCCGGTTCGGCCGGGGCGGCGGCGGGAGCCTCTTCCTGCTCCTCGGCCTCGACCACGTTGACTCCGGCCTCCGACAGCATCGCCATCGTGTCCTCGATCTGCTCGGAGGACACTTCGTCGGGCGGCAGGGCGGCGTTCAACTCGTCATAGGTGACGTAACCGCGCTCCTTGCCCTTCTGGACGAGCTTTTTGAGCTCGGCGCCAAGGGTATCGAGGAGGGGGGCATCGGGGCCTTCTTCACGGGCCTCGGTAGCTTCGGGCTGGGCTGCGGACGCGGTCTTGGTCGCCATTCGTGTTCCTTGGGTGCGACAAACGGGTCCAACGGCCGTTCTGGCCGTGGATTTGGCTGCAAGAAGGGGGTGCGGGAGGGCGGCCCCGCAAAACTACCCTTCTACTATATGGGGGTTAAGTTCAAGCACCGATAGGGTCGTCCCCCATATTCGATCGCAAGCCTGCTATCCGGCGCCGGATTCGACGCTTTCCCGACGCATCCGGTCAAGAATGGCCTGTAGGCGGCGCAGGTTTTCCTCGCTCATATCTTCGGCCAAGGCCTCCTCCGCCCGCTTGAGCTCTTCCGGATCGGCCGTGAGTTGGCTCATGTGGCGGGCGGCCCGGCGCCACTGGCCGGCCCAGCCGTCGCTGTCCGCGGGGGCATCCCGGAATACCTCCCGGGCCTTGGCCCGTGCCGTGGCGGCAAGTGCGCCGAGACCGGTCCGCTGGAGATGATCCTCGATCAGGTGGGATTCAAGGGCGGCCTCGCCGGCCATCCCTTCGGTCAGGGCCCCTTGAACCACGGCCTCGTCGGCCGCCGGATCGATCCCCAAGGGGATCATGGACAGGGCATCGAGCAGGCCGCTGC
>MEMN01000184.1:27983-28167 GCA_001767945.1 Alphaproteobacteria bacterium RIFCSPHIGHO2_12_FULL_66_14 | reverse complement strand
GTCCCCCGGCCGGCGGAACGGCCGCCGATCGCCCGGCCGCCAGGTCGGCTGGTCCGGCCGGCGCACCCGGTTGAGCCGGTTGCGCATGTCTGTCCGGTAATAATCCCGAACCATCGGGTCGACGATCTCGGCGACCCGCTGCTCGACCGCCCGCTGCAGGCTGGCACGGCGCTCGGGCGTGTCG
>MEMN01000184.1:13175-27969 GCA_001767945.1 Alphaproteobacteria bacterium RIFCSPHIGHO2_12_FULL_66_14 | reverse complement strand
GGTCTCCATCTCCCAAACCACATCGGACAGCGGTCGTGCGCCGTCGAGGATGCGCCGGACGGCATTGGCGCCGCTGCTGCGGATCAGGCTGTCGGGATCCTCGCCGGCGGGCAGCACCAGAAACCGCAGGCTCTTGCCGGGGCGCAGCAGCGGCAGCGCCCGTTCGGCAGCGCGTGACGCGGCACGCCGCCCGGCATTGTCGCCATCGAAGCAGAGGTAAGGTTCGTCCGCGAGCTTCCAGAGTTCGCCGAGCTGGCCTTCGGTGAGGGCGGTGCCGAGCGGTGCCACGGCACCGGTGAAGCCCGCGCCGTGCAGCGCGATCACGTCCATGTAACCTTCGGCCACGATCACCGGCTGGTCCTTGGTCACGGCCTGCCGCGCCCGATCGAGGCAGTAGAGATTGGCGCCCTTGTGGAACAGCGGCGTCTCGGGCGAATTGAGGTACTTCGGCTCGCCCGTGCCCATCACCCGTCCGCCGAAAGCGATCATCCGGCCGCGCCGGTCGGCGATGGGGAAGATCACGCGGCCGCGGAAGCGGTCGTAGGGGTCGCGGTTGTCCTCGGGCTGGATCGCGAGGCCGGCCTCGACGATCTTGTCGATCGGGACGTTCTCGCGCTTCAGCGCCGCGATCACGCCGTCGCGCGAGTCGGGTGCGAAGCCCAGGCGGAAATCATCGATCGTCTCCTCGCTGAGGCCTCGGCCGCGCAGATAGTCGAGGCCATGGCGCCCGACCGGCAGGCGCAACTGCTTCTGGAACCAGCGCGCCGCCAGTTCGACGACCTCCTGCAAGGTGGAAGCGCGTTCTGCCCGCTCGCGTTCGGCCGGCGTGGCCCGAGGCACCGGCAGATTGACCTCGCGTGCGAGCTTCTCCACCGACTCGGGGAATGAAAGTCCTTCGGTCTTCATCACGAAGCCGACGGCGTCGCCATGCTCGCCGCAGCCGAAGCAGTGATAGAAGCCCTTCTTGTCGTTGACCGTGAAGGACGGCGTCTTTTCGTTGTGGAACGGGCACAGACCGGCGAATTCGCTGCCCGATTTACGCTTCAACGACACCTTGCGGCCGACGACGTCGGACAGGCTGAGCCGCGCGCGCAGTTCGTCGAGGAAGCCCGGTGGGAACGCCATTCGTCTAAAATGACGATGCAAGCCCCGGCGCGCCAGTGACGACGCGGGGGAAAACGGGGATGGTCAGCTGCTGAGGGCTTTCTTGACGGCGGCCGAGGCCTTGGCGAAGTCCATCTGGCCGGCGTACTTGGCCTTGAGGGCGGCCATGACCCCGCCCATGTCCTTGACCGTCGTGGCGCCGGCGGCGGTCACGGCCTCGCGCACGGCGGCCTCTATGCCAGCCTCGTCCATCTGCTTTGGCAGGAAGCGCTCGATCACGGCGATCTCGGCCTTTTCCTTGTCGACCAGGTCGGCGCGGTTGCCCTTTTCGTAGAGCACGATCGATTCGTTCCGCTGTTTGATCATGCCCTGCATCATCGACAGGATCTTGTCGTCGGCCACGCCTTCACGGCTGGCCTCGGTGCGGGCAGCAATATCGACGTCCTTGAGTTTCGCCAGAATGAGGCGAATCGTGCCCAGCGCGGCCTGATCGCGGGCGCGCATGGCCTCTTTCATGGCGTCGTTCAATTTGTCACGCAGCATCATTTGATCCCGACAAGCTCGCCATTGGTATCCCAATGGCTAAGCGGCGGAAACTAATCGTCTCGGCCGCTGTTGGCAAAGCAAATAAGTTATTGAAATAGCTTGTGAATTAGCCGCAACCGGCGCCTTGACCCTCTGCGACCGCTTGGTTACAACCCGCGCGGTTCGCAGGTCGCCTCGCCTATACCGGGTTAGGGGCGAGGCCGGGCGGGCCGCACGAACGGACTAATTCATCATGACTTCACCTAAGACCGCCGGCGCGACTGACGCCGCGCCGCGTTGGGCCACGGCCGCCCTTGTGCTGGGCGATGGCACGGTCTTTTGGGGCAAGGGTGTGGGCGCCGCTGGCCATGCCGTGGGCGAGGTCTGCTTCAATACCTCTATGACCGGCTACCAGGAGATCATCACGGATCCTTCCTATGCCGGGCAGATCATCACCTTCACCTTCCCGCATATCGGCAATGTCGGCACCAATCTCGAGGACATCGAGAGCCTGACGCCCGCCGCGCGCGGTGTCGTGCTGCGCGGCGACATCACCGAGCCCGCGAACTGGCGGGCGGCCAAGCCGCTCGACGACTGGCTCAGGAGCCACAATCTGCCCGGAGTATGCGGTGTCGATACCCGCGCCATCACGCGGCGGATCCGCGACGGCGGCCCACCGAACGGCGTTGTGGTCCACGCGCCCGACGGCAAGTTCGACACTGCCAAGCTGCGCAAGATCGCCCAGGATTGGCCGGGGCTCGACGGCATGGACCTCGCCATCGAGGTGACGACCAAGCAGCTCTACAGCTGGGACGAGACCAAATGGGCGCTGGGCAAGGGCTACGGCAAGCTCGCCAAGCCCAAGTATCACGTCGTCGCCGTCGACTACGGCGCCAAGCGCAACATCCTGCGCTGCCTCGCCAACACCGGCTGCAAGGTCACGGTCGTGCCAGCGACGGCGACCGGCGAGGACATCCTGCGCCACAGGCCCGACGGTGTGTTCCTGTCGAACGGCCCCGGCGATCCGGCGGCGACGGTGGGATATAGCGTGCCTGCTATCCAGGCCGTGCTCGACAGGAAAGTGCCGTTGTTCGGCATCTGCCTCGGCCACCAGATCCTGGCACTTACGCTCGGCGGCAAGACGCGCAAGATGGACCGCGGTCATCGCGGCGCCAATCAGCCGGTCAAGGATCTCACGACGGGCAAGGTCGAGATCACGTCGCAGAACCATGGCTTCTGCGTCGTTCCCGAGTCCCTGCCCGAGGGCGTCGAGGTCACGCACGTCTCGCTGTTCGACGGTACCAACGAAGGGCTGCGCTGCACCGACAAGCCGGCCTTCTCGGTCCAGTACCACCCCGAGGCCTCACCCGGCCCGACGGACAGCCATTACCTCTTCGACCGTTTCGTCGACATGATCGACAAGAGCAAGGGCAAGTAGAGCTCCCATGCCCAAGCGCACAGACATCAAGAGCATCCTCGTCATCGGCGCCGGCCCGATCGTGATCGGCCAGGCCTGCGAGTTCGACTATTCCGGCGTCCAGGCCTGCAAGGCACTGAAGGACGAGGGCTATCGCGTCATCCTGGTGAACTCCAACCCGGCCACGATCATGACCGATCCGGGCCTGGCCGATGCGACCTATGTCGAGCCCATCACGCCCGACATGGTGGCAAAGATCATCGAGAAGGAGCGGCCCGACGCTATCCTGCCGACCATGGGCGGCCAGACGGCGCTCAACACCGCGATGTCGCTGCACCGCGACGGCCGCCTCGAGAAATTGAACGTCGAGCTGATCGGCGCCAATGCCGAGGCGATCGACAAGGCCGAGGACCGGCTGCTGTTTCGCGACGCCATGACCAAGATCGGGCTCGAATGCCCCAAGAGCGAGGTCGTGCACAATCGCGAGGAGGCGGCTCGGGCATTGGACCGAGTCGGCCTCCCGGCAATCATCCGCCCCTCCTTCACGCTGGGCGGCACCGGTGGCGGCATCGCCTATAACCGCGACGAATATTTCGAGATCGTGCAGGGCGGCGTCGATGCCTCGCCGGTCGGCGAGGTGCTGGTCGAGGAGTCGGTGCTGGGCTGGAAGGAATTCGAAATGGAGGTCGTGCGTGACCGCCACGACAACTGCATCATCATCTGCTCGATCGAGAACATCGACCCGATGGGCGTGCACACCGGCGATTCGGTGACGGTGGCGCCGGCGCTGACGCTGACCGACAAGGAATACCAGATCATGCGGGACGCCTCGATCGCGTGCCTGCGCGAGATTGGCGTCGATACCGGCGGGTCGAACGTGCAGTTCGCTGTCGACCCGGCGACTGGCCGCATGGTCGTAATCGAGATGAACCCGCGCGTGTCACGTTCCTCGGCGCTGGCCTCGAAGGCCACTGGATTTCCAATCGCCAAGGTCGCGGCGCGGCTCGCCGTCGGCTACACGCTCGACGAACTTCTGAACGACATCACCGGCACAACGCCTGCCTCGTTCGAGCCGACGATCGACTACGTCGTCACCAAGATGCCGCGCTTCGCCTTCGAGAAGTTCCCTGGGGCGGAGGCGCTGCTCACCACCTCGATGAAGAGCGTCGGCGAGGCGATGTCGATCGGCCGCACCTTTCAGGAGTCGCTGCAGAAAGCGCTGCGCTCTATGGAGACCGGCCTGACCGGCCTCAACGAGATCGAGATCAAGGGGGCCCCGGACAAGGCCGCCATCGTGGGTGCGCTGGCGCGGCCGACGCCCGACCGCATCCTGGTCATCGCCCAGGCGTTTCGCCATGGCCTGACGGTCGAGGAGGTTGCCCAGGCCTCGAAGTATGAGCCCTGGTTCCTGCGCCAGATCCGCGAACTGGTGGAAGTGGAAGCGGTCGTTCGAGCGAGTGGCCTGCCGAACGACGCCAAGGGTCTGCTCGATCTGAAGAAGAAAGGTTTCTCCGACGATCGCCTCGCTGAACTCAGCGGCCAGAAGGCGGCCGAGGTGGCGGACCTGCGCCGGAGCCTTGGCGTGCGGCCGGTGTTCAAGCGTATCGACACCTGCGCTGCCGAGTTCGAATCCCACACGCCCTATCTCTACTCCTGTTACGAGGGTGACGGCGAGCGTCCCGCGGAATGCGAGGCCGAGCCGACCGACCGCCGCAAGGTGATCATCCTGGGCGGCGGACCGAACCGCATCGGTCAGGGCATCGAGTTCGACTACTGCTGCGTTCATGCCGTCTATGCCCTGCGCGAGGCCGGCTACGAGACCATCATGGTCAACTGCAATCCGGAGACAGTCTCGACCGACTACGACACCGCCGATCGCCTCTATTTCGAACCGCTGACGGCCGAAGACGTGATCGAGCTGGTCGAGGTCGAGCGCCGGAACGGCGAACTGCTCGGTCTGATCGTGCAGTTCGGCGGCCAGACACCGCTCAAGCTCGCCAAGCCGCTCGAGGCAGTGGGCATTCCCATCCTCGGCACGTCGCCCGATGCCATCGACCTGGCCGAGGACCGCGACCGCTTCCAGAAGCTGATCCACAAGTTGAAGCTTCGCCAACCGGACAACGGCACGGCGACGTCGCAGGAGCAGGCGATCGTCGTCGCCGAGAGGATCGGTTATCCCGTCGTCATTCGCCCGTCCTACGTGCTGGGCGGCCGCGCCATGCAGATCGTCTACGATCGGGACGGACTGGAGCGCTACACGCGCGATGCCGTGAAGGTTTCGGGCGACACTCCGGTGCTGATCGATTCCTACCTGCGCGACGCCATCGAGGTCGATGTCGACGCCCTTGCCGACAAGGACCAGAACGTCTTCGTCGCCGGGATCATGGAGCACATCGAGGAGGCGGGAATTCATTCCGGCGACTCGGCCTGCTCGTTGCCGCCGCATTCGCTGCCGTCGAAGATCCTGGGTGAGATCGAGCGCCAGACCGAGGCAATGGCCAGGGCGCTCAAGGTCGTAGGCCTGATGAACGTGCAGTATGCGGTGAAGGACGGCGAGGTCTACGTGCTCGAGGTCAATCCGCGCGCGAGCCGCACCGTGCCATTCGTCGCCAAGGCGACAGGCCAGCCCATCGCCAAGTATGCCGCCCGCCTGATGGTCGGCGAGCCGCTGAAGGCACTGGCCATCAAGAAGGCGCGCGGCAAGCACATCGCGGTCAAGGAAGCGGTCTTCCCGTTCGCCCGCTTCCCCGGAGTCGACATCATCCTCGGCCCCGAGATGCGCTCGACCGGCGAGGTAATGGGTCTCGATACCAATTTCGGCCGCGCCTTCGCCAAGTCGCAGCTGGGCGCCGGTAGCAAAGTCCCGGTCGAGGGCGTGGTCTTCGTCTCGGTCAAGGACCAGGACAAGGCGGCGATGGTCAAGCCGGTCAAGCGGCTGATCGAGCTCGGTTTCACCGTGGTTGCCACCGGCGGCACTTCCGACTTCCTGCGCAAGCACGGCATCGAGACCCAGCGGGTCAACAAGGTGCTCGAGGGGCGGCCCCACATCGTCGACCTCATGAAGGACGGCAAGATCCAGCTCGTCTTCAACACCGTCGATGGTGCGAGTGCTCTGACCGACAGCTTCACGCTGCGGCGTACGGCGTTGATGCACAAAATCGCCTATTATACGACGGTCGCCGGCGCCAAGGCGTCAGTCGAAGGCATCGCGGCGCTGAGCGCCGGCGCCCTGGACGTGGCGCCCCTTCAATCTTACTTCAAAACGACGTTCTAAACGCCCGTCTCCGGCTGCCCCTTCCGGGCGATCCGGCCCGACCTGCCCACCGCAGGTCCCTTGGTCAGGTCCGTTGGCCGTTGACGCCGCACGATTCATTGAGGACGATCCGGCAATGGAAAGGGTTCCGACGACAGCCGAGGGGCTGAAGAGCCTCGAGGACGAGCTGAAGCATCTGAAGAGCGTGGAGCGGCCTTCGATCATCAAAGCGATCGCGGCGGCGCGCGAGCATGGCGATCTTTCCGAGAACGCCGAATACACCTCGGCCCGGGAACGGCAGAGCTTCATCGAAGGCCGGATTGCCGAGATCGAGAATATCGTCTCGCGCGCCGAGGTCATCGATTTCAGCAAGCTCACGGGCAAGGTCGTGAAGTTCGGCGCCACCGTCCGGCTGGCCGACGAGGACACCGACGAGAAGGTGAAGTACCAGATCGTGGGGCCCTATGAGGCCGACCTCAAGCAGGGTCGTATCTCCGTCACGTCTCCGATCGGCCGGGCGCTGATCGGCAAGACCGTCGGTGACATGGTCGAGGTCCAGACGCCGCGCGGCGCACGTTCCTACGCGGTCGTCGGCGTCCAGTTCAAGTAGAAGCCGCGGCGCGCCGGCTGCGCCGGACGCCGATCGTGCGCATGACGGTATACTGGATCAGAAAGAGCATAACCTTGCTCGCGATGCCCCAGATCGACATCGTTGCCGACCAAGTCACGGGATCCAGCGTGAGTGCGAGGACGATGTTGAGTGCGGCCGAACCAAACATCAGTCCCGCCCACACGTAGCCGAAGACGAAGGCGATGTCGGGCACCGTTGCCACGGCGATCGGTGGCAGGTAGCGGTTCATCCAGCCCGGGCGCAGCATGTAGGCGCCCACGATGCAGTAGATGATGCTGGGCTTCAGCATCACGAAGCGAGCATCGCTGGTGAGCAGGGTCGCCGCGCCCGAGACCACGACGAGACCGATGCTCAGCCACTGCATGGTGTCGATCGGCTTGTGACGCGCCAGTAGCCAGCCGATCTGCAGGGCGCCGAGCACGACACCCAGCACGATGGCCAGGACCAGGTTTCTGGTGGCTAGCAAGACGGCAAGGAAAAGCAGGGTCGATGCGAGGTCGGAAACCAGAAGGCGCGCCGATCGCAGAAGGTCGCTCATGGCAGTCTCAGGCAACGACCTTGATGTAGGTATCCTTCATCACGATCAGGCCGCGGCGAAAGGTGTATAGGTCGCAGCCCAGCCATTCCTGGCGCTCGCCGCTTTTCAGCGTGGCGGTGCGGTGCCATTCCGTGACGGCCCTGTTGCCGCAGATGAATTCGGCGGTGTGCCGCCATTCCACGTCGCCGGTGGTGGCGAACAGCGGTTCGAAGTAACTCCGGATGGCGGCCTTGCCCTTGAAGCTCTGGCCCCAGTGGTGCGGGCCCTTGGCATTGCGGAATTCGCCTTCCTCGGCGAAGAAGCCGACGATGCCGTCGACGTCGCGGCGCGCAAAGGCGTCGGCTATCTCGTGCAGGCGTTCGAGGGTGACGTCCGGGGTTACAGGGGGTGCGGCATTTCCGTCCATGATCCGTTCTCTTTCACTCGACCGGGATCGGCACTCCGGGCACCTGCTTGGCGGTGCGGAACACCATCATCGACTTCACATGGCTGACGTTGGGGGCGGAGGTGAGCCGCGTCGTCAGGAACTTCTGATACTCATCCCAGGTCTCGGCCACGATCTTCAGCAGAAAATCGGCCTCGCCCGCCAGCATGTGGCACTCGCGAACCTCGTCCCAGCCGGCGATCAGGTCCTCGAACGACTTGAGATCGGCCTCGGCCTGGCTGTTCAGCCCGACCAGCGCGAACACGGAGACGCTGTAGCCCAGGGCTTCGGGGCTGAGTTCGGCATGATAGCCCTTGATGATGCCGGCGCGCTCAAGGGCGCGGACCCGGCGCAGGCAGGGGGGGGCGGAAATGCCAGCGCGCTCCGCCAGATCGACGTTGGTCATGCGACCGTTGGACTGCAGATCGCTGAGAATGCGCCGATCGATTCGATCGAGCTTTGCGCGGGCCATCTTGGATTTCCTCCGTTGGCCGCGCTCTATGCCAGAACCATGCCATCCACGCAATAAAGTTGCGAGAAATGGCAGCCGTCCTGTGAACAATTGCGCCATAATCTCTTTAAGACGTGCATCCGTGGCGAGGTTTGCATATATGTAAGAGATATGCGGATGGCGGGATGCGGGACGCACATGGCAGCAACTCATCGTGGTAAAGTGCTTATTCTGGGGTCGGGTCCGGCAGGCTACACGGCGGCGATCTACGCCGCCCGCGCGAGCCTGAAGCCGATGCTCGTGCAGGGCATTCAGCCGGGCGGCCAGCTCACCATCACCACTGATGTCGAGAACTATCCCGGCTTCGCCGATGTCATCCAGGGTCCTTGGCTGATGGAGCAGATGCAGAAGCAGGCCGAGCATGTCGGCACCGAGCTGTTCTTCGACACCGTCGTCGAGGTCGACCTCAGCCGGCGGCCGTTCGTCTGCATCGGCGACTCGGGCGATCGCTACGAGGCCGACGCGCTCATTATATCGACCGGTGCCACGGCAAAATGGCTGGGGCTGCCGACCGAAGAGACCTTCAGGGGTGGCGGCGTCTCGGCCTGTGCCACTTGCGACGGCTTTTTTTTCCGCGGCAAGGAAGTGGTCGTCGTGGGCGGCGGCAACACCGCCGTCGAGGAGGCTTTGTACCTCACGCATCATGCGTCGAAGGTGACGCTAATCCATCGCCGTGATTCGTTCCGTGCCGAGAAGATCCTGCAGGATCGCCTGTTCAAGAATCCCAAGGTCACGGTGCTATGGGATCACGCGGTGCAGGAGATTCTGGGTGAAAAGACGCCAGCGCCGTTGGTCAAGGGGGTCCGCGTGCGCAACGTCAAGAGCGGCGGCGAACAGGAACTCGCCACCGACGGCGTGTTCATCGCCATCGGCCACTCGCCCAATACTGAACTGTTCAAGGGCAAGCTCGCCATGGACAGTGAAGGCTATCTGATCACCAAGCCCGACTCGACGGCGACCGACATCGAGGGCGTCTACGCCGCCGGCGATGTACAGGACAAGATCTTCCGCCAGGCCGTCACGGCGGCCGGGACGGGCTGCATGGCGGCACTCGAGGCGGAGAAATGGCTGGCGCGCCAGGAGGCGCGCCTCGCGCACGCCGCCGAGTAGGCGGCGGTAGCGGGAAGGGAGTTCGATGGACTGGGACAAGCTGCGGATCTTTCAGGCCGTAGCCGACGCCGGCAGCTTCACGCACGCCGGTGAAACGCTGAAACTCAGCCAGTCCGCGATCTCGCGCCAGATCGGTGCGCTCGAGGAACAGCTAGGCGTCATGCTGTTCCATCGCCATGCGCGCGGCCTGATCCTGACCGAACAGGGTGAATTGCTCTATCGGACCGCGCGCGACATGGCCGCCAAAGTGAATACAGCCGAGGCGCTGCTGCGTGCCAATCAGGACAAGCCGGCTGGCCGCCTGAAAGTGACCGCGACGGTCGGCTTCGGCTCGACCTGGCTCACTGCACAGATGTACGAATTCATCGCGATGTATCCCGACATCGACGTCAGTCTCGTGCTGTCGGATAACGAGCTCGATTTAGGGATGCGCGAAGCCGATGTGGCGATCCGCATGGTCATGCCGCGTCAGCCGGGCCTCGTGCAGCGCCATCTGCTGACCGTGCGTAGCCACGTCTACGCCTCGCACGGCTACATCCAGAAGTACGGAAAGCCCAAGGCCGTCGAAGAACTCGACCAGCATCGCCTGATTATCTTCGGTGAGGACGCCCGGGCGCCGGTTCAAGACGTCAACTGGCTGCTGCACGAAGGCAACGTCGATCCGTCGGCGCGGGTCGTGGTGCTGCGCGTCAACAACGTCTACGGCATCTTCCGCGCGGTGGAATCGGGTCTCGGCATCGCCTCGCTACCGGATTATCTCGCCCGCGAGTCGACGAAGCTTGAGATGGTCTTGCCCGATCTCAATGTTCGCACGACAGATGTATATTTCACTTATCCGGAGGAATTGCGTCATTCCAAGCGCATCGCGGTGTTTCGCGACTTTCTCCTTCGGAAGGTGGCTGAAACACGATTCTGATGGCCAGACGTGCAGGATTGCACAGTCAATGAAAGGCATGCGCTCACCGCATGTCAGCGTTCGCCACATAGCCCCTAGCAATGCATCCCCCGAGGATTACGTTGCTGTCAGGTCTTCGATACGAAAAGTTTGTTCTGATCGTCATCGAAACTCGGGATCCGTTTGATCCCACGTCTCCCAGACGTGAAGCCTCCCTGTTCAACTCGCCGGGCCCGTTGGCCCGGCGTTTTTTTGTTCGCGAGGAGGCAGGTGACGGGCGAAATGCCGCTGGTAGGAGCGGACGAACGTCCTGCACACCATTTGATGTGGATATCCGAGCACTCCCTCTGTAGCGTCCGCCCCAGCCAGACCGATGTTTACCGAAGTCCGCCAAGCCATCCTTCCTCTGGCTCTGCGTCGCCTTAAGCGTCGCGGTGATTTCGAGCGTGCCGGCCTCCTGATCGAGTCGTTGGCGCGCCATTGGCGCGACCGCAGGCCGTTCGAGCTCCTGATCGTTGCCCCGCAGCAGGACGTTCAGCTGCTACGCAGTAACCTGCCGGAATTTTCGAATGTCGACGTATCGGTCCGGTCGGAAAGCGACTTTTTCTCCCGGGTCAGCCCGTTCTATCTGATGACGGGTTGGTACCGGCAGCAGATCGTGAAGCTTCACGTTCCGGCGAAGCTGGGCTTTAGCGGCTACCTGACGCTGGACTCCGATGTCTGTTGCGTCGGCGACTTCGATGCGACGACGTTCATCAAGAACAGGGTGGCGATGTCGCGGTGGGAGCCGAAGCGTCATCATGACTGGTGGCGCCATGTTTCCGATATCGTGGGTGTGCCCTTCGACCCCAAGTCACATGGCCTTTCGGTCACGCCGAACATCCTCCATGGTGATCTCGCGAGGCAGGTTCTCGACCATTTTCGTCTCGGCCCCGTCGGCGGGATCGCGTCGCTCTGCTACTGGCTTGGTCGCAAGATCAACACGGTACCGTGGACGGAGTATTCGCTCTACACAAGCGTGGCCGAGCTGAAGGGCAATCTGTTCGACTATCACGCCCATTGGGACCCCTGCTATTACGCCGATGTCCAGCTGTTCTCCGGAAAGTCCTGTGTCTGGGGCGCCGACGATTTCGAGCGCATGGCACAACTGCCGAACGGGACCGATCCCGGCGGCAAGTTCATCATCGTCCAGAGCCTTGCCCGCATTCCCATCGAGCGCGTGCGCGAGTACTGCCTGAGCTTCGCTGGTTAGATCTTCCCGTTGTCTTCGCCGATCTTGGGCGCGGTTTGGGGTCCGCCGGCGCGAATCCCGTCGAAACTGACCGGCAGCCCATGAAACAGGGCGCCGGCCGCTTCGTAGGGCCTGGCAAACATGCCGAGGGCGGCGACTTGGGCAAGTTCCAGCACCTGCGGCACCGTGTTGAGCGGGCCGTTGGGCACGCCGAGCGCGTCGAGCCTGGCCGACCAATGGGCGCGGCTCTCGTGCTTCATGATGTCGGCGATCATGGTCAGCAGCAGGTCGCGCTGCTGCATGCGGTCGACGTTGGTCCTGAAGCGCGGCTCGTCCGGCCACTCGGGATGGCCGAGCGCCTCGGCGAACTTGCGCCACAGGCGGTAGTTGCCGGGGCAGATCATCAAGGGTCCGTCGCTGCACTCGAACGCCTGGTAGGGCGTCAGGGACGGATGGCCGGTACCCTGGCGCGGCGCCATCCTGCCCGTGACCGAGTAGGACGCGACATGGTTCGAGGCCCACATCAGGCCGCTCTCGAACAGCGACGTGTTGACCAGGCTGCCTTCGCCCGTCGCGGAACGCTTGGCCAGCGCCGCCAGCACGCCGATCGCCGTCCACATGCCGGTCGACAGGTCGATGATCGAGACGCCGATCCTGGCCTCGGGGCCCGAGGGATCGCCGTTCAGGGAGATCAGGCCGGCAACCGCCTGGATGATGGGCTCATAGCCCGGCCGATCCTTCCACGGGCCGACATGGCCGAAAGCGCCGAGGTCGGCGTAAATCAGGCGCGGGAAGCGCCTGGTCAGCGTGGCGCCGTCGATGCCGAACTTCGCCGGCACATCGGCCCGCAGGTTGTGGACGAAAACGTCCGCGGCCCCGATCCGCTCGATCAAGGCCTCGCGTTGCGCCGTGTCGCCGAGATCGCAGGTGATCGACTTCTTGCCGCGATTGAGCGCGATGAAGCCCGTCGCATCGCCTTCGATGAAGGGAGGGCCCCATTTGCGGGCGTCGTCGCCCTCTGGCCGCTCCACCTTGATGACCTCGGCGCCGAGGAAGCCCAGGATCTGGCCGCAATAGGGCCCGGCGAGATTCTGGCCGAACTCGATGACCTTGACGCCCGCCAGCGGGCCGGGTTGCGGTCCCGCGTTCATCGCAGGTTGCTGCCCAGGATCTCGCGGGCGATCACCATGCGTTGCACCTCGCTCGGGCCCTCGCCGACGCGGCGAATCCGCATCTCGCGGTACCAGCGTTCGAGAGGCAGATCCTTGGTCATGCCCATGCCGCCGTGGATCTGCATCGAACGATCGACCACCCGGCCGCCGCCCTCCGAGGCCGTGAGCTTGGCGATGGAGGCTTCGATGCGGAACGGCAGGCCGCGCCGCGCCTTCTCCGCGGCTTCGAGCGTGAAATGCCTGGCGGTGCGGATGTCGATCTCGTTGTCGACCAGCATCCACTGCACGGCCTGGCGGTTGGCGAGCTTCTCACCGAAGGTCGAGCGCATCTTGGCCCATTCGATCGCCATCTCGTGGGCGGCGATGGCGACGCCGATGCAGCCCGCGGCATAGGGGATGCGCTGGCGCGTCAGGCGGTCGTTGGCGACGGCGAAGCCCTTGTTCACCTCGCCCAGAACCTGGTGGTCGGAGACCCAGCAGTCCTTGAACTCGAGCTCGGTGGCGTAGTGCGACGAGCGCAGCGTGTGCACCACTCGTCGTACATGAAAGCCTGGCGTGTCGGAGTCGATGATGAAGCAGGTGATGCCGGCGCGGCCCTTTGAGGCGTCGGTGCGGGCAAACACGATGCCGTACTGCGCGCGATCGGCATTGGAGATGAAGATCTTGGCGCCGTTCAGTACCCAGCCGTTGTCCTTGCGCTCGGCCCGGGTCTGGATGGCGCGCGCCGGGTCGCTGCCGCCCGACGGCTCGGTGAGGCCGAAGAAGGCCTTCTTCTCGCCGCGCAGCGTCGGATAGAGATAGCGCTCCTTCTGGTCGTCGTTGGCCTCGAAGATCTGCGCCAGGCCGGCGCCGCCGAAGGTGCCGTAGCAGGGCACGTAGAGGCCGGCGCGATGCTGCGCCATTTCGATGGCCAGCAGCACGCGGGTCACGATGTCGATGTCGGGGCCGCCATATTCCTTCGGAATGTCGATACCGAACAGGCCCATTGCCTTGGTCTTCTCGACCAGCCGGGCATGGTCGGCCGGCTCGAGTTCCGCGGCGTCAGGGTCGAGCTTGGCCTCGAGCGGGATGATCTCCTCGCGCACGAAACGGCGGACCTGGTCGATCAGCAGTTGTTGTTCCGGGCTGGGCTCGAAATCCATCGCGTGCCTCTTAAGCGGGGCTCAAACGTCCCAGATTGGGGGGAGGGTTCCTGGCGTTGTCGGGCGGCAGGCTGCCGTGGTCGGCCTTGTGGACCATCAGCAATTCGAACCAGCGCGAGCGGTACTGCTGGTTCACCTCGACGCGGAACTGGTGGCCGGGGCCGCGCGCGCCCGCTTCGCGTTGCAGTTCGCTGCGCAGGCCAAAGGGCGAGCGGGCGCCGGCGTGGCCGATGAACAGGACCGTGCCCGCCGCGTCGGCCACCTGGTAGACGCCGAGCTGGCCCGGCAGGCGCGTCGCTTCCTCGACCGAGAGCGGCCGCCACGGCTTGTCGAGGCGCAGCCGCATCGACACGCTATTTCCCCTGGAACCTGGCGGTGCGCTTTTCCAGTCGCGCCTTCATGCCTTCCTGGGCGTCCTGGCTCTGCATCGCGGCGCGCACGGCGGCATCGACGTCGTCGTGCGGGATGGCGTCGCGGAATTCGAGCTGGCGCACCGTCAACATCTTCATCGCTTTGAGTGAGAGCGGGGCGTTGGCGGCGAGGCGGTCGATCACCTTCTGGGCCTCGGCCTCGAGCTGGTCGGCGGGCACGCAGCGCGCGATCAGGCCCAGCGCATGAAGCTTGGTCGAGGGCAGGGGATCGCCCAGCAGCAGCATCTCCCGTGTCGTCACCGGGCCCAGCACTTCCATCAGCTTCTTGGCCAGGAACCAATTGGGTGCGAGGCCGACCTGGGCGAGCGACATGCCGAAGCGGGCCTTCTGGCTCGCCACCACGAGATCGCAATGCAGCGCCAGTTCGTTGCCGCCGGCGATGGCGTCGCCCTGCACCACGGCCACGACCG
>MEMN01000184.1:0-13166 GCA_001767945.1 Alphaproteobacteria bacterium RIFCSPHIGHO2_12_FULL_66_14 | reverse complement strand
GCAGAAGACGTCGCCCTTGCCGCGGATCACCAGGACGCGATCCTCGGCGGCGACCGGCGCCTGCAACGCCTCGATCATGTTGCCCAGCAGTTCGCTGTCGAGCGCGTTTCTCTTCTCCGGCCGGTTCATCCAGACGGTTCTGACCGGGCCGTTCTTCTCGATGATGACTTTGCCCATGCTGCCTCCTGGCTCGCGTCAGTTGTAGCGGGCCGGCGCGGCGAGGCAAAGGCGGGACGCTACATGAACAGCTTTTCCGCTTTGCGGTCGGTGTAGAGGCCGGCCACGAACTCGGCGTAGCCGTTGTAGAGCAGGGTGGGGATGCGGGCGTTGCTGCCCAGCGGCTTCTCGGTCGCCTGGCTCCAGCGCGCATGGGGTACTTGTGGATTCACGTTGGCCCAGAAGCCGTACTCGCTGGACTGCAGCTTCTCCCAAAACGAGACCGGCTTCTTGTCCGTGAAATCGATGCTGACGATCGACTTCACGTTCTTGAACCCGTACTTCCACGGCGCCACGAGGCGCAGCGGCGCGCCGTTCTGCTTGTGGATCGGCTTGCCGTAGAGCCCGGTGGCGATGAAGGCGAGGTCGTTCATCGCCTCGTCGATCGCCAGGCCTTCGGTGTAGGGCCAGGGATAGAGAAGATCGCGCTGCTCGCGCATCACCGACGGCTTCGACAGCGTCTTCATGACGACGAACTTCGCGCTGCCGAGCGGCTTGCAGAACTCGACCAGCGAACGGACCGGAAAGCCGCTCCACGGCACGATCATCGACCATGTTTCGACGCAGCGATGGCGGTAGACCCGCTCCTCGAGCTGCATCCTTGCCAGGAGGTCGTCGATGCCGATCTCGAACGGCTTCTCGACCATGCCGCCGACCTTGATCGTCCACGGTCGGACCTCGAGCTTCTGCGCGTCGCGCCAGATGCTCTTGTCGGTGCCGAATTCGTAGAAGTTGTTGTAGGTCGTGGCCAGCCGCTCGGCCGTGACGGGAGTCGGCGCGCCGTATTTGTCGTTGCGCTTGGCCGGATAGAGGCCGGCCGACGGGTCGGCCGGCGACTTGCTCTGGGCCATTGCCGCCGCCGGCAAGGCGAGCGACGCGGCGCCCAGTCCCATCGCCCGCACCAGCGTCCGCCGCTGCAGGTAGTGGTCTTCCGGCGTCGCCAGACGTTCGGGCAGTTCCCAGCCGTGCGTGCGCTTGATCAGCATTCGTCGAACTCCTGTTGCGCCCCGTTCTGTCTTGGCGCGGTGGAGGGGGCGGCGCAAATCAACCTTGCTCACCGGGCCGTGACATTGCCCTCGCCCATGGCATCGGCGAGATCGCGGCGGTGACCCATCACGACCATGGTCTCGGCCACCAGGAACATCGGGCCGATGAAGCCCTGGAAGATGTTGTCGAGGAGGGCCGGCCGCTTGCCCTCGTAATAGTGACCGAGGAATTGCAGCACCCAGCCGCCGACGAAAAGGACGGCGAACGCCACCCAGACGGCGGAGTCCGCTCCCAGCGCGCCAGCAAGGGCCTCGGCTGCGTACCACGCCGGCGCCATCAGCAGGGCCATGACGAGGCCGACGCCGAGGTCGAGCGCCATCCAGCCCAGGACCGCCACGAGCGCCATGGCCAGCGACATCGTCCATTCACGCCCGCCGACCTCGACGCGCCAGAGCGACAGGATCAGCAGCAGCGAAAAGACGATGACGGGGATGCCGACGAAGTGGGTCGCCTTGTTGCGCCAGTCGCGATGGACCGAGGCATAGGCGCCGAGCTGACGGCGGAACAGGTCGTTGGCCATCGCGTACCTCCAGTGGGGCCGGCGCCGCTCCTAGGGGCTCGTGCCGGTCACATCCAAGATGGTGGGCCACATCACGTCCCGCCAGGCGTTGTTGCCGGACGTCGACATCGTGACCTGACGATTCTGCACCAGGAAGAAGCGGGGAACCTCGAAACCTTCCTGGACCCCGACCTGGCTCATCAGGAAGGTATCGAGAAGCCAGCGCAGGTCGGCGGGCCAGCTTTGCTGCTTGGCGAGCAGCGAGGACCTGGCGGGATTGATCACCCGGTAGTCGAGCTTCTTGTAGGCGGCGGAAGCGAGGAACAAGGGCTCCCACTGGGTCCGCCAGACTTTGCAGGCTTCCGACGTCTGGTCGCCGACGAAGACCAGCATCGGACGGCCGGCCTGGCCCGCGGCGACGCCGGCAAGCGACGCCACCGCGGCCGACGCCGTGGCTCCGATCATCAGTGATCGCCTGCCGTGCATCCCGATACTCCCCCGTGAACCGCTTCCACGGGGCCAATATGAAGCAACTCGACGGTGCCGGGAACTAGGCCTTGGTGCCAGTCACTTCCTGGATCATCGGCCACATCTTGTCCTTCCAGCCGGCGTTGCCGGTCACGGTCAGCAGGATCTTGTCGCCCTTGAACAGGATAAAGCGTGGCGTTGCCAAGCCACGCTGCTTGCCTTCGTCGCTCGCCAGGAAGACCGTGCGGATGGCACGCGCCGCCGCCGGCCAGCTCTCTTCCTTGGTGATCAAATCGGCGTTGGCGGGATAGACGACTCGGTAGTCGAGTTTCTTGAAAGCTTCGGACTTGAGAAAATCGGGCTCGGACTGGGCACGCCAGATCTTGCAGCCGCCTCAGAGTTCGTGGCCGACGAACACCAGCGTCGGCCGCCCAGCCTGGGCCCGCCCGACACCGGCCAGTGACGGAGTGGCGGCCATCGCCAGGCCACCCACCATCAGAGACCGTCTGTTGAACATGACAACATCCTCCTCATGGAACCGTTCCATGAGGCCAATGTGGTCGAAACCCATCCGGTGGAGAAGGCGCTCACGCGCGGTCTCACTGCCTTGTGACCGGGCGCCTTGTGACCGTGCAATTGTCCGGAAACGGCTTCGGCGTCAGGCCGCGGCGCGCTTCTTGGTCTCCTCGACGATGCGTTCGGCGGTGCGGCCGGCCAGCTCCTGCAGGTGGTCGAACTCGGTACGGAAGGTGCCGACGCCCTGCGTCACCGATCGGATCTCGACGATCATGTCGGCGATCTCGGCCTCCGGCATCAGGGCCGACACTTCGTCCCAGCCGTTCCAGCCGGGTCGGGCGTCGAAGCCGAGCAGCTGGCCGCGGCGGCCGGAGATCAGCCGCTGCAGGCGTGGCGTCGATTCGCTCGGGCCCGCGACCGTCACCTTGAGGATCGGCTCCAGCAGGATCGGCCGGCATTTCGGCATGGCTTCGCTCATGGCGATGCGTGCCGCCATCTTGAACGACATCTCGGAACTGTCGACGGCGTGATATTGGCCGTCGAACAGCGTGACCTCGATGTCGACGACCGGCTGGCCGAGCGGACCCTCCTTCAGGTAGTCGATCAGGCCTTCCTCGACCGCCGGGATGAAATTGCGCGGCACCACGCCGCCCACGATCTTGTCGACGAAGCGGAACCCCGACCCGCGCGGCAGCGGCTTGATCTCGACCTTGATGTCGGCGAACTGGCCATGGCCGCCGGTCTGGCGCTTGTAGCGCGCATGCTGCTGGGCACCGGCCTGGATGGTCTCGCGATAGGCCACCCGCGGCGGCGCGGTCTCGACGGCGACGTTGTAGCGGCCGGCCAGCTTGTCGACCGCCACCTTGAGGTGCATCTCGCCCTGGCCCTTGATCAGCAGCTCGTGGGTCTCGCCGCGCGCCTCGAAGGCGAGCGACGGGTCTTCCTCGACGATCTTGTGCAGGGCGCCGGAGAGTTTGACTTCGTCGCTGCGGTTCTTGGCGGCAAGCGACAGCACGAACACCGCCGGCGGGGCCGCCGGGAAGTCGGCCGACGGGGCGATCCCGGCCGTACTCAGCACGTGGCCTGCCGACAGGGCCTCCAGCTTGGCGAGCGCCACCAGTTCGCCGCTGCGGGCTTCGGCGATCTTGTCGAGGCGCTGGCCGAACGGCCGCAGCATCGCGCCGATGCGATGTCCGCCCAGGGTCTGGCCCTCGGTAAGCGTTCCCGACCAGACCCGGCACAGCGAGAGCTTGCCGGCGTGCGACTGGTGCAGGACCTTGAAGCATTCCGCGACTCCCGTTCCATTGGCGTCGCCATTGGTGACGAGGGATCGGCGTTTGGCGGTCTCGGCCGCGAACGGCGTGTCGTGGCGCAGCGCCTTCAGGAGCCGGCGCACGCCGTTCTCGCGATCGCCGGCGCCCAGCAGCACGGGCACGATCTGATCGGCGCCGAATTCGTCGTGGAGATCGCGGTAGATCAGCGATTTTTCCGGAGCAATATCCTCGATCAGCTGTTCCAGCAGCGTGTCGTCGAATTCGGAGAGGGTTTCCAGAAGTTCGCGGCGGGCCTCGGCCTCGCGCGGCAGGATCTCGGCCGGCATCTCGATCAGATCGGAGGCGCCGCTGGTCTTGTACCGATAGGCGCGCTCGCTCACGAGGTCGACATAGCCGATGGTCTCCTCGCCACCGTCATTGGTCGGCCGGCGGATCGGGACCTGGCGCAAGACGAGCTTGCGGGTCGACACCGACTGCAGCGCCGACAGCATGTCGCGCACGCGCGCTTCCGCCGAGTCGATCTTGTTGACGAAGATGATATGCGGGATGTGGCGGTCCTCGATGCATTTCAGCAGCGGCGCCAGCGCCACGACGCGCTCCGGCGAGGATTCGCACACCACGACCGCCACATCGCATACGGCAAGCGCTGCGAAGGCATCGTGCTGGAATTCGATGGAACCGGGGACATCGAGGAAGGTCCATTGATCGCCGAGATAGTCGACCGAGGCGATATTGATCTCGGTGCCCATGCCGCGCTTGCGCGCTTCGGCGGCGCCGTCGCCGATGGAGGTGCCCGCGCGTGTCGAACCGCGCCGGCCGATGGCCCCCGTGGCGTAGAGAATGCTCTCGAGCAGGCTCGTCTTGCCCGAAAGGTACGGCCCGCACAGCGCCACCACGCGATGCGCGCCGCTACCTGGCCTGCCGCCGGTGATGGTCTCGGTTTTGATGTCGGCCATGACAACGTCCTCCTTCTGCGCGAAAACTCGCGCTTAGAAGCCCCGGACGACGGTCGCTACGAGTCACACGGCCGATACGACCGCGTCGGAGCGAAGCCCCTTGTCATGGAAATCGTTTCACCCCCGCCTGGGGGAGTCAATCGGGAGACGGGGGAAGAAAGAAGGGAACCCTACAGAGCTCCCAGCGAAGATTCCCTCTTCTAGCTCAGCGCGCCGCAGGCGCGCTGGATGCGGCGGCCGGCTTCTTCGAGCAGTTCGGTCGCCGTGGCGTAGGAGATGCGGAAGGCCGGGCCCTGGCCGAAGGCCGAGCCTTGCACCACCGACAGGCCCTCGGCTTCGAGCAGGTAGTTCACGAAGTCGGTGTCGTTGGCGATCGTCTTGCCGCCGGGCGTCTTCTTGCCGATCGTGCCGGCGCACGACGGGTAGACGTAGAAGGCGCCTTCCGGCCGCGGACACTTGAGGCCCTTGGACTGGTTCAGCATCGACACGATGAGGTCGCGGCGCTGCTTGAAGACGGCGACGTTCCTGGGGATGAAATCGGTCGGGCCGTTCAGCGCCGCCACCGACGCCGCCTGACTGATCGAACTGGCGTTCGACGTGCTCTGCGACTGCACGGTGATCATGGCGTCGATCAGCTTCTGCGGGCCGGCGGCGTAGCCGATGCGCCAGCCTGTCATGTTGTAGGCCTTCGACACGCCGTTCATGGTCAGCGTGCGGTCGTAGAGCTTGGGCTCGACCTGCGCGGGCGTGGTGAACACGAAGTCGTCGTAGACGAGCTTCTCGTACATGTCGTCGGTGAGCACGTGGACCTGCGGGTGCTTCAGCAGCACGTCGCAGAGCGCGCGGAGATCGGCGTGCGTGTAGGCGGCGCCCGTCGGGTTGCTGGGCGAGTTCAGGATCAGCCACTTGGTCTTGGGCGTGATCGCGCGGTCGAGCGCCTCCGGCGTCAACTTGAAGCCCGTCGACTCGGGGCAATCGACGATGACCGGCGTGCCGTCGCCGAACAGCACCATCTCCGGGTACGAAACCCAGTAGGGCGCCGGGATGATGACCTCGTCGCCCGGGTTCAGGGTGGCGAGCATCGCATTGAAGATGATCTGCTTGCCGCCCGAGGTGACGACGGTCTGCGACGGCTTGTATTCCAGGCCATGGTCGCGCTTCATCTTGGCGACGATGGCCTGGCGCAGCGCCGGCGTGCCGGGCACCGCGGTGTATTTGGTGTCGTTGTCGCGAATGGCCTTGATCGCCGCTTCCTTGATATGGTCGGGCGTGGGGAAGTCGGGCTCGCCGGCGGCCAGGCCGATGACGTCTTTGCCCGCCGCCTTCATCTCCAGGAATTTGCCTTGGGCGGCATTGGTCGGAGAGGGCTTGATGCGGCTCAGACGGTCGGCGATGAAAGCCATAACGCGACGGCTCCTTTCAGGCATTGAAAAAGCGCGCGAAAGTACTTGTCGCGTGCTGCTTTCGCAAGGCTGCGCGGCGATCGGAAGCCGTTGCGAGGGCTATTTCTCGTAGGTTCTCGCCGTACTGCCGTTAAGTCTCAGTCGACGACACGCACCGAGGCGTCCACGCTCATCTTGGCCTCGCCGAAGCCCACGCGCCGGCCGCTGACCGGGGCGGCGTCGTGATAATCGAGCCCGATCGCCACCCTGAGGCTGTCGCCATGCGGGCTGATGTTGTTGGCGGGATCGAAGCCCACCCATTCGAGGCCGGGGACCCAGGCCTCCGCCCAGGAATGGCTGGTGCGGCCGACATGCAGCTCGGGATCGTCGTTGCGCAGGTAGCCGCTCACGTAGCGCGCCGGCACGCCGAGCCGGCGGCAACAGGCGATGAAGGCGTGCGCATGGTCCTGGGCCACGCCGGCGCCGCGCGCCAGCGCCTCGGCCGCTGAGGTGTCGACGCTGGAGACGCCGGTCTTGTAGGCGATGCGTTTGCCGATGCGTTCCATGACCTCGTGCAGGACAGCGACCCGCTGCCCGGCGTCCGCCGCCCGTTCGGCCAGGCCCTCGATCACCGGATCGAAGCTGGCGTCGTGGCGGGCAAGCCCGGTGTTGCGCAGCCAGAACGGCGCCGGCAGGGTCGGCGTCTCGACGTAGCGCAGCCACTGGTCGGCGCCGCTGTGTTCGTAGAGGCCGTGCACCGTGATCTCGACACTGTCGTGCCGGTACGCCGCCGAAAAGGTCGTCACCTGGTTGCCGTGCCCATCGACCCATTCGGAGCGCTTGCCCGGCCCGTCGATGCGCCAGGAGACGACGCGCTGGCCGGCGGCCGGTTTGGGCGTGAGCCGGACGTCGTGGATCGAATGGCCGGATGGCTGGTCGAACTGGAAGCGCGTCGTGTGGTCGATGGCGTACCGCATGGCCGTTCAATCCAGCAGGAACTGGCGGCCGATTTCGTCGGACAGGGTCGCGATGTCGTCGCGCACCCCGCCCAGGAACTTGGCCAGGCCCATCTCGAAGATCTGGTCGACGCGTGCGTAGCGCATCCTCGCATGTAGTTCTCCGGCCAGTCGGTCGGCTTCGCCCTTGGTGCCATAGGTGTCGGCGAGCTCGCGCATGCTGAGGTCGACCATCCACAGGCAATGGTGCACCGAGCGCGGCACGTCGCGGCGCAGCATCATCAGCTCGGCCACCTTCACCGGGTCGAGCGCGCTGCGATAGATGCGGCGATAGGTGCGGACGGCACCGATGCAGGCCAGCACTTCCGACCAGGCGAAATAGTCGGGCTTGTCGGTATGCGGATTGCCGTCCGGCCGCAGCAGATGAAACTTCACGTCGAGGATGCGCGCGGTGTTGTCGCCGCGCTCGAGGAAGGCGCCGAGCTGGAGGAAGTTGTAGGCCTCGTCGCGCAGCAGTGTCACCTGTGCCGCGCCAAAAATCATCACCGCCTGCTTCTTCACCGACTCGATCAGGGCGCCACGGTCGAGCATGGCGCGGTCGCTGCGCAGGCGCGTGCTGAGCTCCAGCCACAGCCCGTTCAGGCTTTCCCACACATCGACGGTGACGTTGTTGCGCTCCTCGCGGGCATTGCTGCGCGCCGCGCCGATCGAACTCACGATCGAGGAGGGATTGCTCTCGTCCAGCACCAGGAAGTCGATGAGGCTGGCGAGGCGCCCGCCCTGCTGCTGGGTCTGGCGGAATTCGTCCTCCATGCCGAAGATCGCAGCGACCCCCGCCGCCTCCTCGCCGCGCGACTGCAACGCCATGCGCTGCGTCGCTTCGATCAGCCGCGCCGTCGACTTGGCGCGCTGCAGGTAGCGGCCCATCCAGTAGAGGTTCTTGGCGGTGCTGCTCAGCATGGCCGTGCCGGCCTCCTGAGCGCGCGGGACGCGCGCGGTCCAGAGGATTCATGATCATCCGGACCGCGCGCATCCTGCGCGCTCATGGTCATGTGACACATGAACCTAACCACCCGAGCCGGCTTCCGGCGCCAGCACCCAGGTGTCCTTGGTGCCGCCGCCCTGGCTCGAATTGACGACCAGAGATCCTTCCTTCAGCGCCACCCGCGTCAGTCCGCCGGGAATGATGGTGACCTTGCGCCCCGACAGAACGAAGGGGCGGAGGTCGACGTGGCGCGGTGCAACGCCCTGGCCGACGAAGGTCGGGCAGGTGGAGAGCGCCAGGGTCGGCTGGGCGATGTAGTTGTCCGGCCGCGCCCGGATGAAGGCGGCAAAGGCCTCGATCTCGGCCTTGCTCGAGGTCGGCCCGACCAGCATGCCCTTGCCGCCCGACCCATGGATTTCCTTGACCACCAGCTCGGCCAGATGCTCGAGCACGTACTTGTAGTCGTCGGCCCGGTCGCAGCGCCAGGTCGGCACGTTCTGCAGGATCGGCTCCTCGCCGAGATAGAAGCGGACCATCTCGGGCACGTAGGTGTAGGTCGACTTGTCGTCGGCCACGCCGTTGCCCAGCGCATTCACGATGTTGACCCGCCCGGCGCGGAGCGCCCCCAGCAGGCCGGCGACGCCGAGGAAGGAGTCCGGCCGCATTGCCAGCGGATCGAGGAAGGCGTCGTCGACGCGGCGATAGATGACGTCGACCCGCTGGGGCCCGCGCGGGGTGCGCATGTAGACGCGGCCTTCGTCCACGAACAGGTCCGATCCCTCGCACAGGTCGATGCCCATCTCGTCGGCGAGAAAGGCATGCTCGAAATAGGCGCTGTTGAAGTGGCCGGGCGTCAGCAGCACGACGGTGGGCTCGGCGTCGTCGCTGAACGACACCGACCGCAGCGTCGACAGCAGCTCCTCCGAATAGTCCGCGACCGGCAGCACTTGCAGGGCCGAGAACAGCTCGGGCGCCAGCCGCATCATGACCTCGCGATTCTCCAGGACGTAGGAGACGCCTGAAGGCGTGCGAACGTTGTCCTCGAGGACGTAGAAATCCTTTTCACCGACCCGTACGAGGTCGATGCCGGCGATATGCGCGTGCACGCCGCCCGGAAGGGCGAGGCCCTGCGCCATCGGCACGAACTCGGCGTTCATCAGGAGTTGAGTTTCGGGAATCACGCCGGCGCGGCAGATCTCCCGCGCGCCGTAGGCGTCGACGAGGAAGGCGTTGAGCGCCTTTACGCGCTGCACCAGGCCCTTGTGCAGGTATTGCCACTCGTCCCAGGCGATGACCCGCGGAATGATGTCGAATGGGATCGTGGCCTCGTGGCCGTCGGCCGCGCCGTAGGCGCCGAAGGTGATGCCGTGGCGGCGGTAGAAGAGGTCGACCTCGTGGCGCGTCGCCGCCACCCGCTCGGGCGACGTGCGCGCGAGCCAGGCCGCGACGCTGCGGTAGGGCGCACGGACCGAACCCGTCTGCCCGGAGTTCATTTCGTCAAATGCCTTGGCGGCCATCCGGCGTTTCACCCCCTGTCGAATCACCTTATAAGCAATCGACGGGCCAACAAAGTGGCCGCCCCCGGCAAAGCGGTCCGGGAATTCTCGCGGAGGAACAGCGTGAAGCAGGTGCTGATCGACCGGTACGGAACGCCCTGGGAAGTCGCGCGCTGCGCCGAGGTGCCGGACGTCGGCGCGCCCGGCCCCGACGAAGTCGTCTTCGACGTGCTGGCCTTTCCGATCAATCCCGCCGACATGTGGTTCTGCAAGGGAAGCTACCGGCTGAAGCCGCCGCTGCCCGCCACGCCCGGCGCCGAATGCGTCGGCCGCGTGATCGCGGTCGGCGCGGCTGTGCACCACGTGAAGAAAGGCGACCTCGTCATCAATCTGCAACGCGAGAACTGGGCACAGCGCCGGCGCGTGAAGGGCGACGATGCCATCCCGTTGCCGGCCGGCATCGATCTGCGGCAGGCCGCCATGGTCCGCATCAATCCGCCCACCGCGCAGCTCATGCTGTCCGACTTCGTCGATCTCAAGGCCGGCGACTGGGTGATCCAGAACGTCGCCAACTCCGCCGTGGGCCGGCTGCTGATCGTGCTGGCGAAGCAGCGCGGCCTGCACACCGTCAACGTCGTGCGCCGCGCCGATCTCGCCGACGAGTTGAAGGCGCTGGGCGCCGATATCGTGATCGTCGATGGCGACGACCTCGCGGCCCGGGTCGCGGTGGTCACCGGCGATGCCGCGATCAGGCTCGGCGTCGAGGCGATCGGCGGCGCCGCGACCGGCCGCATCGTCGACTGCGTGGCCACCGGAGCCACCGTGGTCCACTACGGCTCGATGAGCGGCGAGGATCCGAAAGTCGCGCGCAGCAACTTCATTTATCGCGGCGTTCATCTGACCGGCTTCATGCTGGGCCGCGGTCTCGCCAAGCGCAGCCCGGGAAAGATTCGCGAGATCTATGCCGATCTTGCCGCCCAGGTCATGGCCGGCAAGCTTCATGCGCCCGTGGACACCGTCTATCCGATCGAGAAGATCAAGGAGGCGCTGGCGCACGCCGACAAGGGCGGGCGCAACGGCAAGATCCTGGTGGCGCCGAACTCGGCGATTTGAGTGGGCGATTTGAACAAGGGAGTGGACAGATGAATTCCGACGTCGCTGCGATCGAGAAGGTGCTGCAGGTCTATTTCGACGGCCTCCATGAGGGCGACACCAGGAAGCTCGGCGAGGCGTTCCACCCCGCCTCGCATCTCTACGCCGCTGGCGGCGACGGCAAGGCCGCCGACATGCCGCGCGCCGACTGGTTCAAGATGGTGGAAAGCCGCCCGTCGGCCAAATCCAAGGGCAGCCCGCGCGCCGACCGCATCGTGTCGATCGACTTCTCCGGCCCGGCCACGGCCTTCGCCAAGGTCGAGTGCCAGATCCCGCCGCGCTACTTCACCGACTACCTGACGCTGCTCAAGGTCGACGGCCGCTGGCAGGTGATCTCCAAGGCCTACCACACGGTGACACGGGAGGACTGAGCCGGCGGCCAAAAAGCCGGCAGATAGAGTTGCAGGTTCAGCAGGTTTAGGCTAGGTTTTCTGTCATGATGGGAGACGCCCGCGGGAGAAATCCGGCGGGCGTTTTGTGGTCCACGAAGGGGCCATTTCGCCGACCCGGCAGCGGCACAGCGCCGCGATTCGGGGCTGCGCCGCGACCGCATCGGGGCTGTGCCGCGGGAGTCCGCCAAGTCCTTGATCCCGGCCGGCGTTTCGCCCCCGGCGGCACAGGCTGCGGCACACCTGGCGCCGTTTTGCGGCACGTTTCGTGTGCCGCGGAGTGGTCCACTCGGACGTCAGTTCTTGGCGTCGGCGGCGACCTGGACCTTGATCATCCTGTCGGGCGGCGGCGGGACGGCGCCCGAGTCCGGCGCGCCCTTCTTGATCTTGTCGACGAACTCCATGCCCGACGTGACCCGGCCCCATACGGTGTATTTGCCGTCGAGGGACGGATAGTCCTTCAGGACGATGAAGAACTGGCTGCGCGCGGTGTTGGGCTGGTCGGGGAGGCGGGCCATCGAGACCGTGCCGCGCCTGTGCGGCTCCCTGGAGAACTCGGCCGGCAGCAGTTCGCCCATGCCGCCCCGGCCGGTGCCGTCGGGATCGCCGGTCTGGGCCATGAAGCCCTCGATCACGCGATGGAAGACCACGCCATCGTACTTGCCCTCGCGGGCGAGCTTCTTGATCTGGGCCACGTGCTTGGGTGCGAGGTCGGGACGCATCTCGATGACGACGCGGCCGTCCTTGAGATCGATGTAGAGGGTGTTTTCCTTGTCCGCGGCGAGCGCGGCGCCGGCGAACGGGAGGGCGGCGAACGGGAGGAGCGCGGCGGCGGCGATGGAAAGCAGCAGTGTCCGGCGCATGGTCACTCCTTCGCGTCGGCGGCGACCTGGACCTTGATCATCTTGTCGGGTGGGGCGGCCACGGCGCCCGACTGGCCGGCGCCGCGCTTGATCTTGTCGACGTGCTCCATGCCGGACGTCACCTTGCCCCACACGGTGTACTGGCCGTCGAGGAAGTTCGAGTCCTTGAAGACGATGAAGAACTGGCTGCGCGCACTGTTGGGCTCGTTGGTACGGGCCATCGAAACGACGCCACGGACGTGCGGCTCCTTCGAGAACTCGGCATTCAGCAGTTCGCCCATGCCGCCGCTGCCGGTTCCGTTCGGATCGCCGGTCTGGGCCATGAAGCCTTCGATGACGCGATGGAAGACGATGCCGTCGTACTTGCCTTCGCGGGCGAGCTTCTTGATCTGGGCGACGTGCTTGGGCGCGAGATCGGGACGCATCTCGATGACGACGCGGCCGTCCTTGAGATCGATGTAGAGGGTGTTTTCCTTGTCCATGGCGGCAGCGCTCCTGCGAGCATGAGAAAGACGGCGGAAAGTGCAACGGCGCGGGACCATAATGGCCGTCGGTCGAAAGACAAGCGGCAACTTGGTGGCAGCTCCCGGCCAAGATGTGCATCGTTTGCCATGGTTTTTGGGGCTCCGGCAGCTACAGTGCCGCGGTGACCGGATGGGGTGGCGTTTATGCCAGTTCCGGCCGCGATTTGTGGGAAGTCATACTTTAAAGCGGATTGGTCGATGACCGCTCTGAGCGGCGGGGACAAGCTCGAGGACGAGCCGTCCCCCATGAGTTCCGTGCTCGAACGGCCCGGCCCCCCGGCAGGCGAGACGCCGTCGGGGGCTCGACCGCTCGACCGGATCTTTCCCCTGCACGGCGACGCCACGCGCGGGCGGCAGATGCGAGAGACCTGGCAGGCCTTCTGCGCCGGCATGGACGGCGCGGTTCGCGCCTTGCTCGACAAGAGTCGCTCGCCGCCGGAGAT
>MEMN01000183.1:5545-6680 GCA_001767945.1 Alphaproteobacteria bacterium RIFCSPHIGHO2_12_FULL_66_14 | reverse complement strand
ACACGACGCGAATTCCTGACCATGATCGGTCGTACATCTGTCTGAGTTTGAAAAGGGCATCATGGCCGGAGAGATCGTCAATTCTGTCGAAATGCTGCGCAGGCTCGTTGCATTCGACACCACCTCGCGCAATTCCAACCTTGCCCTGATCGACTACGTCCAGGGCTACCTCGAGGGACACGGCATCGCCTCGAAGCTGGTGCCCAACGAAGACGGCACCAAGGCCAACATGTTTGCGACCGTCGGTCCCAACGTGAAGGACGGCGTCGTGCTCTCCGGCCACACCGACGTGGTGCCGGTCGACGGCCAGCCCTGGACCACCGATCCGTGGACGCTGACGCTCGAGGACGGCAAGTACTACGGCCGCGGCACCTGCGACATGAAGGCGTTCTATGCCATCGCGCTCGCCATGGTCCCTGAGTTCAAGAAGGCTGGGCTCAAGCGGCCGATCCATTTTGCGCTGAGTTACGACGAGGAGATCGGCTGCTTCGGCGCGCACTCGCTGGCCGCCGCCATGGCGACCGAAGTGCCGCGCCCGCGCGCCATCATCATCGGCGAGCCCACGATGATGACGGTGGTCCACGCCCACAAGGGTAGCCAGTCCTACGTCACCAAATTCACCGGCTTCGAGGCCCATTCCTCGATGACCCACCTCGGCGTCAGCGCCATCCATTTCGCCGGCGAGTTCATCCACTACCTCAACCAGGTCCAGGAGGAGCTCGAGGCGGCCGCGCCGAAGAACAGCGAGTTCATGCCGGCGGCGGCGACCTTCAACGTCGGCACCATCCTGGGTGGCACCGCGGGCAACATCCTGGCGCGCGAGTGCGAGGTGCTGTGGGGCTACCGCGAGCTGCCGACGCGGCCGATCGAGGAGCTGGGCGAGCGCGCCAAGAAGTGGCTGGAGACGGAGCTGCTGCCCAGAATGAAGGCCAAGCACCCGGCCGCCGCCATCGCCACCGAGCTCAGGGCCTCGACGCCGGGTTTTTCGCCCGAGGGCAACGACGAGGCCAAGACACTCGCCGGCAGCTGGTCGGGCTCCAACACGGTGGGCAGCGTGGTCTACGGCACCGAGGCCGGCATCTTCCGCAAGACGCTGGGCGTGCCGACGGTGGTGTGCGGCCCCGGCGACATCGCC
>MEMN01000183.1:399-5457 GCA_001767945.1 Alphaproteobacteria bacterium RIFCSPHIGHO2_12_FULL_66_14 | reverse complement strand
GGGATTGAGTCCGTCGTCGATCGCACAGTTCTAAAGGTCCCTCGCTACGCTCGGGATGACATAAATGTTGTCATCCCGAGCGTAGCGAGGGACCTTTCATTTCCCCCCGCCGCCGCCAGCGCCTGTGTCAGGTCGGCGATCAGGTCGTCGGGATGTTCTATGCCGACCGAGAGCCGGATCGTCGTGTCCAGCACGCCGATGCGATCGCGGACCTCGACCGGAACGCCGGAGTGCGTCATGGCGGCTGGATGACTCGCCAGCGACTCGGTGCCGCCGAGGCTTACCGCCAGCTTGAAGATCTGCAGCGCGTTCAGGAAGGCGAACGCCTCCTTCTCGCCGCCCTTGATGTCGAACGAGAAGGTCGAGCCCGCTCCCGTGCATTGCCGGGCAAAGACCTTCTGCGCCGGCGAGCCGTCCTCCAGGAACTGGAGGTAGTGGACTTTGTCGACCCTGGGGTGGTCGCGCAGATAGCCGGCGACGAGTCTCGCATTGGCTTCCGCCCGCTCCATCCTGAGACCGAGCGTCTCGAGCGAGCGTCCCAGCATCCAGCAGGAATGCGGATCGAGTTGCGTGCCGAGGCTGCCGCGCAGCGCCTTGATCGGCCCGATGGTCGCCTGCGCGCCCAGCGTCGCGCCGGCGATGAGGTCGGAATGGCCGCCGACATACTTGGTGAGCGAGTAGACCGAGACGTCGGCGCCGTGGTCGAGCGGACGCTGGAACACCGGGCCCAGCAGGGTGTTGTCGCAGACCAGGACAGGACGGAAGCCCTGGGCGGCGCCGATCTCGTCGGCGATCCGTCGCAGCAGCGCGATATCGACCAGGGTGTTGGTCGGGTTGGCCGGCGTTTCGATCATGATGACCGACAGGCGTCCCTTGTCGCGTACCTGGCCGCGTGCTTCGGCCGCGGCCGTGCGAACGGCTCGCTCGTCGACGCCGTCGACGAAGCCGACCGCGCCGATGCCGAAGCTCGCCATCGTGCGCGACAGCAGCGTTTCGGTGCCGCCGTAGAGCGGTTGGGAATGCAGGATGACGTCGCCGGGCCGGGCAAAAGCGAGAATCGTGGTGGCGATCGCCGACATGCCGGACGAGAACAGCACGCACGACTCCGCGCTCTCGTAGACCGCGAGACGATCCTCGACGATCTCGCTGTTGGGATGGTTGAAGCGCGAATAGACGAGGCCGGCCCCGGTGCCCGCGGGCGGCTTCCGGCGCCCCGCGGCATAGTCGAAAAAGTCGCGCCCTTCCTCCGCCGAGCCGAACACGAAGGTGGAGGTGAGGAAGACCGGCGGCTTCACCGCGCCCTCCGACAGCTTCGGATCGTAGCCGTAGCTCAGCATCAGGGTCTCGGGCTTGAGCGCATGATTGCCGATATGCGTCTTGGACGGGCGTGGCGCGACCATGGCGTGTCTCCTGTCGGCGGTTCCGGTGACGCAGGATAACCCAGACTGAGGCCGATTTTTGTGACTTGCGTCCATCGATCGGAGTGGGCCTGCCGGGAGTAGGGCCCGCAAACGCTGCCCGTCCCTGCGCCTTCCGCGGCGTCGCGACTACTGCCTCAGCACGATCGTCACGTGCGACAGCAATCCGCGTCAGCGCCCTGCTGGATGGGCGGACACGGCACCGAGCCATAGGAGCAGAACACGCAGCAGTCTCCGGGCTTGGGCTTCAGCAGCGTCCTGCAGCCGCTGCACTCGTAGAAGTACCGGCAGGCGTCGGTCGGCATCGTTTCGACCTTGCTCGCGCCGCATGACGGACAGGTCAGGGTCGATTGCAGGAGGACGCTCATATCGGCGGCTCGATCCAGAAGGTGAGGGCGAGGAGGGCCAGGGCGAGGCCGAGCGCCGCCGTGCTGGCCCAGGCGAGCGAGGGCCGCGCGCAGGCGGCCCCGGGCGTGCAGGCCCGCGCGCGTCGCTGGCGCCACATGACGATGCCGGCGGCGGCGATGCAGGCCACCGCGACATAGAGCAACTCGCGCTGCACGTGCGCGGCGAGGTAGCCCACGCCGACCAGCGAGGCGGCGCTGATGCCGAGCAGCGACAACGCCACGGGCAGGGCGCAGCACGAGGCGACACCGAAGGCGGCGAGCAGCCCGCCGGCCGAGAGGGCGGTCTTCAGGGCGTCGGCGGACGCCGGGGCGGGGGTCGCGGAAGTCTTGCTTTCCAACATGACGCCGATCCTGCACCCTGTAGCGACTGCAGACTCAAGGGATTCCAACGGCTCCGCGATCAAGAGGGCGTGATGAACTCCAGCAGGAAGGCGGCGCTGTCGATCGGCGCCCTGTCGAAGCGATCGAGGGTCAACATCGAGACCATCCGTTACTACGAGCGCATCGGCCTGCTGCCGCGGCCGGCCCGCAGCGATGGCGGCTACCGGCTGTTCGGCAGCGCGGATGCCGACCGCCTCGGCTTCGTTCGCCGCGCGCGGGACCTCGGCTTCTCGCTCGACGAGATCCGTCAGCTTCTCGGCCTCGCCGCCGGCACCAGCCGATCCTGCCGCCGCGTCCACGACATGGCTCGGCTCCACCTGGCCGACGTGCTGGCCAAGATCGCCGATCTCCAGCGCATGGCGGGCGCGCTCGATGGGCTGGTGCGCGCCTGCGCCGGGGGAACCATGCCGCACTGCCCGCTGCTGGAGACCCTGGCACACGACAACGAGAGCTGAGCGCGGTTCAAGCCGGGGGTGCGATCAGCGCGACCTTCGGGAAATAGCGGCGATAGCGGACGGGGTCGCGCGTGAGCAGCGGCCAGCCTTCGACGGCCGCGTGAGCGCCGATGAAGAAATCGGGCAAGACGCCGGTGCGCGTTCCGCCGGCCGTGCGGTATCGCTGGAAGGCTTTTCCAGCGAGGAACAGCGCGGAACGCGGTGTCGCCGCGATCTCGATCATCGCCTGGGCAAGCATCGAGTCGAGGTCCTCTATCCGGCTGTAGCGGATCGAGGTCTCGGCATACACGATGTCGTTGATGAGAATCGGGCCTGCCAAGGCGGCCTCTTCCAGACGGGCCAACGACCATTCCGACCAATCGGGATCGTCGGTCACGAGATCGAGCAGGACGTTGGTGTCGACCAGGACCACGTCAGCTCTCGCCGCGCGTCATGGCCATGATCTCGGCCGTGCTCAGGCCCTTGCCGGCATGGCCGCGCAGGCGGGCGAAACGGTTCGGGCGGGCCTTCTTCTCGATCTTGACCAGAACGATGCGACCATCGGGGCCGCGCTCAAAATCGATCACGCTGCCGGGTTTGATTCCCAGCAGATCGCGAACCCGCTTGGGGATGGTGACCTGGCCCTTGCTGGTGACGGTCGTGCCCATGGCGGCTCTCCAGTAAGGCGATATTATTTTCGGGTATTACTTAACACGGCGCGCGTCGACTTTCGAGGCCATCCGGGCAAAAGGCGACGCGTCTGTTGGCCCCGGGCTGGGCCGCCGCGCCATCCCGTCGCAGCCCGCGACCATGGCGGGCCGGCCGCGTTTTCTCCGTTGAAGTCGATCCTTCGAAGGAGAACATCATGCGCCAACCTGTTCATCGCATGTCGGGCGAAGTCCATCCTGGCGTGTTCAGGGCCGCCATGCTGCTTGCCGCCCTGTATGTGCTGGCGGCCTGGGGGTTCGCCGGCCGCGGCATCACCGACCTGATGCTGGCCATCGTGAGCGCCTTCTTCCTGGTGAGCGTCGGACTCGTGGCACTCCTGTGGCAAACCCGCCGCCGCAATCCGCGCCTCGACCTTGGCGACCGGGTCCGCGAACCCGGCTCCTTTGGCCATTGGGCCTGTCGCGACGTCGAAACCTCGACCGGCCGCGTCCGCGGTTCGACGGCCACGGTCGAGATCCTGCTGCCGATTGCGGCCGTGGCCGTGGGGATGGTTGCGTTCGCGATCGTCGTGCATTTTGCCGGGCACGTTTGAGGTCACGCTGCCCGCGTGACCTGTCTTAGATCGGCACGTGCGTCGGTAATGATCGACCAAGCCGATTGCAGGAACAGGGCGGCGATCGCGCCGGCGACGACGAGATCGGGCCAAGAGCTGTGCGTCCACCACACGAGGCCGGCCGCGACGACGACGGCAGCGTTGCCGATGGCGTCGTTGCGCGAAAATAGCCAGACCGCCCGCATGTTGGCGTCACCCTTGCGATGCGGAATGAGCACGATGGCGGCCGCAATGTTGACGGCGAGCGCAATCGCACCAAAAACGCCCATCAGCGCTGCTTGGGGCTGGTTCAGGACGAACACGCAATACGCGGTGGCGGCAATGACTCCCAGCCCCAATGCGCCGAGGAAGAGCCCTTGCAGGAGGGCGGCCTGCGCGCGTGCTTTGTGGCCCCAGCCAATGGCGATCAAGCCGAGAAATGAAATGATCCCGTCTCCAAGGAAGTCCAGGGCATCGGCCTTCAGGGATTGCGACCCGGCCACGAACCCGCCGACGATTTCGATGAGGCCGTAACCGACGTTGAGAAGAACGATAATCGAGAGCGCGCGCCTGTATGCAGGCGTCACGTGGGACAGATCAGGGATCTTGTCGTCGCCCTCTTCTTCGCCCAGGCGCGTGAGCCGATAACCCAGTCCCGTGATGGCCTGTTCGAGTTCAGGCAGCGGCGCCGTTTTTTCACGAAGCCACAGCGTCATTTCTTGCGATGCGATCGAAACCCTGACTTCCTCGATGCCCGGCACCGAGCGCGCCGCGCCTTCAATCTTGGTGGCGCAGGATGGGCAATCCATGCCCGTCACCTGGTACCGCACCGGTGGATCCATCGTCGTGGCGTTCATGTCCGATGTCCTTGAACGATGTGCTTCGAGTATGCATCCTGTAGTGGCTACAGGAACAAGGGGGCGACTTTCCATGATGGCGATTGGTGCACTCTCCAGGCAAAGCGGCGTTCACATCGAGACGATCCGCTACTACGAACGTGAAGGGGTGCTGCCCAAGGCGCGCCGCGCATCGAATGGCCGCAGGGAATATGGAGACGATGATGCCAGGCGGCTGGCGTTCATCCGTCATGCCCGGGATCTGGGATTCGGCCTCGGAGCGATAAAGACCTTTGTCGCATTGCAGGAAAAGCCGGAGCA
>MEMN01000183.1:0-388 GCA_001767945.1 Alphaproteobacteria bacterium RIFCSPHIGHO2_12_FULL_66_14 | reverse complement strand
ATCGATGCGCTGGCCAAAGTCCGCTGACCGCGAGACGAGAGCTAGATCAACAGCATCTGCGGCAACCGCGTCGCCAGCCAGGGCAGGGCGAGTACGGCGGCCAGGACGGCCAGCTGGATCGCCACGAGCGGGGCAACGCCGCGGTAGATGTCGGTCATGTGTATTCCCGGAACCGACCCGCGCAGGAAGAAGAGCGCAAACCCGAAGGGAGGCGTCAGAAAGGACGTCTCCAACGCGAATGCGATCGTCGTGGCAATCCACACCTTGACCAGCATCGCGTTGCCGACGTGGGCGGCGAAGTCGAGCTTTTCGATCACCGGCATGAAGATGGGCAGGGTTATCAGTACGATCTCCAGCCAGTCGATGAAGAAGCCGAGCACGAAAATGA
>MEMN01000182.1:4602-4963 GCA_001767945.1 Alphaproteobacteria bacterium RIFCSPHIGHO2_12_FULL_66_14 | reverse complement strand
CGCCCTACCGCCGCAACATCGGCATGGTGTTCCAGAACTATGCCCTGTTCCCTCACCTCACCGTCGACGAGAACATCGGCTTCCCGCTGAAGCAGCGCGGCGTACCGAAGGCCGAGCGCGCCAGGCTCGTGGCCGAGGCGCTGGAGCTCGTGCACCTGCCAGGCTACGGCGCGCGCTATCCACGCCAGCTCTCGGGTGGCCAGCAGCAGCGCGTCGCCGTGGCGCGGGCCGTCGTCTTCAAGCCGCGCCTGCTGCTGATGGATGAGCCGCTGGGTGCGCTCGACAAGCAGCTTCGCGAGAACCTGCAGCTCGAGATGCGCCGCCTGCATGCCGACCTCGGGATCACCTTCATCTACGTGAC
>MEMN01000182.1:3536-4587 GCA_001767945.1 Alphaproteobacteria bacterium RIFCSPHIGHO2_12_FULL_66_14 | reverse complement strand
GGCGCTCACCATGTCCGACCGCATCGCCGTCATGAACGACGGCAAGGTGGCGCAAGTGGGTTCCCCGGAGGATCTCTACGACCGGCCGAGCGACCGCTTCGTCGCGGGCTTCATCGGCGAGTCGAACTTCCTGCCTGCGATTGTCCGCGGCATGGAGGACGACGTCGTTATCACCGAATGCGACGGCGCGCTCATCCGCGCCATGTGCCCGGGCCGGCCGGCCAGCGGCGACAGGGTGACGCTCACCACGCGACCCGAGCGCCTGCGCTTTGCCGACAGTGCCTGGAACGCGACGACGCCGCAGAACCGCCTCAGCGTCACCGTCACCGAGGCGGTCTTTGCCGGCGAACGCTGCCGCTACATGCTGCAGGCGGGCGACGGCACCTCGATGGTCCTGAAGGAGCCTTCGAGTGCCGCCATCCGGCGCCGCGCCATCGGCGAGCGCGCGGAGATCTCCTGGTCGGTCGCAGACACCATTCTCGTGTGAGGCAATCCTTGTCCGAGATCGCGCAGCCCTCGCCCATCGCCGTTCCCCTGGGGGCCGTCCGGCCGCTGCTGCGGAATTGGCGCCGCCATGTACCGCTGATGCTCGTGGCGCCTTTATTGATCTACATGCTGGTACTCTACGCCTTGCCGGTGCTGGCGATGCTGCTGCGCAGCCTGAATGACCCGACCTGGACGCTCTCGCACTACACCGCCCTGTTCGAGGACGTGGTGTTCGCAAAAACCTTCTGGATCACCTTAAACACCTCGGTCACCGTGACGCTCGGCTGCCTGGTCCTGGGCTATCCGGTCGCCATGGGGCTGGTGCGCGCCAAGACGACGGCGCCGCTCATCCTGGTCGTCATCCTGCTGCCCTTCTGGACCAGCGTGCTGGTGCGCAGCTACGCCTGGATGGTGCTGCTGGGCCGGCACGGTCTGGTCAACGAAGGCCTCATCGCGCTCGGCATGATCGACCGGCCGATCCGCATCCTGAACACGCCGCTCGCGACCCAGATCGCGATGATCCACATTCTGCTGCCCTACATGATTCTGCCGATCGCCAATGCGC